>DPHR01000123.1 GCA_003522945.1 Clostridiales bacterium
GCCGGGGCCGCGGTGGGCTCGGCCGGCGTGGCCTCTCCCGTGCTGCCGCAGGCGGCCAGAGAGAAAACAAGCGCCAGAGCCAGAAGCAATGACAGCATCTTTTTCATGTGTAAATCCTCCTAAAATGATTTTATTCCAGAAAAGCAGGGCGCTGCTGCCCCTGCCGGGGAATACGGATCAGCCGACGAGACTCCCTTCGGTGCCGCCCTTTGCCATGTTCCGCCGCATGATGACGAAAAGGATGAAGGACGGGATCAGGGAGATCGTCACGCCGGCCAGCACGAGCTGATAGTTGGTGTCCTCCCAGGAATTCAGCTTGGTGATGCCTACCATGACGGTGCGCATATCGGGCGCGCTGGCGGTGATGATCAGCGGCCAGAGATAGGCGTTCCAGATCGTGATGAAGCTCTGCACGAAAAGCGTCGTGATGATCGGCTTGCAGATGGGCATCAGGATCGTAAGAATATACCGCAGATCGCCGCAGCCGTCGATCATGGCAGCGTAGCGCAGATCCTTCGGAACGGAAAGGAATTTCTGCCGGAGCATGAACATCTGGCTGGCGCTGACAAAGCCGGTGATGCACATGCCGAGATAGGTGTTGAGCAGCCCCAGCCGGGACACGGTCACATAGTTGGTGATGAGGAGCGTGTCGCCGGGCATCATCATCGTGCCGAGAATGAGGAAAAAGCAGAAGTTCTTCCCCCGGAACTCATAGTGCGTCAGCGCAAAGGCCGCGCAGATGGAAAACACCAGACGGACCACCGTTCCGAGTGTCGCCATGATGAGAGAATTGAGCATATAGCGCAGCATAGGCGCCTGATGCAAGGCGTCCTTGAAGTTCTGCGTATAGGCAAAGCTGCTCGGCAGCAGCCGCGGCGAGAGAAATTCCGTCGGAGTTTTGAAGGCGCCCAGAACACAGTAGATCACCGGGAAGATCAGCACCAGACCCAGAGCGATGGCCACGACGGATACGACGATGTCCATCGTGCGTTTTCCGGCTGTATATTTCACTGATAAAACACCTTCTTCCGCTCATAAACAAACGACACCAGCGTAAACCCGAAGGTCAGAACGAAAGCCACCATGCTCACGACCGCCGCCAGACCGTAGTTGGAGCTGCCGTAGCCGGAGGAGAACATCATGTACATCAGCGTTGTCGTCGCGCGGGACGGGCCTCCCTGCGTAATAATGATCATCGGGCCGGATGTCATCATCGCCAGGACCGTGTTGGTGCACATCACATAAAAAATGGTAGAGGAGATCATGGGGAGCTGGATCTTGAATACGCGGGTGAAAAATCCCGCCCCATCCAGCTCGGCCGCCTCCATAATGTGCTTGGGGATCCCCCGGAACGCCGATTGGAACAGAAGAAAATCGAAGCCGATGCCCATCCACACCGTAAGGATAATGCAGGTGTACAGCGCCGTATCCCGGCTTTCAAACCATCCCAGATTCGTCCCGAAGAACGCGTTGACCCAGCCCAGCGTCGGGCTGAACATGGATTTGAAGATCATGCAGGCCGCCGACATGGATACGGCCATGGGCAGAGTGAACATGGTCTCGTATACCGGGCTGAGCTTACGCTTTTTCGTAGCCAGCAGCGCCAGAGAGATCGTCAGCAACAGCGTTACCGGCACGTTGATCAGCGTAATGACAATGGAGTTTCGCAGCGCTTTTTTAAAGTCGTTCCGCCCGAAGACATATTTGAAATTCTCCAGTCCAGCAAAGCGCAGGATCTCGCCCTTGTCGTTGACCGCGCAAAGGCTGTTGACCAGCGTTTTCAAAAACGGATAATAGACAAACAGCAGCGCAAAGATCAGAATCGGCGCCATAAAGGCTGCGACTTTCAGATTCTTACGGGCGTTGGGACGGAGGCCGCCTTCGCGCAGCCTTCCGTATGCGGCGTCTTTCGTTATTGTGCTCAATCCTGCATCCTCCCGTTTTTCCGAAACCCGGCGGCCGCCGGAACGTTCGTCCGCGCGCTGCGGCCTTTTGTCTGCTTATTGCGGCGCTTTACGTGTATTTTGTAACATAGTGTTGACAACAGTTCAATTCTTTTTTGCGTAAAGTCCGCAAATCATGAAATTGCCCAATTATTTCCGACCGCGTTCTGCCGTATTCGGAAAATGCACAACGCGGCATTTTCCGCGTTTCCCGGACAAATCGGATTGTATCGCACGCACGGTAAAGAGAGAAACACCTTTTTTGTAAGGTTTCGGTAAAATCCTCTTTACCGCCTTCGGTTTTTCACCGGCTTGCTTGACAGCCCAATACCGCTATGATATGATTCAGTGCGACAAATGACCAAAGTAAGTTACAAATGTAATTCCGACATATAGAAAGCGAGGCTGCAACGATATGGCACAGACCGTAAGCAGAATGAACCATATTTTCGGCACCGACGGGAAAACCTTCATTCTCGCCATGGATCACGGCTCCAATTTCAACGTGCTGCCTGCCATGAAGGACACGAAAACGTTGATCCGCGAGCTGGCCGCGGCGGGCGCGGACGCCTTTTTGTCCACCATCGGCATGGCGGAAAACTTTGCCGGCAGCTTTCTGGGCAAGGGCATCATTCTTCGCATCGACGGCGGCGTTTCCTTTCTGGGCGATCACAAAGCGCCGATGCAGATTGTTGCCACGGCGGAGGACGCGCTCCGTCTGGGCGCCGACTCCGTTATCACGATGAGCTTTCCCGGCTCCGTACACGAGGCGGAGGTTTTGAGCAATCTGGCGCGGGTGTGTCTGGACTGCCACAAATGGGGTCTGCCCGTCACGGCCGAAGCGCTTCCCCGCGGCTTTGAAAAGGCCGGGGATTCCCGCACGCCGGAAAACATAACGTTTGCCTGCCGTCAGGCCGCGGAGCTCGGCGCGGACATCGTGAAGACCGTCTATACCGGCGATCCGGAGAGCTTCCGGACGCTGACGGAAAGCGTTTATGCCCCGGTCGTCATTCTCGGCGGCGCAAAAAAGGTCCCCGAACGGGAGCTTCTGCAGGAGATCCGCGATGCGCTCGATGCCGGAGCCTCCGGCGTCGCCATGGGGCGGAACATCTGGGGGAACGAAGACCCGGTACGCTATGCCGCGGCGATCGCAAAGCTGATCCACGAGGATTGCAGCGTGGACGCGGCGCTGAAGGAAATGAGCCGGCTTTACGGAAAAAGGGGATAGACGGAAATGGAAACATATAAAGTAAGCATTCATTCCGGCGTCCGCGAAATGGAAACGCGGATTCTGCAAAAGAGAGAGCCTGTCGGCGACGAGGTGCTGCTGAAGGTAGCGAGCTGCGCCATATGCACGCTTGAGCAGCGCATCTGGAAGGGCGTCATCGCCCGGTATCCGTATGCCGGAGGCCACGAGGCGGCCGGGATCGTAGAGGCCGTCGGCCCGGACGTGAAAGGCGTAAAGCCCGGCGACAAAGCGGCTGTCCGGCTGCTGAACTCCTGCGGCGAGTGTTACTACTGCCGCAGCGGTCACGAAAACCTGTGCGTGGCGTCCTTCGTGGCGCATACGCATTCCGGCGTTATGGGAGCGGGCGGCTTTGCCGAGTATATGACCGTCAGCGCCAAGGCGGTGTATAAGCTCGCCGACGATGTGGATCTGGATCACGCGGCGCTGGCCGAGCCGCTCGCCTGCTGCGTTCACAGCATCCGCAACGCCAGGATCCAGCTGGGCGACGATGTGGTAGTCATCGGCGCCGGCATCATGGGCGCGCTGCACATCCGGCTGGCAAAAATGAGCGGGGCGCGCGTCATTGTCAGCGAGCTCGATCCCGTCCGCATGGACGTTGCGCGCAAAATGGGCGCGGACATCGTCATCAACGCCAACGAAGCGGATCCCATCGCGCAGGTCAAGGAGCTTACCGAGGGCCGCGGCGCCGACGCGGTGTTCTGCACCGTGGCCACGTCCGCCGTGGCGAAGCAGGCGGTGGATATGGCCGGAAAGCTGGGACGGGTCGTGATGTATACCTCGTTCTTCCCCGATCTTCCGATCGAGATCAGCCCCACAAAGCTCCATTCGGGCGAGCAGATCCTCACCGGCTCCGTGAATCCGAATCCGGTGGATTTCCTGACGGCGACGCGCCTGCTCAGCCGGAAGCTCATCGACGTTTCCTCTCTGATCTCCGACCGGGTCCCCATGGCCGAGATCGACCGCGCTTTCCGGGAGGCCGTGGAGCCCAACACCTACCGTATTATCGTAAAGCCCTAAAAAGGGATTGAAAAAAGCCGGGGGCCATGTAAAATGGAGGTATCAAAAAAGGATGGTATCGGCCATGAATCTGCATCCCCTGACGCCGGAACAGAAAAACGAATATACCCGGATCGCCTATTACTACTATGAAGCCGGCCAGACGCAGGACCAGATCGCGCAGCGGCTGGGGATCTCGCGCCAGCGGGTGAACCGGATCCTGGCGGAGTGCATTGAGCGGGGCATCGTTCGCATCACGGTCGACCGGAGCCCGGAGGATTATTTCGCGAGCGAATCGGCGCTGGAGGAAAAATACCGTTTGAAGGCCGTTCGGCTGGCGCACAGCCTCGGGGCGGACCAGCTGTATGGGAATCTGGGCGTTGTGGCCGGACAGTATCTCAAGTCCATCGTCAAGCGGGGAGATATCATCGGCTGCGTTCCCGGCCGCGGCGTGGCCGGGCTGGTGGATAACATGCCGCAGATGGAGCGGACCGGCCTTACGGTAACGCAGCTCATGGGCAGCGAGAGCCGGAGAGAGTATAATCTGGAGGTCGACAGCATCCTCCACAGGTTTGCGCGAAAGCTCTCCGCCCTGCCGCAGCCGCTGTATGCGCCCGTGCTGGTCAGCAATGCCGAGCTGCGCGAATCCATTGTCCGCGAGCCCTATTATCAGGAGGCCTACGCCGTTATGAAGCGGTGCACCGTTGCGGTCGTCGGCATCGGCACGGCCACCACCTATGAGCAGTATATCACCGGCGCAAACCGGCAGCCCGGCACTGCGCCCGCCGGCGCGGCGGCTCCGGTGGGGGAGATATGCACCCACTGCTTCGATGCGGACGGACAGCCGGTGGAGTTTCCCTTTTCCAACCGTATTCTGGCCATCTCCCGCGAGGATTACAAGAACATCCCGACGCGCATCGGCATCGCCGGCGGGCCGGAAAAGCTCGCCGCGATCCGCGCGGCGCTGCGTGGAGGCTATGTTAACGTCCTGATAACCGATCTGGATACGGCAGCCGCCCTGCTCGACGAGACATGACCGGCTGCGCGCTCTCCCCGTTGTAATAATAAGAGACGGATACGCCTGACATTGTGTCAGAGGTATCCGTCTCTTTTCATATCCGCCCGCGGCGGATGCGGCGCCGGCGCTCCTTTTGCCGGACGGCCTCCTCGCGGCTGACAGGGGCGCCGGCCGCGGTCATGCGCTGCTGATGGCGCGCGGCATAGCAGATCGCCGCGGCCATGACGAGATCGTCGTGCTTTCCGGCGAGCGCTTCCGGGCGGTGATCCTCGTTGTAGCAGAACGTCAGCATCTCGCCGAGAAGCTCGCGGTCGGAAAACCACTCCGGGTGCAGGGAGAACACCTCCACGAGATTGGCGATCGCGCGCGGGCGCGTCTGCCGGTCGGTGCGGAAGCCGCAGCTATCGCGCAGCCGGTGTGTGAACGTGTCCTCCCGCTCGCGGCGGTACTGGTTCGGATAGCCGAGCTCCAGGAGCTTCATCACGGGATACGTTGAGAAATTCGTTTCGAGCGCGACGAGCGCGTCGTTATAATATTTCCCGAGCGCGTACACCTGCCGGACATACTCCGGCTCGGAAAAACGCCGCCGGAGGCACGCCGCCTGTTCGCCGGTGCTGTTGTCGATGACGTGAGCGGTGAACCAGTCCGAGCCCTCGCCCGCGGTGTCGCCGCCGAGCACATACGGATGGCCCGGCTCGCATTCGCGGTAAATGCAGATCTCGCCTGCGTCGTCATCCTGCCAGACGCTCTCGCCGCCTTTATCGCCGGGGACGAGCCGCCCGCGGCGCACGGGCGG
>DPHR01000070.1:0-1842 GCA_003522945.1 Clostridiales bacterium
GAGCAGACGCAACCTGTCAAGGAGATCACTGCCGAAAACGAACAGGAAAACATGATTTTCCGTGCGCCGTATGCCGTGGGCGATACCGTCTATCTGGACAACACCCCCTTTGAAATCACGGAGGTCGGCGTGCTCAATGTGCAGCTTCGTGACCCAGCACTCCGCTATCCCGTATTCCGCGCCGAAAGCCGCGAGAATTTTGAACGGCTGCTGCGCCGGGATGAGAGAAACGCCGTCATAACAGATTATCTTCCCGAACGGAACAGAAACGACGACCTCCGCGACCTCCTGATGAACGGCATCCTCACGCCTGACATCCGGGACGAGGTGCGGGAGCTGTTCCGGCAGGGCGAGGGCAATGCCGCCATCGGCGCGTATCTTTCCAACGTTTTCGCCGCGTCGGACGCGGACACCATGACGCTGGAGGACGGCACCGAGGCAGATTTCATCACCTCAAGAAGCGGCTTTCAGGCGCAGGTGCATGGGGAAAAGGGCGTACACGCCCTCGGATTGTTGTGGCCGGACGCCGCTCCCGTGCTGCGCGCCGTTTTTCTGGAGGAAGCGCAGGCGCAGAGCCGGACACAGGCACAGCCTGAACCAGATATTTCTCTTCCTGAACAGCCAGCATCGGAGGCGACTGAACCGGAGCAGCCACAGTTTACCACGGAAACCGTGGCGGTATATCCCGGTGACAAAAACAACCTCCCCTATGATGTAGAGATTCGTACCCTGCGCTTTGACGAGCCGGAACATGACCCGCCCGCACCGCTGCCGCCTGCGGAAAACTTCCGTATCACGGATGACAATTTAGGCATCGGCGGCGCAAAGGCGAAGTTCCGGGCGAATATGGCGGCAATCAATCTCCTGAAGGAGCTGGAGTTTGAGGGCGCACAGGCCACGCCTGAACAGCAGGAAATTCTCTCCCGCTATGTCGGCTGGGGCGGCCTTGCGGATGCTTTTGATGAAAGCAAGGATAACTGGAAAGACGAATTTGCAGAGCTGTACGCCACACTTTCCCCGGAGGAATACGCCGCCGCCAGAGCTTCCACGCTGAACGCTCACTACACCAGCCCCACGGTTATCAAGGCAATCTATGAGGCTGTCGGCAGCATGGGCTTCCAGACCGGCAACATCTTGGAGCCTGCCATGGGCGTGGGCAACTTCTTCGGTATGCTGCCGGAGAGCATGGAAAGCAGCAGGCTCTACGGCGTGGAGCTGGATTCCATTACGGGACGCATCGCCAAGCAGCTCTATCCCAAGGCAGACATTACCGTGGCAGGCTTTGAAACCACCGACAGACGGGATTTCTTCGACCTTGCCATTGGCAACGTGCCCTTTGGACAGTACCAGGTCAACGACCGGGCTTACAACAAGCTCGGTTTTTCCATTCACGACTACTTTTTTGCCAAGACGCTCGACCAAGTTCGACCCGGCGGCGTGATCGCCTTTGTGACCTCCCGCTATACGATGGACAAACAATCTCCCGAAGTCCGTAAGTACATCGCGCAGCGGGCGGAGCTGTTGGGTGCGATCCGCCTGCCCAACAATGCGTTCAAGGCCAACGCCGGTACGGAGGTGGTGTCCGACATCATCTTCCTGCAAAAGCGTGACAGACCCATCGACATTGAACCTGACTGGGTGCATCTCGGTGAAAATAAGGACGGATTTTCCATCAATCAGTATTTCATCGACAACCCCGAAATGGTATTAGGCCGACAGACCTCGGAGAGTACGCAGTACGGCAGACAGGACTTTACTGTGGAACCGTATGAGGATTTGGACCTTGCCACGCAGCTCAGATACGCCATTCAGAATATCGGCGGCAAGTACGAAGCCGCAGAG
>DPHR01000070.1:2148-2570 GCA_003522945.1 Clostridiales bacterium
GAGCTGCGGGACTGCGTTCACCGGCTCATCGACCTTCAGATGTGGGAATCCGACGACATTTCCATACGCGCCGAGCAGCAGAAGCTCAACCGCCTCTATGACCGCTTCACCGAGAAATATGGCCTCATCAACAGCCGGGGCAACGCCCTCGCCTTTGCAGACGACAGCTCCTATTACCTGCTCTGCTCCCTTGAGGTGCTGGACGATGAGGACAAGACCAAGCTCAAGGGCAAGGCGGATATGTTCACCAAGCGCACTATCCGGCAGCGGCAGTCCGTCACCAGCGTGGACACCGCCGCAGAAGCCCTCGCCCTGTCCATCGGGGAAAAAGCCCGCGTGGATATGGCGTATATGTCCCAGCTCACCGGCAAGAGTGAGGACGACATCATCGACGAGCTGAACGGCGTCATCTTCCTCGACCC
>DPHR01000070.1:2826-3737 GCA_003522945.1 Clostridiales bacterium
GCCGCCGTTGACAGCCCCGGCTATCTGCCCAACGTGGAGGCATTGCGCGCCGCACAGCCCAAAGACCTTGACGCTTCGGAGATCGAGGTGCGTCTCGGCGCAACGTGGATCGACAAAAAGTACATTCAGCAGTTCATGTTCGAGCTGCTGGAGCCGCCTGTGTACGCCCGCCGATCCTTGGAGGTCAACTACTCAGAGTTCACGGCGGAGTGGAACATCTCCGGCAAGAACAGCATCCCCTACAACGACATCAACGCCCGCATGACCTACGGCACCGACTGCGCCAGCGCCTACAAAATCCTTGAAGATACGCTGAACCTGCGGGATGTGCGCATCTACGACACCGTAAGGGACGCGGACGGCAAGGAAAAGCGCGTCCTCAACAGTAAGGAAACCACCCTCGCCCAGCAGAAGCAGCAGGCCATCAAGGAGGCATTCCGGGACTGGATATGGCGCGACCCCGACAGGCGGCGGGAGCTGGTGCAGCTCTACAATGAGCGCTTCAATTCCACCCGTCCCCGGGAATATGACGGCAGGCACCTGATCTTTCCGGGCATGAATCCTGAGATCACGCTGCGGGAGCATCAGCTCAACGCCATCGCCCACGACCTCTACGGCGGCAACACGCTCCTTGCCCATGAGGTGGGCGCGGGCAAGACCTTTGAGATGATCGCCGCAGCCATGGAGGGAAAGCGCCTCGGCCTGTGCCAAAAATCCCTCTTTGCGGTGCCGAACCACCTGACGGAGCAGTGGGCCTCGGAGTTCCTGCGGCTCTACCCCTCCGCAAATATCCTTGTGGCCACCAAAAAGGACTTTGAGACACGCAACCGCAAGAAGTTCTGCGCCCGCATCGCCACCGGCGACTATGACGCCGTTATCATCGGCCACAGCCAGTTTGAGCGCATCCCCGT
>DPHR01000071.1 GCA_003522945.1 Clostridiales bacterium
CGCGGCGCTGCACATGGAGGTGCGCGTGAGCAAAACGGCGCTTTGCGAAGGGGATACCTGGGACGCCGCCGCGGTGCGCGTCCGCATTCTCGATGAGTACAGCACCCCGGCCCCCTATGCGCAGCTCCCGGTGCGGTTCTCGCTTACGGGCGCGGCGGCGCTCATCGGGCCCGACACCGTGACTGCCGAGGGAGGTATGACCGGTACCTATGTGCGCACCACGGGCGAGAGCGGGGAGGCCGTTCTCCGCATTTCCGCCGCCGGTTTGCCGGAGAAAGAGGTGCGCTTCTCGATACAAGGACAAAACGTCGAACAGGAGTGAAGAATATGGAACTCTTATGGCGCGTGGAACTGGAAAACGGAGCGACTGTCACCGGCAGCACGCTGATGCAGCCGGGAGAGAACCGCATCGTCTGCGAGCTGCCGGACGATACGCTTAAAAGCGTGACCGGCGCGATGCTCTGGGATACGGAGCCAGGCGAGCGCATTTTCATCAACGGCTTTCAGAGCTGGACGTACTCGCCGGAGTGCGGTGTGAAGGACCGCACGCCCTCCTTTGCAAGTCCGCTCGCGCGCTTCAAGCCGCTGGGACTGGAGCGCTACGGCGATTACTATTTCACCGATTACCCGGAAACGCCGGGCGTGACGCACGGCGAATCCTATGCCTACTGGCGGCGCGGCGAGCATTTCCGGCTGCTCGGCTCGCTCGATGAATCGAGCGGCTACACCATGATCCGCTATGACGCCAACGCCGGGAAGCTCACGCTCTTGCGCGACTGCTGCGGCGTGCGCTGCAACGGAGGGTTCCATGTTTTTGATCTCTTCTATGCCGAGGGCGCGGAGAAGGAGGTCTACGACGGCTGGTTTGCCGCCATGGGCCTGCCGAAAAAGCCCGCAGAGCGCATTGCCGGGTATTCGAGCTGGTACAACCGCTATCAGGATATCGACGAGAAATGCATCCTCTCCGATCTCTCCGGCTGCGCCGGGGTTCTCTCCGAGGGCGATGTATTCCAGATCGACGACGGCTGGGAGCCCGCCGTGGGCGACTGGCTGACGACGGACGCGAAGAAATTCCCGAAGGGATTGCACGGCACGGCGGACAGGATCCATGAAAATGGCTTTCGCGCGGGTCTCTGGCTCTCGCCGTTCGTCTGCCAGAAGGATTCGGAGATCTTCCGGCGGCACAAGGACTGGCTGCTGCGCGTAGATGGCAAGCCGTGGTACTGCGGCATGAACTGGGGCGGCTTCTATGCGATCGATTTTGACCATCCGCAGGCCGCGCAGTACCTGCGCGACGTGTTCCGCCGCGTGTTCACCGACTGGGGCTTTGATCTTGTGAAGCTCGATTTCCTCTATGCCGCCGCGCCGGTCAATCTTCCGACCGAGAGCCGCGCAAAGCGCATGCGCCGCGCGATGGGTTTCCTGCGCGAGATGTGCGGCGAGCATCTCATCATCGGCTGCGGCGCGCCGCTCATGCCTGCGTTCGGGCTCGTGGACTACTGCCGCATCGGGTGCGATGTGGGGCTCGACTGGGACGGCTCATTTATTATGAAAATGGCACACCGCGAGCGCATCTCCACAAAGCATTCGCTTGAAAATACGCTCTTCCGCCGCGGTTTGAACGGCCGCGCTTTCGGGAACGATCCGGATGTGTTCTTCCTCCGCAGCGACAATCTCAAGCTCTCCGGCGGGCAGAAAACGATGCTTGCGCGCGCCGACGCGCTGCTCGGGAGCGTGTTCTTCACCTCCGACGACATGAACGCCTATGACGAGGAAAAGCGCGAGACCTACCGCGAGCTGCGCCGGCTGCTGGACGCCGAAAACGTGCGTGTACGCATGGACGGCATGCCGCGCATTGAATATACGCTCGACGGCGAGGAGCAGCGTTTCGCGCTGCCGTTCCTTACAGCCGATATGTGATACCCTGAAAGGAGGGGAATTTTATGGAAGAAAGACGGGAAACGAATCCCCGCGTAAACTTCCTTATCAACATTGCGTACTGGGCGGTGATCGTTGCGATCATCTTCCTGGTGTTCAAGTACCTCATCAACATAATGATGCCGATCTTCCTCGCGTTCATTTTCGCGGCGGTCGTGCGTCCGATCTCCCGCGCGCTGAGCCGGGAAACGCGCTATGTCCGCGGTAAGGACGGGAACAAGGTTCTCGTGAAGCGGAAATTCCATATGAACCGCAATGTGGCCGGCATCATCAGCGTGCTTGTGCTGTTCATCGTTGTCGGCGGCCTTCTGACGCTCATCGTCGTCCGCCTGACCGATACGATCGTGGATTTCGTGTCGTTCGCGCCGACGTTTTATGAACAGAGCGTCCTCCCCGGCATCACAAAGCTCTATAACTGGGTGCTGGAGGTAGGCGAACGGTTCGATGTGTCCATCATGGACGCTATTGAGCAGGCCCTGCCCGGCATGATCTCCAATCTCGGCAGCGCCGTCACCAACCTCTCCGGCAAGATCGTCAGCGGCATCACCGGCATTGCGAGCCGCCTGCCGAGCATATTGCTCAACAGCATCATCTGCCTGATCGCCACGGTCTTTATTTCCGTGGACTTTGACCGCATCAGGCTCTTCATTCGGAAAAACCTGCCCGAAAAACCGCTGCGCGTTGCGGTGAATGTCAAGAACTCGTTCCTTGAGATGATCTGGCAGTTCATCAAGTCCTATGCCATCATCTTCTGCATCACCGTGGCGGAGATCACCGTCGGCCTTCTGATCGTCGGCGTGGGGAACCCGCTGCTTTTCGGTATCCTCATCGGCATTTTTGATGCGCTGCCCATCGTCGGCAGCGGCATGATCCTTCTTCCGTGGTCGATCATCACGCTTCTCACCGGCAACACGATGCGCGGTCTCGGCATCCTCATCATCTATGCCGTCGTTGTAATCGCGCGCCAGATCATTGAGCCGAAGATCGTCGGCAAGCACGTCGGTCTGCGCCCGATCGTAACGCTCACGTGCATGTACGCCGGTTCCAAGCTCTTCGGCGGTCTTATCGGTCTTTTTGGTCTGCCGATCACTGCCGCCATTATCATGGATCTCAACTCGAGCGGTATTTTCCATATCTTCAACTCCGTGGGGGATGACCTGAACGACGGGGACGAAACGGGAGCCGGCGAAGCGGAAACAGGCGAAGCCGGGACGAACGAATCCGGATCGGACGGAGAGAAAAACGCATGACGATCAATATTTTAGCCATTGGCGACGTTGTCGGACAGACCGGCCTCGCCTTTCTCAAGGAGCATTTAAAGCCGCTCCAGAAGCTCAAGGGCGTTTCCTTCACCGTTGTGAACGGGGAAAACGCCAACGTTGTCGGCATCACGCCCGCGCAGGCGGACGCCATTCTCGCCGCCGGAGCGGACGTTGTGACGCTCGGCAACCACACATGGACGCGCTGGGAACTGCAGCCGTATCTCGACGAGAAGGCGCGCATCCTGCGCCCGGCCAATTACGCCCCGCAGTGCCCCGGCCGGGGCGACGCGACGTATACAACGCCGTTCGGCCCCATCCGCGTCATCAATCTTCTGGGGCGGTTTTCTCTCGATACGAACACCGATAACCCGTTCCCGACGGTGGACGCGCTGCTCGCGGAAAATCAGACGCGCATGGTGCTCGTTGATATGCACGCCGAGGCGACGAGCGAAAAGCTCGCCATGGGCTGGTTTCTCGATGGGCGCGTCTCCGCCGTGTGGGGCACGCATACGCATGTCCAGACCTCGGACGCGCGGGTTTTACCACGCGGCACGGGATACATTTCCGATCTCGGCATGACGGGGCCGAGCGAATCGGTGCTCGGCATCGCGCCGGAGCAGTCCATCCGCAAATTCCTCGGCGATCCCCCGCGCCGGTACGAGCAGGCGAAAGGCCCCGGAAAGCTCGAGGGCGCGGTTTTCACCGTCGATACCGAGACCGGCGCATGCACCGCGGTCGAAGCGATCCGCATAACGCCATGATCCGGATCATCCATGCGGCCGATCTGCATCTCGATTCCCCCTTTGAATCGCTTGACGCGGAAAAGGCATCCGTCCGCCGCAGCGAGCAGAGAGCGCTTTTGGAGCGCATCGCGGCGGAGGTAAACCAGCGAAATGCCGATCTCCTGTTCCTTGCCGGAGATCTTCTGGACAGCGGCAGCGCCTACGCCGAGACCGGCGAGGCGCTGCTTGCCGCGCTCGGAAAGGTGCGCGTCCCCGTATTTATTGCGCCGGGAAACCATGACTGGTACTCCCGGCGCTCGCCGTATGCGCTCCTGCCCTTCCCGGATAACGTCCATATTTTCCGCACGCCCCATTTGGAGAGCGTTTTCCTGCCAGAGCTCGGCGCGCGCGTCTGGGGCGCGGGGTATACGTCGCCCTCGTGCGAGGCGCTTCTGCGCGGCTTTCATGCCCCGGCGGAGGAGGGCGTAACGCAGCTTCTCGTGCTGCATGCCGAGCCGGGACGCGCCGGCTCGGCGTACTGCCCGGTGACGGAGGAGGAGCTCTCGCAAAGCGGCATGCGATATGCCGCGCTCGGTCATATCCATCTGGGGAGCGGCCTGCGCCGTGCCGGAAGCTGCTTTTATGCCTGGCCGGGCTGTCCGGAGGGGCGCGGCTTTGACGAGTGCGGCGAAAAGGGAATTTTGCAGATCGATATTGACGGCGAAACGGTGAAAGCCGGTTTCATCCCGACCGCTGCGCGCCGGTATGAAAAGCTGCGCGTGGAGCCGGGGGCGGACGCTCTCACCGCGATCCGCGCCGCGCTGCCAAAAGACACGGCGGACGATGTATATAAGATCATCCTGACCGGCGAGAGTTTTGCCGCACCGGATCTTGCCTATCTCCGGCAGGCGCTGGAACGGGATTTCTTCGCGCTCACGTTCTCGGACGAAACGGTACCGCCGCGCGATCTCTGGCGGCGTGCCGGGGAGGACAGCCTCGCCGGGCGGTTTCTGCGCCGGATGCAGCGGCGTATCGAAGCCGCGCAGACCGAAGAGGAAAAGAAAATGCTCCTGCGCGCCGTGCGCTGCGGCATTGCCGCGCTCGAAGGTTGGGAGGTGCGGCTGTGATCGTGCGGAAAATGACGGCGAGCTTCGGCGTGCTGCAAAACCGCACGCTTGAGCTGTCACCGGGGCTGAATATCATTGAAGCGCCCAACGAATACGGAAAAACAACGTGGTGCGCGTTTCTGCGCGCCATGCTCTACGGTATCGACACCGCCCAGCGCGGCCGCGCCGGGAAAAAGCCGGACAAGGTGCTGTACGCTCCGTGGAGCGGTTCCCCGATGGCGGGGGCGATGGAGATCACGTTCGGCGGGAAGGACATTACCCTTTCGCGCTCAACGCGCATTCCCTCGGCGCCCATGCGTGTCTTTTCCGCTGTGTATTCCTGCTCCGGTCAACCGGTTCTCGATCTTACCGGGGAAAACGCCGGAGAAACGCTCACCGGCGCGTCACTGCCGGTATTTGAGCGCACGGCCTTCATCGGCCCGGCGGGGCTCGGCGTGCAGCAGGGCGCGGAGCTTGAAAAGAAGATCGCCTCGCTTGTCACGGCAGGGGAGGAGAGCGGCTCGTTTTCGGAGGCGGAGGCGCGGCTGCGCGCCCTGCAGCGAAAGTGCCGTTACCGTACCGGCGGCCGCCTGCCGGAGCTGGAAGCGGAAATGGCGGCGGTGAGGGAAAAGCTTGCCGCTATCGACAAAACTGCCGAGGAGCTTGCGCGCGCGGAGGAACTGGCAGAAAACGCCCGGCTCCACAGCGCAAACGCCCAGAAAAATTTCGCCGGAGCGCAGGAAAAGCGGCGTGCCGATGCGATGGCGCAGCTCGAAGCCTGCCGTGCGGCGCGTGAAAAGGCCGAAAGCGAGGCCGCGCGGCGTGAGCAGGCGTCTGCCGCGGCAGACGAGGCGCTTCGCGCCGGGATCCTCCGCGGCGCAGAGCCGGACGAGACGGCGG
>DPHR01000094.1:0-2130 GCA_003522945.1 Clostridiales bacterium
TGACCTCTTCGGGCTTGACCATGACGCGGATCTCGCGGCCGGCCTGAATGGCATAGCAGCTCGCAATGCCGGGGAACGAGCGGGAGACTTCCTCCAGCTTTTCGAGACGCTTGACATAGTTCTCGATGTTCTCGCGGCGCGCGCCGGGACGGGCGGCGGAGATCGTGTCGGCGGCCTGCACGATGCAGGCGATGACCGTGTGCGGCTCCACGTCGCCGTGGTGCGCTTCGATCGCGTGGATGACCTCTTCGGACTCCTTGTACTTGCGGGCAAGGTCTACGCCGATGGTCACATGGCTGCCCTCGACCTCGTGGTCGATGGACTTGCCGAGATCGTGCAGGAGACCGGCGCGCTTGGCCAGGGCAATGTCCACGCCGAGCTCAGCGGCGAGCAGACCGGAGATCTGGGCGACCTCGATGGAGTGGTTGAGCACGTTCTGGCCGTAGCTCGTGCGGTAGCGCTGGCGGCCGAGGAGCTTGACGAGATCGGGGTGCAGGCCGTGGACGTTTGTCTCAAACACGGCGCGCTCGCCCTCTTCCTTGATGGTCTGGTTGACCTCGCGCTGGGCCTTGGCGACCATTTCCTCGATGCGGGCGGGGTGGATGCGGCCGTCCTGAATGAGCTTTTCGAGCGCAAGGCGCGCGACCTCGCGGCGGACGGGATCAAAGCTTGAGACCGTGATGGCCTCCGGCGTATCGTCGATGATGAGATCGCAGCCGGTGAGCGTTTCTATGGAACGGATGTTGCGTCCCTCGCGGCCGATGATGCGGCCCTTCATTTCGTCGTTGGGGAGAGGAACGACGGAAACGGTGATCTCGCTCGTGTGGTCGGCGGCGCAGCGCTGGATGGCCGTGGCGATGACCTCGCGGGCCCTCTGCTCGGCCTCGTCCTTGAACTGGGCTTCAACTTCCTTGACCTTGGCGGCCATTTCGTGCGTGCAGTCGGCCTCAACGCTCTTGATGAGATACTGCTTGGCTTCCTCCACGGAGTAGCCGGAGATCTTTTCGAGCATGTCGAGCTGGCTCTTCTTGATGAGCTTGATCTCCTCCTGCTGGGCATCGGCTTCCTGGAGCTTGCGGTTGAGAGTCTCGGTCTTCTTTTCGAGCGCTTCGGTCTTGCGGTCGAGATTTTCTTCCTTCTGCTGGAGACGGCGCTCCTGCTTGGAAACTTCGTTGCGGCGCTCTTTTACTTCGCGGTCGCACTCGGTGCGGGTGCGATGGATCTCTTCCTTCGCCTCGAGCAGCGCCTCGCGCTTTTTGTTTTCGGCGGCTTTAATGCCTTCGTTGATGATGCGTTTCGCTTCATCCTCGGCGCTGGCGATTTCGCGCTCGGAAACCTTTTTCCGGTACATGACGCCCAGCACAAAGCCGATCAGCAAAAACACCAGCACGGCAATGATGCTGGCGACGATCATCCATACGGACATTTGCGGCATAAGTCGGTCTACCTCCTTCTTCCTTAGTCTTCTTATGATAAAGGGTCATTTTGAAATTAAAGGAGTTCCCCATCTCTCCCATAATATCATAAGGTACATTTTATCGATTCTTTAGCGTTATGTCAAGCGGTTTCTGCTGTGCGGGAAACAAAATATTACAATTTGTAATATGCAGGGCAAAACTGCACGCCGCAGCCTTTCCCATGGGGAAATTTTTGTATGTCAAGACCGAATTTTGCCAAAAATCCCGGCCCGTTTTTCTACGCTTTTTCGCATTGACTTTCCATAATTTCCGCCGCCGGAGCCGGCGGAGCGTGCCTCTTCCGGGAAAACGCAACCGGGATTTCAAAGAGTTATCAACATTTCCCACAGACTTTTCAACATTGATTTTTTCTTTGTATTTCAATGCTTATCCGAAGAATATCCAGAAAATGTCAATCCCGCAAACGGCATTTTGTTTGTTTCCGGCTGCCGTTATCCGGTTTCCATAACGAACCGTCCCGCGCGATATGCAGGGAAAAATGCACGGCACTGCAAAACCGGCGGAGGCCGAAGCCCCCGCCGGTATCAAATCTGAAGTAAGGTCTGTGTGATTTATCGCATAAATCCGCCCTCGCGCATGGAGACGTAGTCGTTTCCGGCGACGATGATGTGGTCGGAAAGCTCCACGCCGAGCAGATCGAGCGCGCGGGCGA
>DPHR01000094.1:2281-3171 GCA_003522945.1 Clostridiales bacterium
GAGCCGCGCCGTGGAGGTCTCGTCCTCCACGGAAGGCAGCGCCACGCCGCTGCGGTGGTTGTGCGCGAGGATAACAGCGCTCGCGCGGTACTGCAGCGCAAGCTCGGCGAGCCTGCGGGCGTTCACTTCGGCGGCATCCACCGTGCCGCGGCTTATCGCCGCGCAGCGGATGGGACGCTTCCGCGCGTCGAGCAGCAGCGCATAGACGATCTCCTCCGTCTCGTACATGAACCGCGGGATGAAATAGCGTCCCGCAGCCTCGGCGGAATCGATCGGCTCGTTCGACGGCGTCTTGTCGAGCAGGCACCGGCGGCTGACCTCCGGGATGAGCCGGAGAAGCGTCACGGCGTTCTCGCCGATGCCCGGCACCGCGAGCAGCTCCTGCTCGTTTGCCTCCAGCACGGCGGAAAACGAACCAAACCGCTCCAGAAGCGCGTGAGCCATGCCGTTCGTATCGCGCCGGGGCGCGGCATAAAAGAGCAGCAGCTCCAAGGCGTTTATGTCGTTGAAGTTTTCGAGACCGTGGCCGCGGAAGCGTTCCTTCATCCGCGAGCGGTGGCCGTCGTGGACGCCCATTTCCCTCGCCCCTTATTTTTTATCTTATCCTATCTTATCCGATCTGCTTTTCGAGCGGCATCGTTGCGTAGGCGTTGAGCTCCGGCCCGGCGGTATGCCCGGCGAGGAACTCATAATAGCCCTGGCAGCCGATCATCGCGGCGTTGTCGCCGCAGAGACGGAGCGGCGGGACGAAAAGCTGCGCGCCCGCCTTTTCCGCGGCGGCAGCAAAATCGGCGCGGATGCGAGAATTGGCCGCGACGCCGCCCGCCACGGCGATCTTTTTGTACCCGAGTTCCGCAGCCGCCGCCATCGTGCGCGGCACGAGCGATTCG
>DPHR01000022.1:0-266 GCA_003522945.1 Clostridiales bacterium
GCTGCTGTCTCCGGTTTCCTCGTGGCAGGGCGAGTCCATCCCCGGTGTGTGTCACGCCGTTTCCATCGTCACGGAAAGAAGGTGAGACTGTGGAATATCTCAAGGCATTTCTCGTCGGCGGCGCAATTTGCATGGTCGGTCAGATTCTGATTGACAAAACGAAGCTTACCCCCGCGCGGATTCTCGTCTGCTTCGTCGTGCTGGGCGTCATTCTGGGTGGCGCGGGCGTGTATGAAAAGCTTGTCGATTTCGCCGGCGCTGGTGCA
>DPHR01000022.1:453-6239 GCA_003522945.1 Clostridiales bacterium
GGATATAATCTTTCCAAGGGTGTGCGTGAGGCGGTTTTGGAGGACGGACTGCTCGGCGCGCTCACAGGCGGGCTAAAAGCTGCCGCAGGCGGCATCACCGCCGCAATGGTCTTCGGCTTTCTCGCCGCACTTCTGTTTGACCCGAAGGATAAGGCATAAGCCGTCGGGAAAGCGATGCATCTTTGGATAGCAATTCAGCCCGCAAACCGGAAAGGTTCGGTTTGCGGGCTGCGTTTTCAGTCGAGATGATACGCACAGTCGCAGGAGAAGAAATAGAGAATTTTTTCCTTGACCGGCGCGCCGTAGATTCTTGTCAGTGCTTTGGCATAGGCATTCAGCTGCGCGCAATAGCGCGCAGCGCACGCCTGCGGTCCGTCGGGCGTCCGGTCTGTCTTGAAATCAACCAGCACAATGCCGTCAGCTTCCTCCCAGAAGCAGTCGACTACGCCCTGCAACATCACCTGCTCTCCTGCCGCAGCGGGCGCAAACTCCACCGCGTCCGTCAGAAGCGAAAATTTGAACTCCCTGTGAAGCTTCTCTGCCTGCAAAATCCGCGCGCCGAAGGGTGCGGCGAAAAGCCGCTCAATACGCACTTTTTCCACACCCTGCGCCTGCTCCGGCGTCAGGAATTTTTCCCGCGTCAGGCGCTCCAGCTCCTGCTCGATGCCGTCCGCTGTCCGGCAGGCATTATAGTCGGCAAACTGCATGAAAAGGTGCGTGGCGCTGCCGCGCGCCCTGCCGGAAAGCTTCTTTTTCGCACCGAAGACCGGTAGGCGGAAGCGCTCGGGGTTTTTCGTCTCCTGCGGGGTCTGCTCGGCAGCCTCCAGATCGAGAAGCCGTCCTTTGAGCGCGGTTGCCGTAAGCTTCGAGGGCATGTTCGACGCGGCAAGGTGCGCATAGGGCGCAAAATCGTAGTCCGGCGCAGCAGGCTTTTCCGTTTCAGGCATCTCCGGCGCAGCTTCCGGAAGCGCAGTCTGCATCTGCTCCGACGAGCGGTGCAGCTGAATCAGCCATGGGATATTCTGCACCGAGCTGACATCATTGGGACCGGTCTCGGCAAACAATTCTCCTGCTTCCGTCCGGCAGAGCGCTGCCATCAGCACCCAGTCGCCCAGGCAAAGCGCGCTGCCTGCCGTCCGGGGCGGAAGCGGAAGCGTGAGTGCTTCGTTCCACTTTTTGAGCGTGGAGGATAGCTTTCCGGAGCAGTAGCTCATGACCAGCATCTCCTTCGCGCGCGTCATTGCCACATACAAAACGCGAAGCTCCTCGGCAATCGTCTGGCGCGTCTTCTTTTCGGCAATTGCCATGCGCGCAAGAGACGGAAAATACGCGCGCTTTTCCATATCCACAACGTTCGCGCCGATATACAGTGAGCTGTCGAGCAGCACGCTCATCGAAGCATCGCTCCGGTTAAACTGCCGCGACAAATCCGCAAGAAACACCACCGGAAACTCCAGTCCCTTTGACTGGTGGATGGTCATAATCTGCACGGCGTCTGCTGGTCCTGCCTGCGCGCGCGAAGACGGCAGCTGTCCGCTCTCTTCCAGCTCGTCCATATACCGCAAAAAGCCCATCAGGCTCTGATTTCCAGTGGCGGAAAAGGCAGACGCCTGCGCGCACAGCAGCTGCAGATTCTCCCGCCGCGCCGCGCCGTCTTCCATCGCGGAAAATACATCCTCCATGGCGGTCGTCTGCAGAACAAGGTCCAGAAGCTCCCCGAGCGGCAGAAGCCTGCTTTGTTCGCGCATCTCGGAAAGCCATGATAAAAAGCTATCGAGCGCCTGTCCGCGGTCTTCCATGGAAAGCAGGCAGTCGTAAAAATCCCCGGTTCGAAGCTTCCCTCTTGCACGCGCCAGATCCTCAGGCGGCACACCGAACGCTGGGCTGGACAGCGCCGTTACCAGTTCCACATCCCGGTGCGGGTTGTCAATCACCTTGAGCGCCGCAAGCAGCACCTGCGCCTCGGTCGTATCAAACAGGCTCCCGCCCCGGTCGCACCGGCTGGCAATCGACTGTTTTGACAGCGCGCTTTGATAGCTCGCGGCATTATCGCCCACGGCGCGCATGAGAATCACAATATCGCCCGGCTGCACATCGCGCAGCACGCCGCCGCTTGAAACCTGCATTTTTTCATCGAGCATCCGGCGGATGCGCGCGGCGACAAAGTCCGCCTCCGTCTCGCGCTTCTGCGGGCTTTGCTCGTCGGTCTCCGCCTTGCTCAGTTCTATGCAGTGCAGCTCCACCTTCGGCTGCGTGGTATCCGGGTAAGATAGCCCCGCGCGCAGCTTTTCGGCTTCTCCATAGGTAAGTTCGAGTTCGCCGCCCTGCATGCAAAGGGAAAACACATCGTTTGCCGCGGCAAGAACCTCTTTTCTCGACCGGAAATTATCCGAGAGCAGAATCTTTCGGGGCTCGTCGTCCTGCGCCTGCGTATAGGGCGCGTAAGCTTCATATTTCTGCAGGAAAATGCCGGGGTCTGCCAGCCGGAAGCGGTAGATCGACTGCTTCACGTCGCCGACCATGAAGAGCTTGCGCCCGTTGTCGGAAAGCAGCCGGAAGAGTGCGTCCTGACAGGCGTTCACGTCCTGATACTCATCGACGAGCACCTCCGTATAGCGGCTCGAAAGCGCGGCGGCGAGGCCGTTGGACGTGTCCGTGAGCAGCTTGAGCACCAGATGCTCCTGGTCGGAGAAGTCGCACACGCCCTGCCGTTTTTTCTCGGCGGCGAAGGCCGCGCCGAGCTTTTGCGTCAGCGCGAGCAGCGCGTCAACGGCGGGCGTGTTGACGGCCAGATCGCGCAGGAGCGCGTCGGAATCGTTGGCGAAAAGCTCCTGCCATTTCGCGGCGGTGTCCTTGAAGCCGGTCCAAACGGCGATGATCCGCTGCGCGAGCGGGTCGTCGCCCTTATAGATACCGCGGCGAGGGAAAGAGCCGGGGCAGGCGAGACGCGCCTTATCCCAGCCGAGCGCGACGGCGCGCGCCATGTCCCGCGCGGCGTCACCGGCGAAATCAAGATTATTGGTGTACGCCTTTTTGATCTTCGCGTCCCGATCCGGCTCGTCCAGCCGGAGGCGGAGCTCCTCGATCCGCTCCGCCCAGTACTGCGCCTGGGAGCGCGTGCGGGAGAGAAGATACTGCCCCCACGGCGTATCGCCGGCGTCGTTCCACGCGTCGGTGAGCCGTTCGCGCTGCTCGGCGAGCCACGCATCGGGGTCGGCGTGGCTCTGCAGCGATTTGTACAGCCGCAAAACAAGCGCCGAGAGCCTATCATCGTTATCTCCCGAGCCGAACGAATCCACGAGCGCGCGTACGCCCGCATCCTCTTCGATGGTCTCATACAGCTCTTCGAGGAGCTTATCGAGCACACGGGCGCAGATCTCGTCGGAGCGGTCCGGCTCGATGACACGGTAGTCCGGCGAGATACCGGCGAGGTGTGTGTTCTCGCGCAGAAAACGACCGCAGATGCTGTCGATCGTACCGATGGAGGCGCGGCAGCACAGCTCCGTCTGCCGCCGGAGACGGCGGTTCATCGGGTCGGCGGCGATGCGCTCGCCGAGCGCGGAGAGAATGCGGCTGCGCAGCTCGGCGGCTGCGGCGCGCGTATAGGTGATGACAAGAAACTGATCGATGTCCGCGCCGCGGTCTACATAGCGCATGAGCCGCTCGACGAGGACTTTTGTTTTGCCGGAGCCCGCAGCGGCGGAAACGAGCCGCGCTCCGCCGCGGCTTTCGGCGGCGAGTTCCTGATGGTCGGTCAGGGGCATGCTGTCTCCTCCTCTCCGTTTTCGAGCTTTTCCCAGAATTCGGGCGCTTTGAATTTTGTTTTGAAGCGCCAGCCGTCGGCCGTTTCGCTGAAGCGGCAGGCGTCGCAGTAATCGCAGGTACGGCAGGTGTTGGCTCTGTCGTTTTCATACCACGGGTCGGCGGCGATGCTGCCGCCGCGGAGCTCTCCGGCCATGTTCGAGAGCGTCTCCTCGAGAAACCGCGAGAGCTTGCCGAGCTGCTCGGCCGTGGCGAGCGCTTCCGCGGCGAGCTTGCCGCGGTACAGCGGAAGGAACTGCAGCGCTTCGCCGTGCTCCATGGCCTCGACGACCTCGGATTCCGACAGGATCAGACCGCTGCGGTGCAGCTTTCTGGCCTTCTCCGCCACGATCTCTTCGTCCGAGAGGCGCTTGTCCGCGCGCACAAGGATATCGTGCGCCGGTACATACAGCACGCCCGCGGGGACGATCTCCTTGCCGTAGCGCTCGGCGCCGTGCTTCTCCAGCGTGAAGAGATAGAGCAGCATCTGCAGCCCCATGCCCTGCCACACATCGGAGAGCGCGAATTTTTTCTTTCCGGACTTGTAGTCCACGATCCGGATGTAGAGCTTGCCGCCGTGCTCCCAGCCGTCCACGCGATCGGCCGTGCCGGTGAGAACAAATTCGTCCTCGCCGCTGCCGACGCTGACCGGCGGCAGATCGGCGTCGTCCTTGTTGGAGAAATTCAGCTCAAAGTCGAGCGGGCGGAAGTCGGAGCGGCGCAGCTCCTGCGCCGTGTCGAGCACGATGCGCCGCGATGTCTCCGCCAGACGGCGGAAGAGATAGACGAACCGGGGGCTCTTTTCCCGAAAATCCTCCAGCTGCGTGCGCACATATTCGCGGACGTATTTGTCCGTCAGCGCGGCGACGGCCCTGTCGTCCGTTTCGGCAAAGCCGCCGCGCTCCGACACCTCGCGCGCCACGTTTTCCAATAGGAAGTGCAGAAACGTTCCGCGCTCCGGCGGGGCAAACTGCGCGCTCTGGCGCGGCTTGGCGCACAGGCCGTAACGCAGGAAGAACTGGAACCGGCAGGAGGCAAAGTTATCGATGCGCGAGGCCGTGAGATAGAGCTTCTGCCCGTAGATCGCGCGCACGCCCTCGCGGGAGAGCCGCCCGCGTTCCTCCGCGGCGGCCTTTTCGATGGCGGCGATGCGCCCGCTCTCGCCGCGCGCGGCGAAAAACTCGCGGGCCGCGGCGTCTCCGGCACAGGCCAGCTCCAGCGCGCCGGAGAGCGACTGCGCTCTCGCGGCATGCACGTCGCCGTTCTCCTCGCAAAGCGCGAACAGCTTTGCGATCCGGTCGGTGACGAAGGAGGGGCGCGTCTCGCTCTCGCCGGAGGCAAACGCGCTGCGGCTGACGTAGAGCGACGATTTGGGAAGCGTGAATACGTTATAAATGAGATTGAATTCGCGGTCGAGCTCGTCGTCGCCGCCGGAGAGCTCGATGTCGAGCGCGCGCAGCTCACTGCGCTCGGTGTCGGTGAACACGCCGCCCCCGTCGGAAACACGCGGCAGACGCTCGTCGGACGCGCCCAGCACGAGCAGATGGCGGATGCTGCGACGCCGCATGCGGTCAAAGTCTCCGGCGGTCACGCGGTCGAGCGCCACGGGGATCGTGCCGACGTCGTACTGCGAGAGCATCCGGCGGAAGAGCCGCCCGAAATCCTCCAGCGAGAGCGGCATATCGCCGAGAATGGCCTCGCACTGCTCGAGCGCGGAAACGATCAGCTCCCAAAGCTGACGGTATTCCGCCGCGGCCTGAAGTTCTCCGGCCTCCTCAAGCGCGAGAGAGCGCTCCTCCAGATGCTCCGGCAGGGAAATATCCTCCCAGAACGCCGCGAGCGCGGCGCACTGTCCGCGAGCGTCGGTCACTTCCTTTCCGCGGCGCTCGAACGCCGCGAGCGGCGCGGCGACGCTCCGGCGCAGCGTGTCGATCTTTGCAAGGAGCGCGTCGCTCTCCGGCGTGACTTTGCCGCCGAAGCCGTCC
>DPHR01000165.1:0-1727 GCA_003522945.1 Clostridiales bacterium
GACGAGCTCGACGGCGCGGCGGAGGCGGCAGATCTCAACCGCGAGGCGCTCTTCAGCGCGCACGCCATGACGGACGCGCAGCGCGATACGATGAAGGAATACGTCCGCACGGTGCTCAGCGAGTGCCGGCGGCGCTGGAGCTTGGGACAGAAGCTCATATACCGCTGGATCGAATGCCTGTATCTGTAAAAGGAGAAAAGGAACGAATGAAAAAACTGTTGGGAAGCAAACGGATCGCGGCGCTGCTGCTTGCGCTCTGCCTGATGCTGTCGGTGCTGCCGGTACCGGCGGCGGCGGCGGAATCGCAGCCGGGGTATTTCTATCTGAGCGTTGCGACGAACCAGAAAACGGTCATCGCGCCGACGCGCGTGACGTATACCGCCGGACAGACGGTTCTCGAAGCCATTGAGGCGAGCGGGTACGATTTCCGCTTTCAGGGCGCGGACAAGGCGTTCGTTGAGAGCATTGAGGGGGAGAGCGCAAACTTTGTGCGCTTCCATGACTATAAGATCGGCGATAACGACTATGATCTGACCGTTCCCGCGGAGAAGATCAACGTTCTGGCCTTTTCGGAAGCAATGGGGCAGAACAATGCCTCCGTGACCGCGCTCATCATCGGGCTCGGCAGGTTCACCGAAATGACGAACAACGTGCAGCGCTATGGCCGCGCGGCGGAGGCGTACGACACCGCGCTCGCGGGGCTGCGCACCGCCTCTGCCGATACGGCCGACGCGCTTCTTGCCGAGCTCAACGCCGCCGTAAAGGAATACGAAGCGCTGCTTGCCGGGACGAAGCATACCGTGACGTTCGCGCTCACGCAGAACGGCGCGGCTCCGGCGGTGTCCCGCATCCGCATGACCGACAGCTACGGCAACGTGACGGAAGCAGACGGCACATCCCTTTCCGTCATTGCGGGGGAATACAGCTTCGAGGTGTCGGACGGCGGCGCCAACAGCGTCCGCGGCACGCTCACCGTCAGCGAGGAGAGCCCCGCCGAGGTGGTGGCCGTGAAGCTGCCGTACGGCGAGTGGTTTGCCGGAGTGCGCCTGAGCCGCGACTTCGGCCCCTCAGGATTCGATCCGAAGGTATACCGCTCCGAGCTCTCCGGCACGAACGAAAAGACCTTCTATATTCCCGACTGCACGACGCAGGTCTATCTTGAAGCGAAAATGGGCGCGGTGCCGAATGAAAAGGACACCAAGCTGCGCACGGTATACACCTATACCGATACCGGGGAGGACGCCTCGGAAATCACGCGCTCCTGGGATTCGAACTATACGGCCATGTCGCGCTGCATCCGCTACGGCATGGACGGCATCACCATCCCGCTCGAGGGACGCTACACGGGCACGGACGGGTATATGCAGGTACAGACGTACACGATACACATCGTGCGCGTGCCGACGCTCCGGTCCGTTACCGTGAAAGCGCCGGACGGCACGCCGCAGATCATCGAGCCCGTCTTTGACCCGTATACGAACGAATACACCATGACCGCCGTAACGGACAGCATCCTCCTTGCCGCCGAGGGCTACGGCGAGGATTACGCCGTTTCCGGTACTGGCACGATCCGGACGGCGGCGGATGCCGAAGCGGTGATCGGCGTTTCCGCGAGCGGCCAAACGGCGCAGTATACGCTGCGCATCACCCGCAGCGCGGCGGCAAACGTTAAGCTCGCCGTGCCGGACGGCTGCACCGCGGAGGTGCGCGATGCGGCGGGCAACACC
>DPHR01000165.1:1953-7855 GCA_003522945.1 Clostridiales bacterium
GGAGCTATGGGCTCGTCCCGGGCCGCGGCTATACCTGCGTCACGACGAAGAATGTCTGGTATCACGCCTCTGTTGCATTTACGGCATCGGACGGTCTCACCGTGAAAGCGGCGACGCCCTTAACGGCGGACGCAATCACCGCCGCAGCGCTCTATGACAACATGAACGCCGCCAAAAAGGAGTTTGCACCCGAAACACCTTTCGCGGCCGGTACGCACAGTGTGCGCTACGTGATCCCCGATACGATCAGCCGCATGTTTGCGCAGGCGACGGCGGCAAGCGGCTACTCCGTGACGGCCATTAATGATTATATCGTGCCTTCCACCGGCGAAGTCGACGGCATCAAGGAAACGGTCATCGCTGACGCCGTCGGCGACAGCAGTGTAACGCGCCTCAATGGCCTCCTCCAGATCGGCGGCATTGCCCGCACGATGACGCTGCGCGCGTCCAAAACGAGCGGCAAGACCACGTACTATCAGGACTATACGCTCCAGCTTGTCCGCAGTCTGCATCTTAAGAGTCTTACTGTCACCGCCGACAGCGAAACGCTCGCGTTCACCGATGCCGCCGGCAGCCGTATCACCTTCAGCGGCGATGTGACCGACTACTATATGCAGGTCGCCAACACGACCTCGTCCTTCACTCCGACGGCATCGTACGCGGCCTCGGGCGATTATGCCGCGCGCGTCGGCAGCGAGCGCTTCGAGACGCTTGACGGCGTTACCGTGCCGCTCGATACGGATAAGTCCCAGGAGACCATTGCGCTCGAGGTGCTGCACAGCGATGCGAACGCCGTCTCTACGGTCTATAACCTTCACTTCATCAAGAAGGAGCCGGTGGCGGTCACGTTTGACGTGACGCCATCCGACGCCAACGTGTTCCTCGTCAACAACAACACCGGCCGCTGCGTTTATACGGACGAGAACGGCACGGCGCTGCTCCCGCCGGGGGCGAGCTTCCGCTATACCGTGACCCGGAACGGGTACGTCGGTATGCAGGAAGAGGCCTATACCGTACCGCAGGAGGCGGCAACGGTTACTGTGACGCTGGAAAAAGCGCCGGAGCGCTCGTATACGCCGATGGCCGAGGTGTGGCCTTCGTTCCGTGCGGACGAATACAATAACGGCGTCGTAGACGTGAAAACGCCCACCACGGCGGAGAACACGGTGCTCTACTGGGCAACGCAGCTCGGCGAGGGCTACAGTGCCGACGCCTGCGGCTGCCCGATCCTCGTGGGGGACTATCTCTATACTTACGCCAAGGACATGATCTATAAGCTGAACGTTGTGACCGGCGAGGTCGAGGGCAAGGGGCAGATGGATCACAAATCGTCCTTTGCCATCAACAGCCCGACGTATGCCGAAGGCATGATCTTCGTCGGCCTCGCGGACGGCGGCGTGCAGGCGTTCGATGCCGAGACGCTCCAGCCGCTCTGGATCTACCGCGACTCGCTCGGCGGTCAGCCAAACTGCCCGATCTACTACCATAACGGCTATATCTACACCGGCTTTTGGCAGGGCGAACAGCTCAATGCAAACTTCGTGTGCCTGTCCGTGACGGACGAGAATCCGACGAGAGGCGACGAGGCAAAGATTCCCACCTGGCAGTACAAGAGCCTTGGCGGTTTCTACTGGGCCGGCGCGTATGTGACGGACAGCTATGTTCTCATCCCGACGGATGACGGCGATTCCGGCTATACGAGCGGCTATGCGAGCATTCTCTCGCTCGATCCCCGGACCGGCGAGCTCATCAGCTCGATCCGGCTCCCGCATCCGGGCGACGCGCGCAGCAGCGTGACCTATCATAACGGCCGCGCCTACTTCACCACGAAGGGCGGCTACTTCTACAGCGCTGCCGTTGCGGAGAACGGCGAGCTCAGTGATCTCCGGTACATCAAGCTCTATAACTATGCCGATGACCCCCAGAACCCCGCTATGAGCACGTGCAGCCCGGTCATCTATAATGGCCGCGCGTACATCGGCATCTCCGGCGTCGGCCAGTTCAAGGCATATTCCGGTCACAACATCACCGTGATCGATCTCAACAGCTGGAAGATCGCCTACACGGTGCGCACGCAGGGCTATCCCCAGACGAGCGGCCTTCTCACCACCGCCTACGAGGAGAGCGAAGGCGTGGTATATGTGTACTTCTTCGATAACTTCACGCCCGGCAAGCTGCGTGTCCTGCGCGACAAGCCCGGCCAGATGGCTCCCAACATTACCGTGAAGGAAACGACGGTCGATGGCGGGAAGGAGATCACCTACGATACTGCGGCGGTACTCTTCACGCCTGACGGCGATCAGGCACAATACGCCATCTGTAGCCCGATTACCGACGCCTCCGGTATGATCTACTTCAAGAACGACTCGGCGTATATGATGGCGGTCGGCAGCGTGATCACGGCTCTTCGTGTGGACGCGCAGCCCGATAAGCTCACCTACCGCGCCGGGGAGACGTTTGATGCCTCCGGCATGAAGATCACGGCGGTATACAAAAACGGCTTTGAGCGCGATGTGACGAAGTATGTCACGTTCTCGCAGCAGCCACTTGCCGACACGGACAGCACGTTTGAGATCCGCTTTGAGCATATCATGTATCAGGATAAGGACGGCCAGGGCGGTTCGCAGTACCCGGCCGATCCGCCGGCGGTGACGATCGCGCTTACGATCACGCCGTCGCTTCCCGGCGACATGGACGCCGACGGCAAAATCACTGCCGAGGACGCCGCGAGAGTGGCCGAGCACGTGCGCAATACCGAAAGCGGCACCACCGGTGGCTTCACGCTGACGGAAGCGCAGCTCGAAAACGCGGATGTAAACGGCGACGGGAAAGTGACGCTGGACGATGCGGAGCTCATATGGCAGTACAGCTGCGGCGAAATCACTGAATTTCCAAAAAAGACAGCGGACGAAACAACCGAATAAAATCTCCCAATAAAACCCAAAAGCCCGGCCATCCGCGGATGGCCGGGCTTTTCAAATGCCTCCCTTGTGTAAAGGGAGGTGGCAAAACCGCAGGTTTTGACGGAGGGATTGCAGAGCACAGAGTGTTCCGAAAGAGAACAATCCCTCAGTTAGCCTGACGGCTGACAGCCCCCTTTGTACAAGCGGGCCTCTTTTTACAGATTAAGCAAATCTTAAAGAAATCCCATCTTTATTATTAAAGCCGGGGATGCTATGCTGTAGCTGTAAACGAGAGAGGGGAAGAGCCATGTACAAAATACTCATCTGCGACGACGAGCGCGATATCCGGAACGCGCTGCGCATCTATCTTACGGGCGAGGGCTACGCCGTCTGTGAGGCCGACAGCGGCTTAGCGGCGCTCGAGCTCATGCAGCGCGAGGAAGTACAGCTCGTGCTCATGGACATCATGATGCCCGGCATGGACGGCATGACGGCGACGGCAAAGCTGCGCGAGCAGAGCAACGTCCCGGTCATCCTCATCACCGCCAAGAGCGAGGACAACGATAAGATCCTCGGTCTCACCGTCGGCGCGGACGATTATATCACCAAGCCCTTCAACCCTCTTGAGGTCCTTGCCCGCGTCAAGGCGCAGCTCCGGCGCTATGCCCAGCTCGGCGGCATGCCGGAGAAAAGCACCGCGCTCACGCTCGGCGGCATCGCCATGGACGATGAGCGCAAGAGCGTCACGCTCGACGGCGAGGAGGTAACGCTCACCCCGACGGAGTACGACATTCTCCGTCTCCTGCTCGAAAACCCCGGCAAGGTGTTTTCGAGCGCCGATATCTACCGGCGCGTCTGGAAGGATGAACCGTTTTCCGCAGAGGGAACGGTGCCGGTGCACATCCGCCATCTGCGTGAAAAGCTGGAAATTGACCCGGCGAACCCCCGCTATCTGAAAGTCGTCTGGGGCAAAGGCTATAAGCTGGAGGAAATGAAAAAATGAAAAAGCTGACCCACAGCGCGGCGGCGCGCGCCGCCGCCTTTATCCTGTGCCTGCTCTGCGGCCTTACGGCGCTGCTCTGCGCCGCAGGATATTTCATGACCCGCATCGACCGCGACCGCACGCTGCCTGAGCCGGACAGCGTGTCGGTGTATCAGAACGGCATCCGCGTTCTGCTCAACAACGCGCTGCAGGAGGAACGGTATACCGGCGAATACCCCGAGCTGCCCTCCGGCTACTCCTATGTAGCGACGGATACGTCCACCGGCAAGGTGCTGTACGACGGCAGAACGAAAAACGCCGTGCCCCTTGGCATTTCGTTCGGTTATTTCAGCGAAGGCGTCGGGATCGACGTGCAGGCGTATCTCGAACCGAAGCAGACGCCCGGCGAGGAGCTGACGCTGTTCCGCACCTCCGTCGGCACGCTGCTGCGCTATCAGAACGCCTATCTCCCCGTGGGCATCATCACGGCGGTGCTGTGTCTCGCGCTCCTCGTCTTCCTCATGGCGTCCATGGGCAAAACGCCGGACGGCGTGAAGCTGCGCGGCATCCACCGCGTGCCGCTCGATCTCTTCCTCGCCGCGGCGCTGGCGGCGGTGGCCGTCCCGGCAAACTTCTATTTCGACTTGTCGGAAATTAACCTGCTCTATAACCCGCTCTGGGTATGGATGATGCCGGTTACGCTCATGGCGCTCTGGATCGGCTTTGTCGTGCTGCTCACGCTCTGCACGATCTCGGCGCGGCTCCGCGCCGGGAAGTGGTGGAGAAACAGCATCATCTATATCGTCTGCCGCTTTGTATACCGCGCCGTGCGCGGCTTTGTCCGCGCGCTGCCCATCGCGTGGAAGGGGATCCTTGTGTACGCGGTCGTGGCGCTTGTCAATTTCTTCGGCATGCTCCTTATATGTCTTTCGGGCAGCTTCTTCCAGCTTCTCATGCTCGTTGCGCTCGACATCGCGGGACTGTATTTCGTCATCCGTATCATGCGCCAGCTCAAGGCGCTGCAGACGGCGGCGCAGAAGCTCGCCGCGGGCGATCTCACCTACACGGTGGATACGGAGAAAATGTACCCGGTGCTCAAGGAGCACGGCGACGATCTCAACGCCGTGAGCGTCGGCATGAGCCGCGCTGTGAACGAGCGCATGAAGTCCGAGCGATTCAAGACCGAGCTCATCACCAACGTCAGCCACGATCTCAAAACGCCGCTCACGAGCATTGTGAGCTATGTCGATCTTCTCAAAAAGGAGCCGACCGAAAGCGAGGCGGCGAGAGAATATATCGAAGTTTTAGACCGCCAGAGCCAGAAGCTCAAAAAGCTCACGACCGATCTCGTGGACGCGAGCAAGGCGAGCAGCGGCGTGCTGCCGGTGAATCTCGAAAAGATCGATCTCGGCGAGCTGCTGCGCCAGAGCGCCGGGGAGTATACCGAAAAGTTCGCCGCGGCAAATATCACGCCGGTGCTGAATGTGCCGGAGACGGAAACGTATGTCACGGCGGACGGGCGGCTTCTCTGGCGCGTACTGGATAATCTCTTGGGGAACGCGGTAAAATACGCGCAGAGCGGCACGCGGCTCTATCTGGAGCTGACGCCGGGCGAGACGGAAACGGTGCTCACGCTTAAAAATATCTCCCGCGAGCCGCTGAACATCCCGGCGGAGGAACTGATGGAGCGGTTCGTCCGCGGCGACGGCTCGCGCCACACAGACGGCAGCGGACTGGGACTTTCCATTGCCAATTCTCTCATGGAGCTCATGGGCGGAAAGCTCACGCTGACGCTCGACGGCGATCTTTTCAAAGCCGCTCTTGTGTTTCCGCAGAAAACCGTATAATATTTTTGCCGGACGGGGAACCAAACGACCCCGTCCGGCGTCTATATTTTCGAACACCCAAAGGTGCGAGGAAAGGAAAGAGCTTATGAAGATGAAACGATTTGCCGCGGCGCTTCTGGCGCTTATTCTGTGCGCGGCGTTTATGACGGCCTGCTCGCCGAAGCCGGAGC
>DPHR01000165.1:8063-14577 GCA_003522945.1 Clostridiales bacterium
AAAGCCGGAGCAGCCCGCCGCAACATCCGGCAATGCGTCGTCCGGCAGCGCAGCCGCCGAACCCGCCGCAACGGCGGAGCCGACGAGCGCTCCGACGAGCGTGCCGCCGGAAACCACCGCGATGCCCGGGAAAACCGACACGTCTGTCACGGTGACACCGGAGAAGAACGGCCTTTACGACGCGCTGTGCGACCTTTTCAACAACTATCATGAAGGCACCGCCGGCTGCTCGCTCACGGGAGCGCGCATTGCTGCCACGATCATGGACTTCTCGCTCACGAACGGCATGGACGCCGTGCGCAGCGGCGCAGCCGCCTTTGATCTCGGCGAGGAGACGGAGTTCGGCGAAAAGCTTACCGATAAGCTCACCGCGATGTATGAGACCGCCATGGGTCTTTACGGCGAGAGCGGGAAAAACCTCCTTGCCGACGGCGGCTATACGCCGGCGCATTACCCCTACAGCGCCAAGGACGTGCGCGATACCTATACCGCGATCTTCGCCGAGCGCGGCTGCGAAGCCCCCGCCGTGGTGCGCATCTACCGCAGCGACGCGAACGCCGAGCACTTCCTTGCCTTCGGCACCGCGCTCGACGGCACGGAGATCACCGCCGAAACGCTCAACGGCGCGATGGACGGCCTTATCTTTGAAAACGGCGCGGCGTTCAACACCGTTACCGCAGACAAGGACGGCCACATCAGAGCCGACCTCAACGACGCCTTCGCCGCGCAGGTGCGCTCTCTCGGCACGAGCGGAGAGTACTTCCTCGTCGGCGGCATCGTCAACACGCTGCTCGACGCCTTTGACGGCACGGACGTCACGCTCACCGTGAACGGTGCGCCGCTCGAGAGCGGACACAATATTTACGACTATGCGCTCACGCGCTATGAGGAGTAACTATAACTGTATGAGCATGAAAAAGAAAGGCCTGTCCCTGCTGCTCTGCGCGGCGCTTTCCCTTTCGCTCGCGGCGTGCAGCACAAAGCCGGAAACTCCGGCACAGCCCACGGCGGAACCCACGGCGATCCCCGTGACCGCCGCGCCGGAGACTACCGCCGCGCCCACGGAGACGCCGGCGGCCGAAAACCGCAATGTGCCGGTGATTTCCGTCTGGTGCGAGAACGAGGATTTTTATACCGCGGACAATGCGGCGCTTCTTCTCGTCTATGCCTGCGCCGAGCCGAGCGTTTCCATGAACGGAAACGACGCGGCCGCTGCCGCGATCAACGAAGCGCTGCATAAGCAGTATACGGATTTTGCCGTCGGCGCCGAATCGGGCAGCGAATACAGCATTTCCGGCAAGGAAAATTATCTGGCCGCGGCAAAGGAAGAGCTCGCCCGGCAGACGGAAAACGGCGATGCCTCGGGCTTTTCTTCCTACAGCCTTATGCGCCAGATGAACGTCCGCTATAATGCCCGGTATCTGCTGAGCATCACCTACGACGATACGTCGTATCTCGGCGGCGCGCACGGCTACACCGGCCGCTGCGGCCACACCTTCGATATCCGCACCGGCCGGGAGCTGACGCTCGCGGATCTCACGGATAACTACGACGCTTTCCTCTCCGCCGCCGTCGATCAGCTCAAGGATATCATCAGCTACGGCGCGGAATACGCCGCCTACGGTCTGAACGATGGCTACGAGGATCAGCTTGCCGGTCTCTTCCGCGACGGCAACTGGTACTTTAACGACGAGGGCCTTGTCCTTATGGCAAACCCCTATGAGCTCGCGGGCTATGCCGCGGGGCTCATCGAGTTCACGCTGCCGTACGCCTGGCTCGCCTATCAGATCAAGGCGGATTATCTCCCTGCCGAGAGCGAGGCGGACGGTACGCTCACCGGCGAGCTGAGCGAGAGCGCCGACGCCGCCGGGAACGCAACGTATGTCTGCGACACCGGTACGGGCGGTTTGGGCGCGTGCGTCACGTTCACTGCCTCCGGCACGGTCGAGGACGTTGAGCTCAACGCCGTGACGTATCTGGAATACTCCAACACCTACCGCACGGACGGCACGCTCTGGTACGCCGGGTGTCTCGCCGACGGCGAGAGCGTCTGCGTGCAGACATGGATCCCCGACGTGATGCCGAATCTCGCCATCTCCTGGCGCGACGCCGATGGCGAGCACGTAAAGTATATCTCCCAGAGCGGGATGGACGGCTCTCTCATCCTCATGGACGGAGAGCAGTATGCCGAGCGTCCGCTGAACATCTCCGGCAAGAGTGTGTATCACTATGACATTAACGGCGACTATGCCGCCGAGGAGATCACCGTGACGGCGAAGGATGCCGGCGGCATCAACGAGTACACGATCGCCGTGAACGGCACGGTGCTCGACCGCACCTATATGCCCGTGGGCGACCGGTACGATCTCTGGATCTGCGATCTGGACGGCGACGGCATCTGCGAGCTTCTGTTTGCCGCCGACCCCGGCAGCGACGATTACCGCACCTGCGGCTGGCACGGCGACACGCTCGAGCCCATCCAATTTACCGGCGACGCGCGCTACGGCGCGGACCCGAACGGCATTACCGGCAGCCTTGACGGGCGCGTCGTGTTCAGCGGCGGCATCCCGATGCTCGAGGCGTGGTACTATCAGCTCGGCACCTACTGCGCGGTCATCGGTATGAACGGAACGTCCGACGGCGTCGTAACGCTCGATCCCTCTTTTAAATGGAACTACCGCGGGAGCTGCTACTATCTGACCGTGGCGAAGATCCTTCCGGTGTATCTCGATGAGGGCGGCACCGCCGTGCTGACGCCGGGTGAAAAGCTCCTGCTTACCGGCACGGACGGACAGAACACCTTCTTCCGCACCGATGACGGCCGCACCGGATCGATCCGGCTGGAATACGATGGGGAAGGCGGCTGGACCATCAACGGCGAGAGCGAAGAGAATTTCTTTGAGATGCTTCCCTATGTCGGCTGACGCCTTCAAACGAACCTCTGCTGTCAGACAAAATGACCGGAACACAGAAAAGAGCCTGTGTTCCGGCCTTTTTTATAAAAACCGGTTGCAGAGCCGGGGAAAAACGGTTATAATGCAGCGCAGAGCCTTGGAATCGTTTCCACGGCACTATTCCATCACCGAAAGGACAGAGAACCATGATTTATTCTCCGCAGGATCTTCTGGGCACCACGGAATCTCTGCTGAAATATGACGAGGACGAGCGCCTGAGCGAGGCCTCGCCCCAGCACCTCCACAACGCTCTCGGGCGGGCGGTAATGATCGCGGTGGGGGACAACTGGGCCAAATCCCGCGCCCGCCGCGCCGGAAAGCGCAAGGCGTATTATCTCTCCGCCGAGTATCTTGTCGGGCGGCTCGTATACAATAACCTTTTCAATCTCGGCATTCTCGACGAAATGCGCCGGGTGTTTGCCGAGCGCGGCATCGATCTCGCCTGTCTTGAGGAGATCGAGGACGCGGCTCTCGGCAACGGCGGTCTGGGCCGTCTTGCCGCGTGCTATATGGACAGCGCCGCCACCTGCGGCGTGCCGCTGAGCGGCTACGGCCTGCGCTACCGCTTCGGTCTTTTCAAGCAGAGCTTTGAAAACGGCGCGCAGAAGGAATCCGCCGACGACTGGGAAAAGCACGGCGATCCCTGGAGCTTCCGCCGCGAGAAGCACACCGTCCGCGTCCGCTTCGCCGACCAGACGGTGCTCGCTGTGCCGTACGATACGCCGGTCATCGGCTATCATACCGACAACGTTTCAACGCTCCGTCTCTGGCAGTGCGAGGCCGAGCAGGAGCTCGACTTTGACGCGTTCAACTCGCAGGATTACGAGCGCGCGCTCACCGAGAAAAACCGCGCCGAGGACATCACCCGCGTCCTCTACCCGAACGACAGCACCGTCGAGGGCAAGCGTCTGCGCATCAAGCAGCAGTACTTCCTCTCGAGCGCGTCGCTGCAGGACATCCTGCGCACCTACAAATCCTCCGGCAACGGCGATCTTCAGCGCCTCGGCGAGTTCATCGCCGTGCAGCTCAACGATACCCATCCCGCCATGTCCATCCCCGAGCTCATCCGTCTGCTCATGGCCGAGGGCATCGACTTTGACCGCGCCTTTGCTATCACCCGCAGCGTTTTCTCCTACACGAACCACACCGTCATGGGCGAAGCGCTCGAGCGCTGGGATATGGATCTTCTGCGCAGTGTTGTGCCGGAGATCTGCGACATTCTCCTGAAGATCGAAGAGCGCCTGCAGCAGGAGTTCCCCGGCGCGAATCTCCACGTCGTCTGCGATAATCAGGCGCGCATGGCCGATCTTTCGGTGTATATGTCCCGCAAGGTGAACGGCGTTGCGGAGATCCACAGCCAGATCCTCCGGGACGATCTCTTCCGCGCGTGGAACGAGAAATACCCCGGCCGCATCGTGAACGTTACGAACGGTATCACGCCGCGCCGCTGGCTTGGTCTCTGCAACCCGGAGCTCACCGAGCTCATCCGCGCCGAGATCGGCGAGGGCTTCCTGCGTGATCTTGACCGCATCGGCTATCTGCGCGAGCACGTGAGCGACGAGCTCGCCATGCTCTTCAACGCCGTCAAGCTGCAGAAGAAGAGCCAGCTCGCCGCGCACATCCGCGCCGCGGAGGGCGTGGACATTCCCGAGGAGTTCGTGTTCGACGTGCAGGTCAAGCGCGCGCACGAATATAAGCGCCAGCTGATGAACGCTCTCTGCCTTGCCGATTTCTATTTTGAGATCAAAAACGGCGGTCTCGCCGATATGCCGCCCACGGCGTTCATTTTCGGCGCGAAGGCCGCGCCCGGCTACCGCCGCGCGAAGGCCGTCATCCGCTATATCAACCGTCTTGCCGAGCTTGTGAACAACGACCCCGACGTGAACGGCAAAATGCGCATCGTGTTCGTGCAGAACTACAACTGTTCCTACGCCGAAAAGATCATCCCCGCGGCGGACATCTCCGAGCAGATCTCCCCGGCAGGCACGGAGGCCTCCGGCACGGGCAACATGAAGCTCATGCTCAACGGCGCTGTGACGCTCGGCACGATGGACGGCGCGAACGTCGAGATCGTCCGGCAGGCCGGGCTGGAGAACAACTACATCTTCGGCGGCACCGTCGAGGAGAACAACGCCGTGCGCGATACCTACGACCCCGAGGCACTCTACGATTCCGACGAGCGCATCCGCCGCGCGATGGATACGCTTGTGGACGGCACCGTGCCGACCGACGACGATCAGAAGGAGCTTTTCAACGCCATACTCAAGGGCGCGAGCTGGCACCGTCCGGACAACTATTTCGTTCTGCGCGATTTTGAAAGCTACCGTGAAGCCCGCCTTCACGCGCTCACGGATTGGAAGGACCGCGTATCCTTCGGCAAAAAGTGCCTTTACAACATCGCCGCGGCGGGCATGTTCTCGTCCGACCGCGCGATCCGCCAGTACGCGGAAACCATCTGGGAGCTGCACTGAACCGGCATACAAGATCAAAAATGTCCTCTGCGCAAATTGGTGCGCAGAGGACATTTTCATTTTCATATGCTCGTTTGACCGGTCATTCCGTTTCGTCCGGCAGGAAGGGGGCGAACGGCTTTTGCATAAGCCAGAGATCGGTGTAGCACGTCACGGCCGAGAGCAGCACGAGCCAGAGGACACTCACGCCGTAAAACGCCGCCGGGGATACGGCAAAGAGGATCACCGGCAGCAGATGGATCACCGCCATGAGAAGCGTCCGCGGCAGATACCCGACGCCGAGAAGCACCGCGTTTTTTATCGTGTTCCAGAGCGTATTTTCAAAGGTCGCCGTGAGCGGGAACGCCCAGATGAACACCATCAGCCACAGCGCAAAGCAGACGCCCGGCAGCACGAGCCAGAACAGCTGCTCCGGGAAAAGCGCGCGGAGAATGTATACGTCCGCGCCGAGGAGAGCGAGCGCCGCAAGCAGAATGAGCCAGAGCAGCGTGGATTTTTTGAAATTATCGCGGAACGCGCGGAAAAAGGCCGCGCTGTTCCAATGCCCCGATTCGCGGATCATGTTCCGCACCGCCGTGCAGAGCGCCGCGGTCGAAGCGCCGAGCGTGAAAACCGGCAGCGAGCACACGACCCACAGAATGTTCAGCCACGCGAGCTCCGCCGCCTGCGTGAGAAAGCGCAGGATGGGGGAATCCGGATCAAAGAGTTTTTTCATATTGCCACCTCCGGGAGAATAAGCCTATTATACAGGAACAAATGACCGCATGACAAGACCAACCGCACAAAAAGTTGACGAGGTTTTTGTGTAAATGACATAAAGTTAAGCGTTTTCGCCGAAACGCACTTGCAATATTTCTACAAAGAGGATAGAATACAGACAAGCTTGGTTGGAATCGTTTCCAATTCAGCGCTTTACTTACGGAAACCCATTAAAAATTAGGAGGAAACAAACAATGAAGAAGCTTCTCGCTGTTCTTCTGGCTCTGGTCATGGTTCTGAGCCTCGTCGCCTGCGGCGCTGCCCCGGCGGAGACCCCGAGCACCCCGGCTGAGCCCGAAACCCCCGCGACGGAAGAGCCCGCCGCGGAAC
>DPHR01000149.1:0-4474 GCA_003522945.1 Clostridiales bacterium
CGCTGGCGCTGCATCGCGCCGGACGGCGGGAGGAAGCGGCCGCACTCGCGGAGGACATGGCGCTCTCGCTCACCGCGCCGGAGTACGGCGCGGAGCCGTTCGTCCTTCCGGCGGATATCGCGTACGCGCCCGGAAAGGAAGGGCGCGCGGGGTGGAGCTGGTATACGGGCGCGGCAGGGTGGTATCTCCGGCTGCTGCGTGAGCTGTACGGCACGGAGCCTTGAGGAAAAAATTCACATTTGCGCTATGAACGAGGGGAAAAACGTGCTATACTATCTTTGTATATTCAAAGGAAAAGAGGCGTGACCGTATGGAATACTTCCGCGAAGAGCTGTTCCCCTGCGTATCGCTGACGGCGGTGCAGACCGACAAATTCAAAACCGGCTGTATGACCGCCTATCTTCTCACACAGCTGCACCGCGAAACGGCGGCGGAAAACGCCGTGCTGCCGTATGTGCTGCGCCGCGGCACAAAGTCGCTGCCGGACATGCGCCGCATTTCCGAGCGGCTCGACGCGCTTTACGGCGCGGAGATCGAGCCATCGGTGCGGAAGCTCGGCGAGATCCAGGCCGTCGGCTTCTATGCGGGCTTTGCCGAGGATGCCTTTCTCCCCGGCGAGACGGACGTGCTCGGCGAGGTCATATCCCTGCTCAGCGAGCTGTGGCTATCTCCCGCGACGCGCGGCGGGCTGTTTCTGCCCGCGTACGTCGATTCCGAGCGCGAACAGCTCGTCGAGCGCATCGAGCGCGTGAAAAATGACAAGCGCAGCTGGGCCTTCCGGCGCCTGCGGGAGAATATGTGCGCCTATGAGGACTATGCGACCGGCGCTTACGGCACTGCGGACGAGGCCGGGAGCATCCACTATGTGAAGCTCACGAAGCACTATAAGGAGCTTCTGGCCGTCTCCCCCATGGAGATCTTCTACTGCGGCAGCCGTCCGGGAAAGGAAGTGGCGGCGATGCTGCGCGAGGCGTTCGCGCTGCTGCCGCGCGGCGAGATCGACCTGGATCTCGGTACCGATATCCGTATGAACGCCGTGGAGGAAAAGCCCCGGTACTTTACCGAGGAGGACGAGATCTCGCAGGGCGTGCTCGCCGTCGGCTTCCGGCTCGGCGAGTGCATGGACAATCCCGACCCGGCGAAGCTCGCCGTGTTCAACGCCGTGTACGGCGCGGGTGTTACCTCGAAGCTCTTTCAGAATGTCCGCGAAAAGCTCTCGCTCTGCTATTACGCCTTTTCGAGCATCGATACGCTCAAGGGCATTATGGCAGTGCTCTCCGGCATCGAGGTCGATAAGTACGACGAAGCCTTAAGCGAGATCCTCGCTCAGCTCGACGCGGTGCGCGCGGGCGATATCTCGGAGGCCGAGCTCGCCGCGGCGCGGCGCAGCGTGGCGAACGATCTCCGCACCGGCGCGGACAGTCCGTACTATCTTGCCGACTTTTATCTGCGCGAGACCGTGCAGGGGACGGACGCCACGCCCGACGATATCGCGGCGCTTGCCGAGAACGTCACGGCGGAGGATGTTGCCGCCATCGCGCGCGGCGTGGAGCTGGACGCCGTATACTTTCTCCGCGGAGAGGAGGCCGAGACCGAATGAACAAGCACGAATATCCCAATCTCGGCGAAACGCTGTATGAGGAAGTTCTTCCGAACGGGCTTTCCGTTCTCGTCGCGGTCAAGCCGGGCTTTCGCAAAAACGCGGCCTTTTTCGCCACGCGCTACGGCGGGGCGGACCGCCGCTTCAAGGTGAACGGCGAGTGGATCGATACGCCCGCGGGCGTCGCCCATTTTCTCGAGCACAAGATGTTTGATATGCCGGACGGACGCAACGTCCTTTCGGACTTCGCCGCGCTCGGCGCGAGCCCCAACGCCTTCACCGGCACCGGCCACACGGCGTATTATTTCACGGGTTCGGAAAACTTCATGGAAAATCTCCGGCTGCTGCTCACCTACGTTTCCACGCCGTACTATACCGAGGAGAGCGTCGCCAAGGAGCAGGGCATCATCGGTCAGGAGATCTGCATGGGCGAGGACAGCCCCGGCTATGCCGGATATTTCCAGCTTTTGAGCGCGCTCTACGACCACCACCCCATCCGCGAGAACATCGCCGGTTCCGTGGAGAGTATCGCGCAGATCACGCCCGAAACGCTCTACCACTGCCACAGCGTCTTTTACCATCCATCAAACATGGTGCTCTGCTGCGTCGGCGATGTAGACCCCGAGGCGATCGCGGCGGCGGCGCGAGAGATACTGCCGGACACCCCCGGCGAAAAGCCGGAGCGCGACTACGGCGCGCCCAAAACGCTTCTGCCCGCCCGGATGCGCGCGGAGAAAACGATGAGCGTTTCCGCGCCGCAGTTTCTGCTCGGCGTGAAGCTGCCGTATCCCGCGTCCGGCGCGGCGAGAGCGCGGCAGAAGCTCCTTGCGGAGCTTGCCGGCGAGTGTCTGTTCGGCAAGGCCTCGGTCTTTTTCAACGATCTGTATGCCGGCGGACTTCTGAACGGCGACTGCTCTGTCGAATACGATTCCTCCGCCGGGACAGCCATGCTGGTCCTCGGCGCGCAGGGCCGCGATCCGGACGCCGTGGCAGAGGCTGTGCACGCGGCCGTGTCCGGCGTTGCGATGCGCGGACTGGATAAGGAAGCGCTCGAACGCTGCCGCCGCGCGAAGTACGGCCAGCTTCTTGGCTCGCTCGATTCCTTCGCTGACTATGCCGTCTCGCTCGCCGAGAGCAAGCTCGACGGCTGGGATGCGCCCGAGGCGTTCGCCGTGCTTGAATCCATCACTCTCGCGGAGTGCGAGGCGTTCCTCTGCGAAAATCTCACGCGTGAGCGTCTGGCGCTCTCCGTGATCCGTCCCAACGCCTGATTTTCCCGCAGCGAAAGGAGTTTTTCCCATGCCCGAAGCATTTCCCGGCGCGATCATCACGTTTCCCATGCTCGGCGAGAGCTTTTCTCTCAACCCGAGCGGTACATACACGCTCTTCGGCCATACGTTTTACTGGTACGGCGCGATCATCGGTCTCGGCTTTATCCTCGCCGCGCTCTACTGCATGCGGCGCGCGCCGAAGGATTTCGGCATTTCCAAGGACACGCTGACCGACGTTGTGCTCATCGGCCTTCCCACGGCGATCATCGGCGCGCGGCTGTATTACGTTTTCTGCCACTGGTCGAACTATGTCGGCGACACCGTATGGCAGACGCTCTGGAACTGGTGCAAGATCTGGGAGGGCGGCACGGCCATCCCCGGCGGACTGCTGCTCGCCACGTTCTGCGTGTGGCTGTACGCGCGAAAAAAGAAGATCCCCTTCGGCGCGATCATGGACTGCATCGTGCTCGGACTGCTCATCGGGCAGATCATCGGGCGCTGGTCCAACTTTATGAACCGCGAGTACATCGGCGAGGTGACGGACGTCTTCTGCCGCATGGGACTCACGACCGGCGGCACGACGTACTATGTCCACCCGCTGTTCCTGTATGAATCGCTCTGGAATCTCGTGGGCTTTATTTTCCTTGCCATATGGACGCGGAAGGGAAAACGGCAGTACGACGGTCAGGCGACGCTTCTGTATTTTGTCTGGTACGGCCTCATCCGCTTCCTGCTCGAGCCGCTGCGCACCTCGCCCCTGCTCATTCCCGGCACGGCGCTGCGCGCCTCGCAGGTGATCGGCGGCGGCATGTGCCTCGTCGCGCTCGTGATCCTCGTCGTGCAGAGCCGGAGAGCGCACAGACCGGAGGATCTCTATGTGAACCGCGTCCGCGCGCAGAGCGCCGCGGCGGAAGAAAAGGAAAAAACACCGAACGGATCGGAGGATAAAACCGTCTGATAACCGGGAAGTAAAATCTAAAAGGAGGAAACAGAATATGAACTTCAATTTCGATTCTCTTATGGACACCATTTCCAACCTGCGCGAGCGCGGCGCGGAATACGCTAACGCTGCCATGGACAAAACGAAAGACGCCGCCCGTCTCGCCAAGCTCACCGTTTCGCTGACGGGGGAGAAGGACGCGCTGAAGAAGGCGTACATTGAGCTCGGCAAAGCGTACTACGAAGAGCATCACAACAATGCCGAGGGCCTGTATGCGCAGCTCGTTGAGGAAGTGGATGCGGTCAACGCGCGCATCGAAGAGATGCAGGCGGAGATCGACGCACTCAAGGGTTCGTTCCACGTGAGCGAGGACGCGAGCTTTGAGAACGTCGTCGCACAGGACGAAAACGACGGCGACGAGGACATTACCGTCGAGATCACCGTCGAGGAAGAGCCCGAAGCGCCCGCTGCGGAGACCGTGGAAGAGCAGCCGGAAGAGCACACCGAAGAGTAAAAACGCTTCCGGCGGCAGAGAATTTCTCTGCCGCCGGAAAACTTTTATTTTCGTGTTGACAAATGCGCTCGGATTTGCTATTATATCCTTCGCTGGATTTCCTGCTGGTATAGCTCAGCCGGTAGAGCAGCTGATTTGTAATCAGCAGG
>DPHR01000149.1:4672-7890 GCA_003522945.1 Clostridiales bacterium
TTCCCGAGTGGCCAAAGGGGACAGACTGTAAATCTGCTGGCAATGCCTACGGTGGTTCGAATCCACCCGCCCCCACCAAAAGTCCGCATCGCAAGATGCGGGCTTTTTTGTTGCTATGAGTTTTTTCGCGGCAAAGAGAATGTCGTCATCAGGAAAGAAGGATGCGGTCGTTATCGAGCGCGGCGCCCGTGCCGGATTTGAAGCGCTCGAGCAGATCGTTTACCTCCATATGAGCGCGCTCCGCCCCGCTGACATCCAGAACGATTTGGCCGTTATTCATCATCAGCGTCCGATTGCCAAGAGCGAGCGCGGCGCGCATATTATGCGTTACCATCAGGCATGTCAGCTTCTGCTCGGCCGCGATCCGCGTGGTCATGGCCAGAATTTTCTCTGCCGCACCCGGATCGAGCGCTGCCGTGTGCTCGTCGAGCAACAGGAGCTTGGGCTTTGCTATCGTCGCCATCAGGAGCGTCAGCGCCTGACGCTGACCGCCGGACAGAAGTCCCACCGGCTGCCGCAGGCGGTCTTCCAGCCCCATATCCAGCTCACGCAGCTGTTCGCGGAAATATTCGCGGTCACAGCGGCGGATCTGCCCCAGCCAGCCGCCGCGCCCGGCGGCAAGCGCCAGATTTTCTTCGATCGTCATGCCCGGCGCGCTGCCGCGCATCGGATCCTGAAACAGACGACCGATGACTTTGGAGCGCCGGTGCTCCGGCCAGAACGTTACGTTTTGGCCGTCGAGCAGGATCTCTCCGCTGTCCGTCAGAAAGTTCCCGCCGATCGCTCCGAACAGCGTGGATTTTCCGGCGCCGTTCGCGCCAATGATGGTGATAAAATCTCCGTCCGGCACGCTGAGCGACAGATCGTGCAGAGCGCATTTCTCATTGACCGTTCCGGGATTGAAAGTTTTGGAAATACTCTTCAGCTCCAGCATGCGTCTCAGTCCGCCTTTCTCTGTATCCGGCGCCGGATGACCGGCAGCTGCGTTTTAAGGTAGGGAACGGAAATGGCGAGCACGACGATGACAGCCGAAACGAGCTTCAGCATGAATGCCGGCATATCCAGCCGCAGCGCGACGGTATAGACCAACCGGAAAATTATCGCGCCCAAAACCGCGCCCACCGCGCGCAGGAAGATCCCGCCGCGGCCGAGGACGGTGCTGCCGATCAGGAGCGAGGCCAGCGCAATGGTCACCATGCCCTGCCCGATGTTGATATCCGCTGCCTTTTGATACTGCGCGAGCAGACAGCCGGACAAAGCCGTGAAACTGCCCGCAATGCACAGACCGACTGTTGTGGTTATCGCCGGGTTGATGGACGACGAGCGCACCATGTCCGGATTGTTGCCGGTAGCGCGGATCGCAAGCCCCATTCGGGTGCGGAGGAACAGCGTCAGAAACAGGACGATCAGCGCCGCCGCAGCGAGAGCGGTCAGAAGCTTATACTGCCCGGCCAGCGGAGTGCCGGCCAGCGCGGATTTCATCAGAGAGAACACCGTCTGCGTTTTGTTGAGACTCAGCAGCGACGCGCCGCCCATAATGGCAATGTTGATGGAATACAGCGCCGTATTCACGATGATGCCGGCCAACAGGCTGTTGATGCCCATGCGCGTCTGCAAAACGGAAACGATCAGCCCGGACAGCAGCCCCGCGGCCATTGCCGCGAAAATCGCCAGTATCGGATGCCCGGCCATCGCGGTGACTGCGCCGGTCACCGCTCCCAGCGTGAAGCAGCCGTCCGTGGAAAGATCACAGACGTTCAGCATCGAATAGCTCAGATACAGCGCCAATACGGTCACGGAGCAGATCAGCCCCAGCTCCAGCGCCGTCTGTATCAGACCGAAAACACTCGATAGATCCATGGTGGTTTTCCTCTTTCTGCTTTTTTGAAATTTGCCCGGAGCCGGATATACGACCGGCTCCGGGCGATCGGTTTGTTTTGCCGGATCCGGCTTCAGATCAGGATCACGAGAAGCTCTCCGCCGTCGTCAGCGTGGCGATCTTGGTGCAGTACGGCGCAAACGCCTGGGAGAGCGCGTCAAAGTCAAGACCCAGCCCGGCGCAGGTTTCCGTGTTGATGGTGGCGGTGCCGTTATCAAAGGTCCGTACCGGCGTGGAGGCCGGATCTGCACCGTTCAAAAGAATGTCCGCGATCATGTCCGCCGTCTCGCGGCCGAGGTTTGCGTAGTCCACACCATAACCGAGGAACGCGCCGTTGAGCGCGAAGGAGTCGGCGCCGGTATACTGCGGGATGCCCGCATCGATGAACGTCTCGTAAATGGCGAGCTCGGCTTTCATGATGGAGTTGTCGGTCGGAGTAAATACGGCGTCAACGCCGTCGGCAACCATGGCCTGCGCAGCCAGCATGACTTCGTCCGCCGTGCTGCCGGTGTGTTCAACGTATTCGATCCCGTTCTCGTCCAGATAGGCCTTGGCGCTGGCAATGGCAGCCGTCGAGGAATCCTGTCCCGCGTCATACAAAAGGCCGATTTTCGATGCATCCGGGTCAGCCGCGAAGATCAGTTTCATGACGGCGGCAGTATCCAGATAGTCCGATGTCCCGGTCACGTTGCTGCCCGGAGCTTCCAGCGACTCCACAAGACCCGCGCCGATCGGGTCGGAAACAGCGGCGAAAACAACGGGCGTTTGGCTGTCCTCCGTGGCCGTCTGCATGCGCATGGCGACAGGCGTGGCAACGCCGACGAGAAGATCGGCGCCGCTGCTCTGGAAGTTTGCGATGATCTGCTCCATCACGGTGGCGTCCGCGTTGCAGTTATCATAGTCGATCACAAACTGCACGCCCTTCTCCGCGCTGATCTCCTCCAGCCGCGCCTGAATGTTTTCCACGATCTGGTTCAGGGAGGCATCGTCTACATAGTTGCAGATGCCGATGCGGAAGGACTGCGGCTCCGCCGCCGGTCCGGAGGCACCGTCCGCAGTCTGTGCAGGCTGTGTATCGGACGAGGCGTCCGATACGGTTTCTCCGGCGCCGCAAGCCGTTGTCATCAGCAGCAGGGCGAAGACCAGGACGAGGACGGCAAGGTTTTTCAGGTTCAGGTTTTTCATGGTGATTTCCTCCATTTTTGGCATTTTGCCATGGTATTTTCGGGTGGCGGATGGAGGAGCCGCTGCCAACGGCTGAATTTGGAGTATAAAAAAACAGCCCCTTATCCCACTATGGGACAAGAGCTGTACTCCTGCGATACCACCCAAATTGACG
>DPHR01000149.1:8134-8808 GCA_003522945.1 Clostridiales bacterium
CGCCCTCAAAAGTCCATTCCCCTTACGCCGTTCCGCTGCACTCACACCATCGGCAGCTCTCTGAAGGCCCGGTTTTGCAAGGGTACTCTTCTTTCTCAAAGGTTTCGCTGGTATTTTCTTGTTGGCGTCATTATAGCCGCACTTCACGAACCAGTCAATTGTCAATTTAAATGAAAAAAGTGCGCCGTCAGGCTGCGATTTTCTGTATCCGGTTTAGCGGCGGGCAGCGGCTTGCTTTATTCCGCCGGCTTTGCTATATTGGATCCGGCGGTGAAAGAACTATGAAAAAGCTCCTCGGCTTCTTCCTTGCGGTCTTTATCCTGGTTTCTCCGGCGCTGGCGGCGGGCGGCAATACGGCCGTTTACATCACCCGCACCGGCGAGTGCTATCATACCGGCTCCTGCCGGTATCTCAAAAAAAGCAAGATCGAAATAACGCTTGCGGACGCCGTCGCGCGCGGCTACCGCGCCTGCAAGGTGTGTTGTCCGCCGAGTCTGGACGGCGAGGAGCGGGAGGGGCATGCCTTCGCGGGGAGCGGACAGGCGGACAGTACGCCGTCTCCGTCTCCGTCGGCTTCCCCGACGCCGACAGCCGCACCAACGCCTGCCCCCACTCCGACACCGGCTCCGACACCGGTTCCAACGCCGGCGCCGGACCTTGCGGCCAAGGCGTCC
>DPHR01000044.1:0-202 GCA_003522945.1 Clostridiales bacterium
CTGATCGTCGGCTTTGATGCCGAGTTCCCCCCGTTCGGCTACATTGCCGAGGACGGCAGCTACGACGGCTTTGATCTCGCGCTCGCGCAGGAGGTCTGCGCGCGGCTCGGCTGGGAATATGAGGCCGTGGCGATCGACTGGGCGTCGAAGGACGCCGAGCTCAAGGCCGGAAACATCAACTGCATCTGGAACGGCTTCACCT
>DPHR01000044.1:390-959 GCA_003522945.1 Clostridiales bacterium
ACTGCATCTGGAACGGCTTCACCTGCACCGGCCGCGAGGAAGAGTACACCTGGTCGGACGCCTACATCGACAACAGCATCGTCGCCATTGTCCGCGCCGACTCCGGCATCGAGTCCCTCGCCGATCTCGCCGGAAAGACCGTTATGGTGCAGTCCGCTTCCTCCGGTCTGGACGCTCTCACCGCGAACGAGGAGCTGACCGCCTCCTTCGGTGAGCTCGTGCAGCTGCCCGACTACAACACCGGCTTTCTGGAACTGCGGCAGGGTACGGTGGACGCCGTTGTCGTGGACGTCGGCGTCGGCAACTACCAGATCGCCAACACCGAGGGCGACTACGTTATCCTCTCTGAGCCCGTCTCCGTGGAGCAGTACGCCATCGGCTTCTATCTCGGCAACGAGGCGCTGCGCGACGCCGTGAATGAGCAGCTGCTCGCCATGGCGGAGGACGGCACGATGATGAGCATCGCCGAGAAGTATGTTGACAAGGGACTTTCTCTCGACAGTCTCTGCCTCTGCAAGTGATACTTCCCTCGAAATGATATCCCCGCGCGGAGACGCTTTCGCGTCTCC
>DPHR01000044.1:1147-1386 GCA_003522945.1 Clostridiales bacterium
GCTTTCGCGTCTCCGCGCCAACCTGTCTACGGAAAGGATCGATCCGATGAGCATTCAAACCATGCTGGTCTCTCTCTCCCAGGCGTTTCTCACAACGCTCGCCATATTCTTCCTCACGCTTCTCGGCTCGCTGCCGCTCGGTCTCGTCGTTTACTTTGCGCGCAAAAGCCGCTTTTCGCCGCTCCGTTGGCTCACAAAGGTGTATATCGCCATCATGCGCGGCACGCCGCTCATGCTGC
>DPHR01000044.1:1630-2120 GCA_003522945.1 Clostridiales bacterium
GAGATCTACCGCGGCGGCATTGAATCGATCAGCGCCGGACAGTATGAAGCGGCGCAGGTGCTCGGCTACCGAAAGGGGCAGACGTTCTTCCGCATCATCCTTCCGCAGATGGTAAAGCGCGTGCTGCCGAGCGTCACGAACGAGGTCATTACCCTTGTAAAGGACACGTCTCTCGCCTCCGTCATCGGCACGGTAGAGATGTTCACGCGTGCCAAGCAGATCGCCGTTGCGCCAAATTCGCCGGGCATGCTGGCGTTTGCCGCCGCTGCGGTTTTCTATTTCGTATTCAACAGCCTTGTCGCCTTCGCCATGGAGCGGATCGAAAAGGCGTTCGCCTACTACCGCTGAAGGAGGGCCGGACATGAACATATTGGAACTGCGCCACATCCGCAAAAGCTTTGACGGGCAGGGCGTTCTCGAAGACATCTCCCTTTCTGTCCCGGCGGGGAGCGTTACGGCGATCATAGGCCCGTCCGGCAGCGGCAAATCC
>DPHR01000044.1:2314-2642 GCA_003522945.1 Clostridiales bacterium
CAGCGGCAAATCCACGCTGCTCCGATGCGCAACGCTGCTCGAGACCGCCGACGCCGGCGACATCATTTATGAAGGAAAATATGCCGCGAAGGACGGCGTTTACGCGCCGAAGGCCGAGCTGCACGCCATCCGCCGCTATTTCGGCCTCGTGTTCCAGAGCTATAACCTCTTTCCCCACTTCACGCTTTTGAAAAACGTGATGGACGCGCCCGTGCAGGTGCAGAAGCGCCCCGCCGCCGAGGTGCGCGAGGAAGCCATGGCACTGCTCGGGAAAATGGGTCTTGCCGATCGCGCCGACGCCTACCCCTGCCAGCTTTCCGGCGGGCAG
>DPHR01000081.1:0-328 GCA_003522945.1 Clostridiales bacterium
GCGGGCGCGACGCGCCGTCTCTTCGATAATAGCTGGATTCGCGGTTTTCCATGTGGAAAGATACCTCCGCACAATAATACAACGATATTATAGTGAATTCTGTCTTAGTATGCAAGTAAAAAAAGTGTTTCGTTTTCCTTGCGCAGCAGCGCTTGGCGTGGTATAGTAATTTGGTTAAAATAGAGTTATTGTACGCAGAAGGAGTTTTCCCATGTGGATTGCCGATAACTGGAAAGATTATGAACTGATCGATGCCTCGAACGGCGAGCGTCTGGAGCGCTGGGGGCAGCATATTCTCGTGCGGCCCGACCCGCAGGTCATCTGGAAA
>DPHR01000081.1:497-676 GCA_003522945.1 Clostridiales bacterium
CCGACCCGCAGGTCATCTGGAAAACGCCGCGCACCTCCCCTGTCTGGAAGCGTCCGGAGGGGCGCTACAGCCGCAGCCACACCGGCGGCGGCTCGTGGGACAAGGGCGGTCTCCCGGCGAGCTGGGACATCCGCTACGGCTCGCTCACGTTCCATGTGAAGCCCATGAACTTCAAGCAC
>DPHR01000081.1:960-4573 GCA_003522945.1 Clostridiales bacterium
GTGAAGCCCATGAACTTCAAGCACACCGGTCTTTTCCCCGAACAGGCGGCAAACTGGGACTGGATGCAGAAAAAGATCCGCGAGGCGGACCGTCCGATCAGCGTTTTGAATCTCTTTGCCTACACCGGCGGGGCGAGCGTCGCCTGTCTCGCCGCGGGCGCGAGCGTCTGCCACGTGGACGCCGCGAAGGGCATGGTCGCCTGGGCGAAGGACAATGCCGCGGCGTCCGGCGTTGCGGACGCGAACGTCCGCTGGATCGTGGACGACTGCGCCAAATTCGTCGAGCGGGAGATCCGCCGCGGGCACAAGTATGACGCCATCATCATGGATCCGCCGTCCTATGGCCGCGGGCCGGGCGGTGAGGTATGGAAGCTCGAGGACAATCTCTGGGACTTCGTTTCGCTCTGCTCCGGCGTCCTCTCGGACGACGCGCTTTTCGTGCTCATCAATTCCTACACGACGGGCCTTGCCCCCTCGGTGCTCTCGTATATCACCGACAGCATCTTTACCGCCCGGCGCGGCGGTTCCTCGCGCGCGGAGGAGCTGGGGCTTCCCGTCACGCAGAGCGGACTCGTGCTCCCCTGCGGGGCGAGCTGCCGCTGGGAGGCTTAAATGGCAAATTCCGTCATCACTCTCGATAACGTATCCTTCCGCTATCCCGACGCCGGGCGCGACGCGCTCTCCGGCGTCAGCCTCTCGATCGAGGCGGGGTCTTTCATTGCCGTGCTCGGACACAACGGTTCCGGCAAGTCCACGCTTGCGAAGCTCCTGAACGCCATTCTTGTGCCGACGGAGGGTACCGTGACCGTCAAGGGCATGGACACGCGCAGCGAGGAAAACCTTCTTAACGTGCGCCGGACGGTCGGCATGGTGTTTCAGAATCCCGACAACCAGATCGTTGCGAGCGTCGTGGAGGACGATGTGGCGTTTGCGCCCGAGAACCTTGGCGTTTCCCCGGCGGAGATCCGCCGCCGCGTGGACGAGGCCTTGAAGCGCGTCGGTATGTACGAATTCCGCAATAACGCGCCGCACCTTCTCTCCGGAGGGCAGAAGCAGCGCGTCGCCATCGCGGGCGTGCTCGCCATGCAGCCGGAGATCCTTGTTATGGACGAGCCCACCGCCATGCTCGACCCCTCCGGGCGGCAGGAGGTGCTGCGCACGATCGCCGATCTTCGCGCCGCTACGGGCGTCACAGTCGTTCTCATCACGCACCACATGGATGAGTGCATCGATGCCGACCGTCTGCTCGTCGTGTCCGACGGCAAGCTCGTGCTTGACGGCGCGCCGAAGGACGTCTTTTCGCGCGTTGAACAGATGCGGTCGATCGGTCTGGACGTTCCCGCCACGACGGAAACGCTCTATGAGCTGCGTGCCGCCGGGGCGGATGTGCCGCTTGGCGCGCTCTCCGACGCGGAAGCCGCCGATGCCATTGTCCGCTGGCTCGGAAATTAAATCCATCAGTAAAGGTTTTTCGTTATGCCCGATATCCGTCTGGAGTCTCTCCGGTGCGTATACAGCGCCGGGACTCCGTTTGAAAAGGTCGCTCTCGACAATATTGATCTCTCCATCCCCGCCGGTCAGTACGCGGCGCTGCTCGGTCATACCGGCAGCGGCAAGAGCACGCTCATCCAGCATCTCAACGGACTTTTGAAGCCCGCCGCGGGGCGCGTGCTGCTCGGGGAAGAGGACATTCACCGCTCCAAGGAGGCGCTGCGCGCCGTCCGGTTCCGTGTCGGTCTGGTGTTCCAGTACCCGGAATACCAGCTCTTTGAAGAGACGGTTTACCGTGACATTGCGTTCGGTCCGAAAAACATGGGATTGAACGAGCAGGAGGTGGACGAGCACGTCCGCTTCGGCGCAAAGTTTGCCGGAGTCGATGAATCGCTCTTCGAGGCGTCCCCGCTCGATCTTTCCGGCGGACAGAAGCGCCGCATCGCCATTGCGGGCGTGATGGCCATGAAGCCGGAGGTGCTCGTGCTCGATGAGCCGATGGCGGGGCTCGACCCCGCCGGGTGCCACGAGATCCTTGCAAACATCGCCGAATACCATCGCTCCACGGGGAGCACCGTTGTGCTCGTCACGCACGATATGGACGTCGCCGCGGAAAACGCCGAGCGGCTCATCGTCATGCGGCGCGGCAAGATCGCGCTCGACGGCGCGCCGGAGGAGATCTTCACCCACGCCGCGGAGCTTCGTGAAATGGGTCTCGGCATTCCGGGCGCAGCCGCTCTTGCAGAGGAGCTGCGCGCGCGCGGCGCTGCTGTTCCGCAGGGCATCTATACCCCGCACGATCTCGCCGCGGCCCTGCTCGCACGGAAGGAGGGCGGCGCATGCTGAAAGACATTACGCTCGGCCAGTACTTCCCCGGCAATACCATCGTGCACCGGCTCGACCCGCGCACGAAGCTCATCGCCGTGGTGCTCTATATTGCTGCGCTCTTCACCGCCAACAACTGGAGCGCCACCGCGCTCGTGCTGCTCACGCTCGTTTTCTGCGTGGCGCTCTCGCGCATCCGCCCGAAGGCGCTCTTCAAGGGGCTCAAGCCGCTCATCGTGATCGTGATCTTAACGGCGGTGCTCAATCTCTTTTACTCGGACGGCAATGTGATCTGCTCGTTCTGGGTGCTGCGCATCACCGATAACGGCATCCGCCGCGCGGTGCTGATGGTGCTTCGCATCATTCTGCTCGTGTGCGGAACGTTTCTTCTGACGTATACGACCTCTCCCCTGCAGCTCACCGACGGGCTGGAGCAGCTTTTGAGTCCGCTCAAAAAGCTGCGCTTCCCGGTGCATGAGCTTTCCATGATGATGAGCATCGCGCTGCGCTTTATCCCGACGCTCATCGAAGAGACCGACAAGATCATTTCCGCGCAGAAGGCGCGCGGCGCGGATTTTGAAAGCGGCAGTCTTGTCCGCCGCGCGAAGGCGCTGCTGCCGATCCTTGTGCCGCTGTTCGTGAGCGCGTTCCGCCGCGCCGACGAGCTGGCCACCGCGATGGAGTGCCGCTGCTACAACGGCGGCGAGGGGCGCACCCGCATGAAGGTGCTGCGCATGGGCCGAAACGACTACCTGGCTCTCGCTTTCTGGGCGGTGATCCTGGCCGGGTCGATCATCCTGACGAGGTACGGCATTTGAGAAACATTGCACTCCGTCTCCGATACGACGGCTCCGCCTATCATGGCTGGCAGCGGCAGGCCGGTCTCCCCACGGTGCAGCAGACCGTGGAGGACGCCATTGCAAAAATACTCGGTACAAGCGTCCATGTAACGGGCTGCGGCCGCACGGACGCGGGCGTGCACGCCCTGCGCTACTGCGCGAACTTCCGCTCCGACTGTACAATCCCGATCGAGAAGGTCCCGCTCGCGCTCAACGCCCGCCTTCCCGGCGATATCGCCGTGACGGATGCCTGCGAGGTGGACGAGAGCTTCAATGCCATCGGCTCGTGCATCCAGAAGGAATATATCTATAAGATCCTCAATAGCCGCATTCCCGATCCGTTTCTCGATAAGCGCGTGTGCTTCTATCCGTCCCGGCTCGACATTGCGCAGATGCGCGCCGCGGCGAAGGCCTTTGAAGGCACGCACGACTTTGCCGCCGTGCGGAGCGTCGGCACC
>DPHR01000081.1:4721-5272 GCA_003522945.1 Clostridiales bacterium
GCCGCCGTGCGGAGCGTCGGCACCGAAACGAAAACGACCGTCCGCACCGTGTACTGGTGCGATGCCGAACGCGAGGGCGATCTCATCACCGTGCGTGTGTGCGCCAACGGGTTTTTGTACAACATGGTCCGCGCCATGGTCGGGACGATGGTATACGCAAGCTACGGAAAGCTCCGGGCGGAGGATATTCCCGCGCTTCTCGAAACGCGCGACCGCCGTCTCACCGGCCCGACGATGCCGCCGCAGGGTCTTTATATGCACCGCATCTGGTACGACGGCCCCGCCGGGGAAATGATGGCAGACACTTGAGCGCCATTGACGCTTGATTTTTCGGAGGTTTTGATGCATTCTAATAGGTATACCGCCGCGCCGGAGCGCAAGCACCGGAATCTGCCCCGTGTGCTCGCCGCGACAGCCGCCATGCTCTGCATCGCAGCGCTGTTGCTTGTACTGAGCGTTGTCCAGTCGCACACGGCAGCCGCCGTGCGGAACCGCGACGGCTTCCGCCTCCGGAGCGGTGAGAATATCTTTTACTCCGCCGCCGGAAACGG
>DPHR01000081.1:5476-7686 GCA_003522945.1 Clostridiales bacterium
CCGCCACGACGACCGGCGCGCAGCTCTTCACCGCCAGCGGGAAATGCGCCGCGAGCGCCGACTTTGCGATGACGGAGCCGATGTGCGCTGCCGGGACGCAGCTCGCGGTGTTCTGGGACGCCGGGCAAAACGGCATCCATGCGCTGTACCCGGACGGTTCGGCCGCCGAGAGTGCGACCGAGGGCGGCGTATACTTTGCCGATGTGAACGAAACCGGGCTTATTACCGTCCTAACCGATAAGGACGGATATCGCGGGAGCGTCGTCGTATACGACACCGATCTCACGCCGCTCTTCCGCTGGGACGCTTCGAGCGTCACGCCCGTTTCCGCGCGGACGACCGGAAAAGGTCTTCTCTGCGTGAACGGTGCCGGAGACGACGGCGGGTATCTCCGCTTTTTCCGCATCGACCGCGAGGAGATGCAGGCCGAGTTTTTTGCCCCCGGCGAGCTGATCGTGGATTTCGGCTTTCTCTCGGACGGCTCCATTGCCGCGGTGACGGAAACGGCGGTTTGCTTTCTCTCCGCGGACGGCACGCTGCTCTCCGAGCATCGGCTCGGAAACGCGCATCTCTCCGCCTTTTCGCTCAGCGGAGACTTTGCCGCCGTTGCGGCGGCGAGCGGGCTCGGCGGCGGCGAGACGGTGATCACAGCGTTCTCCCCCTCCGGCGAGCCGCTCGGCAGCTTTACCGCCCCTCTGGAAGCCGCGGCCATGTCGTCCTGCGGCAGCCAGCTTCTCGTCCTCTTCACCGGAGAGGAATCCACGCTCTTTTCCTCCGCGCTGGAGGAGATCGTTTCCTATCAGCCGCCGGAGGACGTCCGGCAGGTGTTTCTCTGCTCGGACAGCCGCGCTCTTTTTGCCGGTGCGTCCGGCGTTGTACAAATCGATTTCAACCGGTGATCTCTCACCGGCCGCGCCTGAAAAAGGAGGCTTTGCATGAAAGCGGTACTGAGTCTTTTGTTTTTGTCCATACTCATTTTCTGTGTCTGGTCCGGCTATAAGAAGGGGCTCGTCATGGGCATCTTCAGTCTGATCGCGTTCGTTGTTTCGGTATACGGCGCGAATCTTCTCTCCCAGACCTATTCCGGAGAGGTGATCGACGCGCTGCGCCCGTTCGCCAGCGGCTTTGTTGAGGTCAACGTCGTCGACAAAACCGTCCGCCCCGCCATGGGGATCGACAGCACCAACCTTTCCGTCAAGGACTATTTTGCGCAGAATCCCGGCCGTGAAACGGAATTCTGCACGCTCACCTACAACGGCATGGGCATTTACGAATCCACCAGCGAGCAGATGGCGGACGAAGCCGTCGCCTACGCGAAGGAAAATAACGCCGAGCTTATCGACGCCGTTGTAGAAGTGCTCTGCCGCCGCATATCTTATGTCGGCGGGTTTATTCTCGCATTCGTTATGATCCTGATCCTCCTCACGGTGATCGGGAACATTCCCAATATCAGCTTCCAGATACCGAACCACGAGCTGCTCAACGACATCGGCGGCGCGGTGGCGGGTCTGGTGCAGGGCATGGCGTTCTGCCTCATCATCGGCTGGGCGCTGCGGTTCGTAGGACTTCTCGTCTCGCAGGAGACGCTTTCCAACACCTTCCTCGTCTCCTGGTTTATGGATCGCACGATCTTCGTACACCTGCTCGGAATTTAACGCCATTTCACAGAATACAGGAGAACATCTATGCAACCTACTCTCTGCGCCCGCTGCCACAAGAACATGGCGGTGGTATTCATCAACCGTATTGAAAACGGCCAATCCCACCAGGAGGGACTGTGTCTCAAGTGTGCCCGTGAGCTGCACATCAAGCCCATCGACGATATCATTTCCAAAATGGGCATCAACGACGAAGATCTCGACGGGCTTTCCTCCGAAATGATGGAGGCCATGCAGAATCTCTCCGGCAGCGGGGACGATCTTATGAACATCGAAAACGACGACGACAGCTCGGACGACGACGGAAAGACCGCAACGTTCCCGTTCCTCAACCGGCTTTTCGGCGCGCAGAACGCCGCCAACGCCGAAAACCGCGACAACGCTGCCGAGACCGAGCGTCCCCGCGTCGGCAAGGACGGCGGCGAGCGCAAGCCGAAGCGCAAGTTTCTCGATAACTACTGCATCTCGCTCACCGACCGCGCCCGTGCGGGCAAGCTCGACCGTATGATCGGCCGCAGCGAGGAGCTGGAGCGCGTCATCCAGATCCTCAAC
>DPHR01000076.1 GCA_003522945.1 Clostridiales bacterium
ACCGCCGCGCCCGCCCCCACCGAGACGCCCGCGGAAGAGCCCGCCTCTGCGCCGGATCCCACGCTGCGGTATTTCTCGTTCGCCTCGCTTTGCGAGGTCGAGGTGCGTTTCCCCGTGCCGGAGGACATCGTTTCCGCAGAGATCACATTCTTTGATCCCAACTTTCCGGACGAGGTGAGCACATACCCCATTCCGGAAAGCAGCATTGAGAGCGGAAAATACCATACGATGCGCGAGACGTATTCCTCCGTGCGTGAGGCGCACCCGGATTTCTATGCCGACAGCGCCGTGGAAAGCACGCTGTCGGTGCGCGTTACGATCACGCACGCCGACGGGCGCGTGGAAACGCTTGCCGCCGAGCGTCCCGCCGCGCAGCGCTTCACGATCGCCTGCGGCTACGACGCCGAGGGCGACACGGTGAGCGTTTATCTCACTCCTGCCGAGGGCGGCACGATCCCCGACGCGATCGTCGGAAACGATCTATCCGCACTCGATGCGGACACCGTTTTTGTCTGGCCGGAGGTCGAGGGCTTTGATTCCTCCGCCGCGTCCATCGAGAAAAACGACTATAGTTGCATTGTCACTCTCCCGCTGCCGGAGGAGCATGCGGAGCTTGTGACCATCCATGTATATTTCCTGCCGGACGGCGAGACCGAGCCCTTTGACTTTGCCGAGACCGTCCGCACAACGCCGTATAAGGAGGCCGCTTCATGAAACCCGTCAAAAAATTCCCCGTTCTGCTGATCGTTTCCGTTGTGCTCTGCGCGCTGGGCTATGTTCTGCGCCCGCTCATGCCGGGGCTGGCCGACATGTTCCGGCATCTGGGCTTCATCTGGATCGGCTACGGCGTGTTCGCCCTTCTCTTAAAGCTGCCGAAGGAGACGCGCGCGAGGACGGTGTGCTCGCTCACGCGGAGCATTCTCTCCTATACGGCCGTGCTGCTCTCGGTCTTCTTCGGGCTTCGCGCGCTCGGCGTGGACGTAACGGCCTCGCTCGCAAGCGTCGGCGTTGTAACGCTCATTATCGGCTTCGGCGCGCAGTCGCTCATTGAGGATGTGCTCACGGGCATTTTCCTCATCGCCGAAGGGCGCTACAACGTCGGCGATATCCTCGTGCTCGACGATTTCCGCGGCAAGGTCGTAGACATCAGCGTGCGCACCACGACGCTCGAGGATTCCGGCGGCAACCACAAGATCATCAACAATTCCGAGATCCGGAATTTCCAGAACCGCTCGCAGGAAACATCTGTGGCGGTGAGCACGATCTCCATTGGCTATGACGCCGATCTCCGCGCCGTGGAGGCCATGATCGCCGACGCGCTGCCCGCCATGTATGAAGAGAACCGCGGCGTATTTCTCGACGTGCCGCAGTATGTCGGCGTGGAGGAGCTCGCCGGGAGCGGCGTTGTGCTCAAGTTCATTGTCTCCGCAACGGAGGAGAACATTTTCGCCGCGCGCCGCGCGCTCAACCGCTCTCTCAAGCTGCTCTTCGATGAAAAGGGCATCGACATCCCCTATCCCCAGCTCACGGTGCATACGAAATAAGGCAAATGACGCAAAAGCGCCCGCAGGAACATTTTCCTGCGGGCGCTTTTTCTCGCGAACCCCTCATCAGCTTCGCTGACAGCTCCCCTGTTTGGGGAGCCAAGCCGGTTTTCCGATAGCTTACTTGCCTCCCCTAACAGGGGAGGTGGCAAAAACGAAGTTTTTGACGGAGGGGTTTCCCTTTACACAAGGGCTTCTTTAATATGTATCTTCCTCCGGCGCGGGCGGAACAAAATTGTTGATGATGATCCAGCACATGACCGCGGTGCCGATACCCCAGCCGCCGAGCACGGCGCGCGCGCCGAGAGATACGCTGTCAGTGAGCGTGGCGAGGCTCGTTATGAGCGCGAGCATGCACGCGAAGATCGCCCGGCGCGGCTTGGCGCGGTAGAAAAGATACGCGCTCAGCCGGAACACCGCGAGAAGGCACATCGCAATGGCAAGGATCTCCATGCCGTACGACCAGAGGATCGGGTTCGCGGCGTTTTCCTTATAGAACACCACGAGCCACAGACAGAAAAACAGCACCGGCAGCACGCTGAGCGCCGCGCCGAAGCCGCCCCAGCGGGGGATCTGCGGCATCATGGCGAGCACGGGTGCGGACAGGATGCCAAGCAGCGCCGCGGCCTTCATAAGCGCGCTGTCCTCCTTGAAGAAGAGGTACGCCGAACCGAGCGCGGCGAGCGCCGCCGCGGCGATAAGGATCCAGCCGGTCTCGCGGTGCGGCAGGGCGAGCGCGTCCTCCGGTTCTTCGGGGGCGCAGTCGGTCTTCATGCGGCCCGACAGCCACCAGAGCGCCGCGGCGACGAGAACGAGAACTACGACGAGCAGCGTCGTGATCGGCGCGTGGAGCGTCGGAAGGCCGGTTTCGGGATCGAAGATCTTCTGCACCTGAAGCCAGTGCAGCATAACGGCGACCGCAGCGAACACGGTCCCCGCCATCGTATATGTCCATGCGTTTTTCTGCATAGGAAAGCCCCTGTCCTCATAGAGTTTCCCGTGAGCGCCGCTTGTCCGGCGCCGGGAACGAGGGAGTATGAATGGTATTTTATACTCCTTTTGGTTTATCGTCAAGAGAGGGGTATATAGGATGAAGCACTGTATGCTGATGAGCGTGTTGTCGCTGCTCTTTTCCCTGCTGCTGCCGGTCACGGTGCAGCACGCCGCCGGGATCTCCGGGGGCGAAGCGCTGCCGGAGGTCTCCCCCGCCGCGTCCGCCGCGCCGGAGAGCACCGCGGACGCTTTTTCCGGTTTCGATGCTCTCACGGGCGTCACCCTGCTGCGCGGCGGCGAGGTGGAAACGCTCTCCATGGCGGAATACCTTCCCGGCGTCGTTGCCGGGGAGATGCCGGCGTCCTTTGAGCCGGACGCGCTGCGCGCGCAGGCCGCCGCCGCGCGAAGCT
>DPHR01000132.1:0-522 GCA_003522945.1 Clostridiales bacterium
CCGCAGGCGGCAAGAGCGAAAAGGAGCGCCAGCGCAAGGGCGAGCGCGGTAAGTTTTTGGATTTTCATAGATCGGGTTCCTCCGCTTTTGACATTTCGCTGGCAGTATAGTATAGTATACCCGAATTGTAAGTTGCTGCGGCAACAAAGCGGGGTGAGACGCATGACAGATACGGAAAGATCGGCGCTTTTGCGCTGCCCGCTGTTTGCGCGCATCGCCCCTAGCGACGTTTTTGCGCTGACAGAATGTCTGGGCGCGGCCGAGCGGCGGTATGAGCGCGGCGAGGAGCTCTGGCTCACGGGCGACGCGGTAAGCGCATGCGCGGTGGTCCTCTCGGGCGGCGTGCGGGCAGAGAGCCTTCTGCCCTCCGGCGAGCGGAGCCTCACGGCGGTGCACGGCCCCGGCGCGCTCGTCGGCGATGTGCTCATGGCGACGCGCGACAAGAAAAGCCCCGTGGACGTGATCGCCGCGCAGAATACCGCGGCGCTTTTCCTGCCGTACCGGGCGATGATGGCGTCGTGC
>DPHR01000132.1:725-4355 GCA_003522945.1 Clostridiales bacterium
CGGGCGATGATGGCGTCGTGCGCGCACGCGTGCGACCGGCACGCGCTGCTGCGGGAAAACCTGCTCGCGGAGATCGCGGAAAAGTACTGGCGGCTGCGCCGCCGGGCGGAATATCTCGCGCGGCATTCGCTCCGGGCGCGGATCGCGGCGTTTCTTCTTGACGCCGCCGCGGACGCCGGGGGAAACACATTCTCGCTCGGCATGCGCCGGGAGGATCTTGCCGCCTATCTCGGCGCGAACCGGAGCGCCCTCTGCCGCGAGCTTTCGCGGCTGCGCGCCGAGGGCTGGATCGACTGCTGCCGCGACAGTGTGCGGCTCATCAATACCGCCGCGCTCGCAAAGAGCGCCGCGGCGGAGAATCGGAGCGGAGAAAAATGAACGAAACAGAAAATCAGAAAGAGAACTTTCGGCAGCGCTGCGCCGTCTTACAGGATGAAAACGCTTCGGAGGGGTTTACGGTTCCAATGGAAGAAACGGCAACGAAAAAACGGGGAAACAAAAAGACGCGCATAGCGCTTGTGATCGCGCTCTCGCTCGTGCTGCTCGCGGTCATCGCGCTCGGCGGCGTATCGGTGTATTACCGCTCGGCGTTTCTGCCGGGCACGGTCATCAACGGGTACGACTGCAGCGGCGTGTCCGAAGCGGGGGCGGCGGAGTTTCTGCTCGGCACGGCAAAGTCGCACACGGCGCAGCTGCGCGACGCGCAGGGCGATGCCGTCGTCGCGCTGCCGCTTGAGAGCTTCGTGGACACCGACGGCTTCACCGCCGCGCTGGAGGAGTATTTTGACGCGCAGCATGCCGAGGCCGGTCTCTTCGGCTGGATGACGAAGGGCGAGCGGAGTCTGGAGACGGACGTTTACACCGTTTCGGACACCGCCGCGGCGGGCGAGCTGCTCTCTCGTGTGCTCTATGACGAAACGCCCCGGCAGGCGCCGGTGGACGCGCGCATCGTTCTCGGCGAGGACGGCTACACGGTCGATCCCGGTTCAAAGGGCAATCTCGTAAATCTCGCAAACTGCGTTTCCGCCATTGCGGAGCAGCTGCCCGCGGTGCGCGATCTGCGCGAGGAAAGCCCCGTGATCGAGGCGAAAAACGCCGTCATCCGGCAGAACGTTACGGCGGAGAGCCCGGAGCTTCTCGCGCAGCGCGCCGCGATCGACGCCTATCTCGCCACGGAAGTGACGCTTGATTTTCAGGACGGGAACACCTATACGCTCACGCCGCAGGATATCTGGCGCATGAGCGATGTGACGCTCTCGGACGCCGAGGGGCAGACGGTGTGCGCCCCGGTGCCGGAGAAGGTAAAGGCGCTTTCGGACGCGCTCGCGGACGAATACGCGCTCGACGGCGTTTACGCCAAATTCCACAACGCCGAAAAGACCCGCCCGTATATCTACTACCGCGTCGGCGATACCGGCTGGATCCTCGACCGTGACGCGCTTGCCTCCGACATCGCCGCGGCGCTGGAGACCGAAACCGACGCGACCGTTACGCCGAGCTACGATACATCGTGGTACTGGAAGCAGGAGTACTGGTTTTATAATTTCACGGACACCTTCGTGGAGATCAGTCTGGATAACCAGTATATGTGGTACTATGTAGATGGCAAGCTGCTCGTGGAAACGCCGGTCGTCACCGGCAACATCGCCGCCGGGGACGATACGCGCCGCGGCTGCTTCCGCATTGCGAGCATGACGACGGACACCTACCTCGTCGGCCCGACGTGGAACGACCATGTGGAATACTGGATGCCGTTTGACGACCAGATCGGCCTGCACGATTCCTCGTGGCGCACTGAGTACGGCGGGGACATTTACCTGACCGACGGCTCGCACGGCTGCGTCAATACGCCGCTCGACGCCATTGCGACGATCTACAACAACATCACCGTCGGCACGCTCGTGGTCGTGTACTGATGCTTTATGCTGTGCGTTATTGCAAAACTGGATAAGCGCTCCACAGAAAAGCTGACGGCCATACAAAAGGCGGCCGCGCCCGATGCCGATGGGAAACCGCTGCACGGGCATATCACGCTCGCCGCGTATATGGGCGAGGATGAGGCCGGGTTCATGGCGTTCTGCGCCGCGCTGCTGAAAGACGTTTCACGGTTCGCGGTGAAATATACGCATCTCGCGGTATTGGAAGAAACGTCCATCGTGGCGGCGCTCGCGGAGAAGACCGGCACGCTCGCGGCGCTCCACCGGCGCATCGCGGAAGTCTATGGCGGCAGTCTGAACGAATGGACCGGCTCGGACGAAGTGTGGCTGCCGCATACAACGCTGCTGTATGATCCGAAGGCGGATCTGCCTGCCGTGTGCCGCAAAATGGCGGCGGACTTTGCGCCGTTTACCGCCGGGATTGTGGGCATAGAGTTTTCGCGCGTCACGCCGCCGGGCTATGAGATCCTGGGCCGCACCGACCTGCGCGATTGACGAACGGAATAAAAAAAACGAACGCCGGAGCGCGGCAATGCCGCGCTCCGGCGCTTTCTGCGCGGAGAGAGAAAAATCTCGATTACCAGTGCGCCCGATCCGCCCGGCAGCGGATAACTGTACGCGTCCGTACCCGTCACGGGTTGGTACGCAGAAGAGTGTGAATGCATATACACCCTCCGTTAGTTTTTCTTGATATCGTGTAAAGAAAATGCTAAAGTATTTTTGCACAAGGCAGAAATACTGCGCGCCGCGCCGGCCTGTGCCGCCGCGGCGTTTTTATCCCCAAAGGAGAGAGTCGGGATAGCCATGGAGAAAAAGAAAAGAGTCAGCTTCGGTATGTTCCTTGTGACGATCGGCATTGTGTACGGCGACATCGGCACATCGCCGCTGTACGTGATGAAATCGATCCTCAAGGGCAACGGCGGCATCGCGCACGTGAACGAGGACTTTATCCTCGGTGCGCTCTCGCTCATCATCTGGACGATCACGCTGCTCACGACCGTCAAGTATGTGCTCATCGCCATGCGCGCGGACAATAACGGCGAGGGCGGCATATTCTCGCTGTACGCGCTGGTGAAAAAGGTAGCGCCCTGGCTCATCTTCCCGGCGATGATCGGCGGCGCGGCGCTCCTTGCCGACGGCGTTCTCACTCCGGCGGTCACGGTGACGACGGCGGTGGAGGGCCTGCGCAGCATCCCGGCGATGAACCGCTTTCTCGGCAGCGGGCAGGCGCACGTCGTCCTTATCACCCTCGTCATCATCAGCACGCTCTTCGCCGTGCAGTGGGCGGGCACGAGCAAGATCGGCAAGGCGTTCGGCCCGGTGATGCTCGTGTGGTTCTCGTTCCTCGGCATCATGGGCCTGCTGCACGTTTTCGACCGCCCCGGCGTGCTGCTCGCGTTCAACCCGGTGTACGCGGCGCGCATTTTGGTTTCGCCCTATAACAAGGCGGGCTTTATGATCCTCGGCAGCGTGTTCCTCGCCACGACCGGCGCGGAGGCGCTCTATTCCGATATGGGCCACGTCGGCCGCGGGAACATTTATGCGAGCTGGCCGTTTGTGAAGGCGTGCCTGATCCTGAACTATCTCGGCCAGGGCGCGTGGACACTGACGCACACGGCTTCCGGCACGCTCGCCGCCATTCCCGACATGAACCCGTTCTTCCAGATGCTGCCGGAGGCGCTGCGCGCCCCCG
>DPHR01000129.1:0-3254 GCA_003522945.1 Clostridiales bacterium
CCGAACTCCTCCTCCAGAGCGTGAACCAGCTCAGCCAGCTCCAGCACGGAGAGAGCCTTGACTTCTTCGATCATAGCGGTAACTTTTTCGCTAGCCATTTGTAATTTTCCTCCTAAAAATGATTTGTGTCTGCCGGATTATTCGGCAGCAGCTTCGGCGGTCTCGAGAGAGCCGCCCTTCTGCTCCAGGATCTGACCGAGAACGACGGCCAGGCTGGTGATGGGTGCGAGCATGGTGCCGAGGACCTTGGAGTACAGGGCATCCTTGCCGGGAAGCTGAGCGATCTCATCGATGTCGGCCATCGGAAGGACTTTACCTTCCATGAAGCCGCCCTTGACCTCGAACTTGCCGTTCATCTTCTTGGCGAACTCGCTGACGATGCGGATGGGCGCGATGGGATCGCCCTCGGTGGTGGCCAGAGAGGTGGTGCCGTTGAGCACGGAGTCAAACTCGTTGAGATTGCACTTGTCAACCGCAAAGCGGAGCAGAGTGTTCTTCACAACGGTGTACTCAATGCCGGCAGCACGCAGCTCACGGCGCAGAGCGGTATCCTCCAGAACGGTGATGCCCTTGTAGTCCACAAGGACGCCCGCCGTGGCGTTACCGATACGCTTGGTGAGTTCCTCGACGATGGCCTGTTTCTCGCTGAGTACTTTCGCGTTAGGCAATGGTTTCACCTCCGGGGTAAATTTCTGCGCCCGAAAGAAAAACTCCCTCTGCCGAAAGACAGGGGGAGACACAATACAAGTATCGTGCTTTCCTCGGCAGGATTTACGGCGAATGCCACCTGCTGTCTTTGGAGCGCCATGACATAATACCATAGATCTCAGGAAAGTCAATACTTTTTTCGCTTTTTTATGGAGAAAAGGCCCCCTTGTGCAAAGGGGGCTGGCAGCGAAGCTGACTGGGGGATTGTAGTCTTCGGAAAACGACAATCCCTCCGTCAAACCCTTCGGGTTCGCCACCTCCGCCCCCCTCTCTGTCGCCTTCGGCGACATCTCTCCCCGCCGGGGAGAGTCTGCCCTTTGCACAAGGGAGGCTTACCGCAGCAGCTCCTCCAGCGCCGAAAGGTCGGAGAAGTCCGGCAGATACACCGCCGCTCCGGCGCGGATTATCTCCGTATATTCCTTCATGCTCTCGTCGTATACGCCGACGCCCGAAACGCCGAGCGCCTCCGCCGCGGCGAGATTGCGCGGCGCGTCCTCCGCGAGGAGCATTTTCTCATACGGAACGCCGAGCCTGTCCCGGAAAAACGCATACGGCGCTTCGGTACGCTTTGAGCCGGTCTCCTCCTCGGCGTAAACGCCGTCCACGAGCGGCGCGACGCCGAGCCGCTCAATGGCCGGATCGAGCAGCGCGCGGCGCGTCGCCGAGAGGATGTATACGCGCAGCCCCGCCGCGCGCAGCGTTTGCAGAAGTTTCTTTGCGCCCGGCTTGAGAGGGATCTCCCGCGCGTAATGCGCCGCCATCTCCGCGCTCCAGCGCACGGCGAGCGGCGTTTCCGCTTCAAGCTGCGGGTACTTCGCGCCCATGTCCCGCGCGATCTCCCGGATCGGCACAGAGCGGATGTATTCCGCAAAGCCCTCCGGCTGCGGCAGACCCGCCGCGCGGAGCGTATCCGCCGGCAGACGCAGCCAGTACGGCATCGAATCGGCCAGCGTGCCGTCGAAATCCACGAGCGCCAGAGAGAAAGCCATGCGCGTTACCCCCGTTTTTTTCCGAAACTTACCGCCCGAAGGCGGGTAAATCCTATTATATGTTCCGCTCCGGCAGGATGCAATTGCTTTTTTCGCCGGGATGCGTTAAACTGAAAAAAGTATGGCGATATCCGTCGGAAAGGAGGCAGGAGGGCATGAAGCAGAAACCGGCAAAGCGCGGCGCCCGCGCATGGGCGATCGCGATACCGGCAGGGATCCTTCTTTTGCTGCTGCTCGCGGCGTTCCTCATCGGCAACGGCGGCGCCTCCGCCTTTCGGGACGATGTGGACGCGATCCTCGCCGCGCCGCGCAGCGAAGAGCTCGGCGAGCTCTCCTTTGCCGACGACGGCAGCGCCGTTGTCCGGCTGTATAAAAACGATCTTTACGTTCTTGCCGACGAGAGCGGCGTTCTGCCCGGTCTCCGGCGGCAGATGCGCGAGCGGTTCGGCGATCTCGATTTCGGCATCCGCCTGACCGGCGGAAAGATGCGCGTATGCATCTCGCAGCGCGTTCTCGGTCTTGTGCCGGTCTCGATGCAGATCGTCACCTCCCTCTCGTGGGACGGCACCGGCATTGTGATCCACGCCGAGAGCGTTCTTCTCGGCAGCCGGACGGCGCTGCCGAAATCGCTCTGGCCGGACAGCGTGCGCGAGGACTTCCGCGTGGACCTTACCGCGACCGGGCGCACGCAGGAAGTCGCGGACGTATATCTTGACGGCAGCGCCGCCGTGGTGGAGACCGTGCCGCTGCGTCTTCCGGCGGGCGACAGCCTTCACCCCGATGCGCAGCTTCTCGAAAAGATCCGCTTCTTCGGCGCGGACGATAAAACCGAGAGCGCCGCGGCGCTTCTCGACCGGCTCGCCGCAGGAGACGTCCCCTCGGAGGACGAGCTGCCCGCCGGAAGCCGCGCGGAGCTTCTCGCGTGGCTGCTCGCACTGCAGACCGACGACGGCGACAGCGCCATGTTCTCCACCTTCTTCGCGCGCCGCAGTGAGCGCATCCGCGAGGATATTGACGCCTTTCTTTCCGCAGAGGAAGGAAAATACGTAAAGCTCCTGACCTCCGTGCGTGAGCTCTATAAAAGCCGCGCGCTGCGCATCGAGCAGAACGGGTTTTATGTGATCTCCACAAACCGGCAGTTTGACCCCTTCGCCTCGACCGAGCTCTCGGCCACGGCGACGGACGCGCGCGTCGTGCTGCTCACGAGCGGCAGCGGTGCGCCGGAAGTGAGTCAGGCGGACATGCCGGTGCTCAAAAACGTAGAGCGCCGCGGCGCCAAGGCGCTGGACGGGCTCGACCCCGAGCATGCCTACGATGTCGGCGTCGTCCTCACGACCGACGGCGGCGTTCCGGTACTGCTGTACCGGCGCTCCGGCGGCGAGATCGTCGTGCGCGAGCTCTCCGCAGAGCAGTATGTGGACATTCTCGTTTCCGGCGGCCGGCCGCTCATCAATGTGGACACGCTCCCCGCCCCCGCGCAGGAGCTCTCCGGCTCCGAGTGCAAAATTCTCCCGCTGAACTAACAAACTACAGCAAAAGCCTCGCAGAGTTTGCGCC
>DPHR01000129.1:3511-5585 GCA_003522945.1 Clostridiales bacterium
AAATACTTTTTTGACAAGCTCAAGAGCCAATGGCACACAAATGCCATTGGCTCTTTTTTATCACCGCATCGGTTCGGCGCCGAGGGATTCCATGCTGCTGCCGAGCGCACCGAGACTTTGGAGATACGCCGTGAGCGCTGCGAGATCGCGGTAACAGCGCACCGTGCCGCGCTCCGGCGCCGGCGGTACTGCCGAGATCGTCTCGCCGCGGGCCTCCGCCTCCTGCGCTGCGACGGGAGCGTCGCGGTAAAAGTGGTCCCGCGCCATGTGCTCGAGCTCGTGCCGCAGCGTTTCGCGCCGCGCGTCATCGCCGAGACGGGCGTTGATGTATACGGAAAATGTGCCGTCGTCGTTCGGGAGCGTCGCGCCGAGCACCGTCGGCGGAAAGTCCACGAACCGGACGTAATAGTCAGGTATCCTCATGCTTGCTGCGCAGCGCTTCGAGGATCGTCACGGCAGTCTCCACATCCTCGCGCGTGGCGTTTTGAGAAAGGCGGAACAGCGCGCGCATCTCCGGCCTGTCGCGCAGCGCTTCCAGATACGCCGTCAGCTCCGGATCGTTGTTCACGAGCGGCTCGCCGCGGCCAAGCAGGACGTTCATATCCACCTGGAGGAGATCCGCCATTTTTTCCAGCAGATCAAACTCCGGCTCACGATTGCCGCATTCGTACATGCTTACCGAACTTTTGGAAATGCCGAGCTTTTTCGCCAGCTCTGCCTGCGTCATCCCTGCGCCCCTGCGCAGCGCTGACAGTCTTTCGCTGAAACCGGACATTGCTATCACCTCACCGTTACCATAACACGCGGCGTGAAAAAAGTCAACCGGGATTCCACGAAATGTGTTGACAAGTCCATCCCCGGATGGTATAACGTTAATACACGAAGCGTGTAATACAGGGGATCGACTTTCTTCTGTTTTTATTTTTTGCCCGCTGTATTCACGCTTTGTGTCCTATAATGCAAAAGGGGGTATGGATCGATGGGATATCGGAGCTTGTCCTGCGGCCGTCCGGCGGCGGAGCAGCGGTACATTCTGGCGATGCTCCGCGTGTTTGCGCAGCTTCCGCCGGAGCGGCGGGAGGCGGTCCGCGCGCTGATCACGTGTCTTGCGGAGACGCCGGAGGAGGGACGGGCGCTTTTCGGCGTGCTCGTGCAGCAGAAAACGCTCGAGGCGGCAGCCGGGGCGGCGGGCGTCTCGCCCCGGAAGCTCTCCCGCCTGCGGAAGAAATTTCTCGAGCAGATGCCCCTGTGAACACGAAAGGAGGGTCCGAATGAAAGACAAAACGGCGCTCACGGCGCGGCAGAAGCGCTTTGTGGAGAAATATCTCGCCTGCGGCGACGGCCCTGAGGCCGCCATTGCCGCCGGATACAGCCCCGCCGCAGCGGAAGAGCGTGCCCGGGAGCTTCTGCGCGACCCGGCGGTACAGCGCTGCCGCCGCGAGAGCGAGCAGCGGCTTTTTGACGCGATGGGCGTTTCGAGCGCGTGGATCGGACGGCGGCTCGTGGAGATCGTTGACCGGTGCATGCAGGCGACGCCCCATCTCACGCGCAACCCCGAAACAAAGCAGCGCGAGCCGGACGGCATCTGGGAATTTGACCCCGCGGGCGCGATGCGCGCGCTGCACGAGCTTGACGAGCATCTCCGCGCCCTTTGCGAGGAGGAAACGGAGGACGGCACGCTCTCGCTTGAGGAATGGCTCGCGCGGCAGGAGGGGGCGAGCGCGCTGTGAATCCGTGCGTTGCGAGAGAATACATCGAATCGTGCCTCAAAATACGCACGAAGAGCGGCGCGGTCGTGCCGTTTCGCCTGAACGCCGCGCAGCAAAAGCTTTACGCCGTGGCCAAGCGCCAGCAGGACGAGGGCAAGCCCGTGCGCATCATCATTTTAAAGGCCCGTCAGCTCGGCTTTTCCACGCTCACGGAGGCGCTGCTCTTCCACGCGTGCGCCACGCGCGCAAACGTGAACGCGCTCGTCGTGGCGCACCGCGAGGACGCCACGGCCAATCTTTTTCGCATGAGTAAGCTTTTTTATGACGAGCTGCCCGCGCCGCTCAAGCCGATGCTGCGCACCTCA
>DPHR01000012.1:0-3716 GCA_003522945.1 Clostridiales bacterium
AGCCGTCGATGGCGATGATGTCCGCGCCGCTGCGGGCAATGCCGCTCGCAATGGCGGCGATGTTGTGCACTGCCGCAACCTTTACGATGACGGGCTTTTTATACTGCGTTGCTTCTTTGAGCGAGTATACGAGCTGGCGCAGGTCCTCGATGGAATAAATGTCGTGGTGCGGCGCGGGGGAGATGGCGTCTGAGCCCTCGGGGATCATGCGGGTCTTGGACACGTCCCCGACGATCTTCGCGCCGGGCAGATGTCCGCCGATGCCGGGCTTTGCGCCCTGGCCCATTTTGATCTCGATGGCGGCGCCCGCGTTCAGACAGCGCTCCTCGATACCGAAGCGGCCGGAGGCTACCTGCACGATCGTGTTTGCGCCGTACTTGTAGAAATCGCGGTGGAGGCCGCCCTCGCCGGTGTTGTAGTAAATGCCGAGCTCCTCGGCGGCGCGGGCGAGCGCAGCGTGGGCGTTATAGCTGATCGAGCCGTAGCTCATCGCGGAAAAGAGGATCGGCACGGAAAGCTCCAGCTGCGGCTGGAGCGTCGTGTCGAGCGAGCCGTCGGCGCGGCGGCGGATCGTGTCCGGCTTTTTGCCGAGAAAAACGCGCGTTTCCATCGGCTCGCGCAGCGGGTCGATCGAAGGGTTCGTGACCTGCGAGGCGTTGATGAGAAGCCGGTCCCAGTAGCCCGGCAGCGGCGTCGGGTTGCCGGTGGAGGAGAGAAGGATGCCGCCTGTGGCGGCCTGTTTATAGACTTCGCGGATCGTGTCGCTCTTCCAGTTCTCGTTTTCGCGCAGACAGCAGTCGGTTTTTACGATCTTGATCGCGCGCGTCGGGCAGAGCGCAACGCAGCGCTGACAGTTCACGCATTTGGATTCGTCCGCGAGCATGATCTTTTGCTCGGCGTCGTAGGTGTGGACGCCGTTGGCGCACTGCTTTTCGCAGATGCGGCAGCGCGTGCACCGCTCGTCGCGCCGGATGACCTCAAACGGCGGGTAGATGTATTCGATAGCCATTAGTATTTCCCCTCCTTTACGCGCACGATGACCGGCTCGCCGCCCATCGGCGCCCAGACGTTGCGCGCGTCCGGTTCCATCGCGCGGATGGCGGCCTCCTCGCTTGCAATGAATACGAGATCGTCTTTCTCCGCCGTGACCATCGAGCGGAGCTTCAGCCGGTCGTTGAGCGCCATCAGCCCGCCGTTGAAGCCGAGCACGATGGAGAACGGCCCCGTAATAAGAAGACTGGAAAACACCGTGCGCAGATAGGTGAGCCGTTCGGCCTCGGACGCGGCCTTGCCGCGGATCGTGCTCCAGAACGGCGCGGCGATGACGTTGGCCGCTTCCTCCAGCGACATGCCCTGCCGCCGGAGCAGATAGTCGGCAATGTATGTGATGACCTCGGTATCGGTCTGCAGCGTGCATTTGTAGCCGAACATTTCGATGAAGCGGCGGTTGGCGTCGTAAGACGAGATCTCACCGTTGTGCACGACCGAGTAGTCGAGCAGTGCAAACGGATGCGCGCCGCCCCACCAGCCGGGGGTGTTCGTCGGATAGCGGCCGTGCGCCGTCCAGCTGTAGCCCGCATATTCGTCGAGCCGGTAAAACCGTCCCACGTCCTCGGGATAGCCGACGGCCTTGAATACGCCCATGTTCTTGCCGCTGGAGAAAACGTACGCGCCCTTGAACTTCGTGTTGATGTCCATAACGGTCCGGGCAACGAACTCCTTCTCGTCGAGCTGGAGACGGTGGAGCACCGACGGCAGCGGGGAGACGAAGTAGCGCCAGATGAGCGGTATGTCGGTGATCTCCGGGATGATGTGGATGGGGATCTGCTCGGCCTGCACAAGCTCAAAGCCCTCTTTGAGCAGCGCTTCGCACTCGCGGCGCGTCGCGTTGTCGTCAAAGAAAATGTGAAACGCATAAAAATCGCGGTAGTCGGGGTAGATGCCGTAGGCGGCAAAGCCGCCGCCGAGACCGTTGGAGCGGTCGTGCATCGGGATCATGCTCTTCATGACCGCCTCACCGGTCATGCGCCGTCCCTCCCGGGAGATGACGGCGGAAATGGCACACCCGGAGGGGATGCGGATCTCGCCTTCGCGCTTCATAATAATCGCCTTCTTTCCGAAAATACAAAAGGAGCTCATTTCCCGAGGGGATAAACTTCCCACGGGAAATGAACTCCTTTGCTCATTAACGCGTAAGATTATAACACCGCGGGGAGAGCGCGTCAACGAAAAAAACCGCAAAAAAACGAAAATTGGGAATTGACAAATCCGTGCAGGGCGCATATAATTTCGCCCATCGAAGGCAAAGGCGTCTTGGAGAGCGATCTCCGAGACGCCTTTTTTATTTTTCCGAAAGAGGAGTGGGATGCATGAGCACCGTACCGGAATATTTTGGAAGTCTTGTGTTTGATGACCGCGTGATGAAAGCGAAGCTGCCGTATGACGTGTATGTCTCGCTGAAAAAGACGATGTATGAGGGCGGTACGCTGGATACCGCCGTTGCCAACGCTGTGGCCGACGCCATGAAGGAGTGGGCGGTCGAAAAGGGCGCGACGCACTATACCCACTGGTTCCAGCCGCTCACCGGCAGCACCGCGGAGAAGCACGACAGCTTCATCACCCCCTCGCCGGACGGCGGCGTCATCATGGAGTTTTCCGGCAAGGAACTCATCCGGGGTGAGCCGGACGCTTCAAGCTTTCCCTCCGGCGGGCTTCGCGCCACGTTTGAAGCGCGCGGCTACACCGCCTGGGACCCGACGAGCCACGCCTTTATCAAGGACAAAACGCTCTGCATCCCGACGGCGTTCTGCTCCTACGGCGGCGAGGCGCTCGATAAGAAAACGCCGCTGCTGCGCTCCATGCAGGCGCTCAACAAGCAGACGCTGCGCGTGCTGAAGCTCTTCGGCATGGACGACGTGAAGATCGTCCGTCCGCTCGTCGGCCCCGAGCAGGAATATTTTCTCGTGGACCGCGCCATGTTCGATAAGCGCGAGGACCTTATGTTCTGCGGGCGCACGCTCTTCGGCGCAATGCCGCCGAAGGGACAGGAGATGGACGACCATTATTTCGGCGCGATCAAGCCGCGCGTCGCGGAGTTCATGGCCGATCTCAACGAGGAGCTGTGGAAACTCGGCGTGCTCGCCAAGACCGAGCACAACGAGGTCGCCCCCGCGCAGCATGAGCTTGCGCCAATCTTCACCACCGCGAATATCGCCACCGACCACAACCAGCTCACCATGGAGGTCATGAAAAAGGTCGCGGCGCGCCACGGCCTTGTCTGTCTGCTGCACGAAAAGCCGTTCGACGGCGTGAACGGCTCCGGCAAGCACAACAACTGGTCGCTCTGCACCGACACGGGCGTCAACCTTCTCAAGCCCGGCGATACGCCGCACCAGAACGCGCGGTTTCTGCTGTTCCTCTGCGCCGTCATTCAGGCCGTGGACGATTATCAGGATCTGCTCCGTCTCTCCGTTGCGACGGCGAGCAACGACCACCGTCTCGGCGCGAACGAAGCCCCTCCGGCCGTCGTGTCCATCTTCCTCGGCGACGAGCTTACGGCGGTGCTCGATGCGATCGAGAAGGACGCCCCCTACACCGGCACGGAAAAGATCGTCATGAAGCTCGGCGCGCACGTCCTGCCGCGCTTTGTGCGCGACACGACCGACCGCAACCGCACCTCGCCGTTCGCGTTCACCGGCAACCGCTTCGAGTTCCGC
>DPHR01000012.1:3890-4702 GCA_003522945.1 Clostridiales bacterium
ACCGGCAACCGCTTCGAGTTCCGCATGGTCGGCTCGTCCGACTCCATTGCGTGCTGCAATGTCATGCTCAACACCGCCGTGGCGGAGTCGCTGCGCCAGTACGCCGACGAACTCGAAAAGGCGGACGACTTTGAAGGCGCGCTCCACACGCTCATCCAGCGCACGATCCGCGCGCACAAGCGCATCGTCTTTAACGGCAACGGCTACGACGACGCCTGGATCGAGGAGGCGACAAAGGTCCGTGGCCTTCTCAATCTTCGCACGACGCCGGACGCGCTGCCGTATCTCACCGCGGCGAAGAACGTGGAAATGCTCACGCGCCACAAGGTCTATTCCGGATCAGAGCTCAAGTCCCGCTGTGAGATCAATCTCGACAACTATCGTAAGACCGTCCACATCGAGGCAAAAACGATGCTCGATATGGCGCGCCGTGAGATATTGCCCGCCGTGACCGCGTATGCCGATACGCTTGCTCTCGGCGTAAACGCCCGCCGGGCTGCGGTCGGCGCATCCGTCGGCGGCTACGAGGCGCGGCAGATCGAAAAGCTCTCCGCGCTCTCGGAGAAGATCGACGCCGCGGCGGAAGAGCTGGAAACGGCGCTCGATGCCTACCACGCCATGAGTGAGGTGCAGAGCTCCGCGGAGTTCATCCGCGACAGCGTTCTGCCGAAGATGGCGGCGCTGCGCGCCCCCTGCGACGCAGCCGAAAAGCTCATTCCGGCCAAGAGCTGGCCGTTCCCGACCTATGCCGAGCTGATGTTCGGCGTGAAATAAAGAGCAAAAAGCAAAAGCGCCGCGCGCCGGGATCGTTC
>DPHR01000012.1:4918-6772 GCA_003522945.1 Clostridiales bacterium
AGCGCTCTCCCGGTTAGTGCGGTTTACTCCCCCTAAACCGGGTCAAATCGGAGGATAGCATTCGAACGGCGGTAAATTTCACTCTGACTCATATTTTATTTCACCGAGCCAGACACGGAGACTTTGGGACAAGTTGTCCTCAAAGCGCATATTCACTAAATACCATCTCTCGAAGTGTCACATATAATTGACTCTTATTCATATATATGATAATATTTCTGCGAGGAGGCGGTTCCCATCGCTCGAAACATTAGGATAAAAGTTGCAAGAGCTGAACTTGATATGACGCAAAAAGCTCTTGCTGAGGCCGTTGGCATCTCTCGTCAAACGATGAACGCCATAGAACAAGGCGATTATAACCCAACGATCAAGTTGTGCAGGGCTATTTGCAAAGTTTTGGGGAAGTCGCTTGATGACTTATTTGGCGAGGAGGAGTGAAATGAAATCTAATAAACAACTCGATGAAATGCAGGAAAGCAGGCTGTTAAAAATCCAAGAGAAAGGATTTTGGCTGGTCTTTTGGATTTTGTTTGCCGCGATTTTTGTTCAAGCATTGATTGGCATGACCCTGAAAGAAATTGCGGGCGAGATTGTTGTTTTGGTGGCTGCAAGCATCTATATTGCTGCGGCATCCCTTAAAAATGGGTTATGGACAAGAAATATACAGCCAACAATAAAGAGCAATTTAGCTACAAGTATTATTCCTGCACTGATTCTTGGAGTGTTTTGGACAATACGCTCCATTGTTATATTGGATAAATCCATTTCAGAAAGCTCCGTGCAGATTGTTATTGCGGTTCTTTCTGCCTATGTGGTCTGTTTTCTGATGCTTGAATTTTTGCGACGAGTATATAAACATCAGCGGGAGAAACTGGATGATGCTGAGGAAGAAGGGAAGGGATGATTATGTACTGTGAAAAATGGGGTGCAGAAACATGAAGTTGATTTGGAAAGGCAAAATGACCACGGATAACCTTTTCATTCCCGATAACATACCGGATAGTGCAAAAATGCTTTCAAGTGAAAAATACGCATGGCTTGCATATCTTTTGGTTGTACCGATTTTAGCGATTGCTTATGCCGGAATAGTGATCCGAAGGCCGTATGTCGTAGGTATTGCCTTTAATAAAATTGCATTTTTCATTGGTGTAGGATTGTCGATCGTTTTTCTTGTTGTGCATGAATTGATACACGCATTATGCTGTCCCAGAGACACTACAGTTTTTGTTTATCTTACTTCTTCTGGGATTGGTTGTGTGCCGGCGTGCGGTTTGAAGAAAAACCGCTATCTTCTGTTTGCCTTAATGCCAACGATTGTGTTAGGCGTTATTCCTTTTATTATATGGATATGCTTTCCCGGCATGAATGTCATAATAAGCTCTATTTTGTTTGCGTTTTCTATTGGCAGTCTATCAATGTGTGTCGGCGATATTTATAATGCCTTTCTTGCTGCCCTTAAAATGACTAGGCGCTCCGTTCTTGTTACTTCAAAAACGGACATCTATTACTATAACGAATAACCATTGAGATAGTTTGTCCGAATTGACTTTGAGCAGTTCAGCGCTGGACTGGACAGTTCGGCAATCGCCGCATAAGAAAAGCACCGAAATCAAGCGATTTCGGTGCTTTTTGGTGGAGATAAGCGGGATCGAACCGCTGACCTCTTGAATGCCATTCAAGCGCTCTCCCGGTTAGTGCGGTTACATACCCCCTAAACCGGGTCAAAAGAGTGCTTCAATACGCGGGCAACCCAAAAACACACCCTGAATGTTTTTCATTATAGTCAAAGAAAGCCCGTATATCAAGGAAAATAATTTTTCTGCTTTGCGTCCCTCCACGGCATGATATAATTTT
>DPHR01000115.1:0-178 GCA_003522945.1 Clostridiales bacterium
GTGCTCGCCGCGCTGCGCGAGGCGTTCCCGCTCTTTGACAAAAAGCTGCGCGGCTACGCCATGCCGGACGCGGTGCTCACGGGCGTGGAGACGCGCTCGTCCTCGCCGGTGCGCATCGTGCGCGGCGAAACGGGGCAGTCGAATCTCCGCGGGGTCTATCCCTGCGGCGAGGGCGCGG
>DPHR01000115.1:366-3231 GCA_003522945.1 Clostridiales bacterium
GGGCGCGGGCTACGCCGGCGGCATTCTCTCCGCCGCCGTGGACGGCATCCGTCAGGCGGAAAACTGGCTTTCGCAGCACATGGAATAAAATAACAGACACCGCCGCGCATACGAGGCTTTTGATAAGCCAAGCTATGCGCGGCGGAACCTTTTCCGGCAGAGCCGGAATCGGCTCTGCTTCAATATAGATGGGCAGGACGGCGATAGCCGTCCTGCTTCCTCTTTTCAGGGCCGATCCTTCATTCTCGTTTTCATGGCAAAAAGCCCCGCGGCGGCAAGGAAACACGGAACGCCAAAGATCAGCAGCAGCCTTACGGCGGAATCAAGCACTGGCATTTTATAGATCGCAACGTCCTCTGGCTCTCCCATGCGAACTATGCACGGCCGCAGAAGCCGGTTTTTCATCCGGTACGCCGTGCCGTCCGCCGAAACATACTCATACAGCACCGACACGCTCAATCCGTCGCCGTGGATCTCTCTGCTTTCTATCCGCGCGCCGAACCGATCCGTCCGGTATAAATACCCGCCGGTGTCGATCCAAAGCGTTTGATCCGCATCCATCGTGAATCGGTAGCCTCTGGAGGTGCAGGGGTCGATCCGCCGCAGCACATCGCCGTTCGGTTTCAGGACCTCGATCACCTGAGTCTTCCCTATATACAGATTCCCGTCGCCGTCCACGGCAAACCCTTGATAGAATGCGCAGGCTTTGCCCGTGATCACCGAGAAGACAGAAAATACCACTGCACTCCCTGCGATCACCATGCACAGGATCATCCATCGGAATTTTTCTTTATGTATCATTACCGTTCGACCTCAGGCTTTATTCTGCATGAATGGCTCGTTCTCGTTGGTCTCATTATATTTTCCGCAACGGGAGATTGCAATACCGTACCCGCGCAAAAAGCCGCTTCTCTCCCGAATGGGAAAGAAGCGGCTTTTTGCTTATGCCTCCCTCAAAGAGGGAGCCCTATATCAGAACTTGACGCGCTCGGCGATATAGTTCTTCACTTCCGCGATGGGGATGCGGACCTGCTCCATGCTGTCACGCTCGCGTACCGTGACGCAGCCGTCGGCGGGCGTTTTCTCGTCGCCCACGGTCTGAAAGTCCACGGTGATGCAGTAGGGCGTGCCGATCTCGTCCTCACGGCGGTAGCGCTTGCCGATGGAACCGGCGTCGTCATAGTCCACCATGAATTCCTTCTGCAGCTCGTGGTAAAGCTCGGTCGCGGCGGGGGCGAGCTTCTTCGAGAGCGGCAGCACCGCGCACTTGAACGGCGCGAGCGCCGGGTGCAGGTGAAGAACGGTACGCACGTCGTTTTTCGCCTCGTCCACGACCTCTTCGTCGTAAGCGTCGCAGAGGAACGCGAGCGCCACGCGGTCGCAGCCGAGTGACGGCTCGATCACGTAGGGGATGTAATGCTCGTTCGCTTCCTGATCGAAGTACGTGAGATCCTTGCCGGACGCCTCCTGATGGCGCTTGAGATCGTAGTCCGTGCGGTCGGCAATGCCCCACAGCTCGCCCCAGTCGGTGAACGGGAAGGCATATTCGATGTCGGTCGTGGCGCGGGAGTAGAACGCGAGCTCCGCCGGCTCGTGGTCGCGCAGCCGGAGATGCTCTTCCTTGATGCCGAGACTCAGCAGCCAGTTCTTGCAGTAGTCTTTCCAGTAGGCAAACCATTCGAGGTCCGTGCCGGGCTTGCAGAAGAATTCGCACTCCATCTGCTCAAACTCGCGCGTGCGGAACGTGAAGTTGCCCGGCGTGATCTCGTTGCGGAACGCCTTGCCGACCTGGCAGACGCCGAACGGGAGCTTCCGGCGCGTCGTGCGCTGGATGTTCGAGAAGTTGACGAAAATGCCCTGCGCGGTCTCCGGGCGGAGATAGCAGGTCGAGGAAGAGTCCTCCGTAACGCCGATGGCGGTTTTGAACATGAGGTTGAACTTGCGGATGGGCGTGAAGTTGTGCTTGCCGCACACGGGGCAGACGATGTCCTCGTGCTCGGCGATGAACTGGTCCATCTCTTCAAAGGTCATGGCGTCCACATTGACCTCATGGTGCTCCTCGCCGATGAGCTTGTCGGCGCGGTGACGCGCGCGGCAGGACTTGCAGTCGAGCAGAGGGTCGGAAAAGCTCGAAACGTGGCCGGTCGTGACCCACGTCTGCGGGTTCATGATGATGGCGGCGTCGAGACCGACGTTATAGGGGCTCTCCTGCACGAACTTCTTGAGCCACGCCTTTTTGACGTTGTTCTTGAACTCCACGCCGAGCGGACCGTAGTCCCAGGAGTTGGCAAGGCCGCCGTAAATTTCGCTTCCGGCGTAGACAAAGCCGCGGTTCTTGCAGAACGCTACGATCTTGTCCATGGTTTTCTCGTTATGATCCATTTTTCTTTCCTTTCTCCCGCGGCCGGCTGCCGCAGGATAAAAATTATAGCCCAGATAGTGTACCACGCCGCGGCCCGATGTACAAGCCGCGGCGTGGATTTTTCTTTATCGGATAAACCGGTCGTTGCGCGAGACGATCTTCACGCGGCGGCTCGCCGCAATGAATACGATGACAATGAACACGATAAAGGTGAGGCCGCTGTAGTCAAAGTCGAGCGAGGCGAGAAAGTCGTACATGCCGTGGATCAGCACGGGCAGCCACAGCGCCCGGCGGCGGCACACGCGCTCGCCGATAAAATCGCCCTCGTTCGCGTAGCGCCGCGCCGCGCCGTACCAGATGCCCATGAAAACGCCGAAGCAGGCGTGGCCCGGCACCGCCGTCACCGCGCGCACCAACGCCGTGCCGAAGCCGTACATGGCAACATACCCGATGTTTTCCCACAGCGCGAAGCCGAGCGAGACGAACACCGCGTACACCACGCC
>DPHR01000027.1:0-402 GCA_003522945.1 Clostridiales bacterium
GCCTCGCGCGATACGCCCGCCTTTTCAGCCACGCGCGCGGCGTATACCTCGCGCTCGACCGCGCCCGGCAGCGACGCCAGAAGCGAGGCCGCGCTCTTGAGATAGTCCACGCGCCCCTCGTCGGTCGTGGGCGGGTTTTTCGCTTCCACGTCGCGCAGCCGGTATTCGATCTGTCCGGCGCTCGCGTCAATGAGATTGCGGAAGGCGTCCGCGCCGTTTTTCTTGATGAACTCGTCCGGGTCCTTCGCGCCCGGCACCTGCAATACGCGCACCTTGAGATCGAGCTTTTCGAGAATGCCGATGCCGCGCGAGGCCGCCTTTTTTCCCGCCTCGTCGCTGTCGTAGCAGAGAACGACCTCGTTCGTGTAGCGCGAAATAAGCCGCGCCTGCTCGGGCGTGAGC
>DPHR01000027.1:614-804 GCA_003522945.1 Clostridiales bacterium
ACGTGCCGAGCGAGGCGACCGCGCCGTCAAACCCCGCCTGATGCAGGGAGACGACGTCAATGTTGCCTTCTACGAGAATGATATACCCGTTTTTTGACTTTTTAGCCAGATTCAAACCGAAAAGATTATGGCTTTTGCTGAAAACGGGCGTTTCGGGGCTGTTTAAGTACTTCGGCTCGCCGTCGCCGAG
>DPHR01000027.1:1037-1427 GCA_003522945.1 Clostridiales bacterium
GGGAACATGAGGCGGTTGCGGAAGGCGTCGTACACGCCGCCGGACTTGCCGTGCTTCACGAGCCCGGCCTCGAACATCTCCTGATCGCTGTACCCCTTCCTGCGCATCGCGTTCGCGAGCGATTCCCACGAATCGGGCGCAAAGCCGAGACCGAAGCGCGTGACCATCGCGGGAGAAATGGCGCGGCGGCGGACATAGTCCTGCGCCGGGCTGCCCTGCGGCGATTTGAGCATATCATGGAAAAACCGCGCCGCGTCCCGGTTGAGCTCCAATAGCCGCGCCCGGCGGGACGTATCCTCGCTCTGCGCTTCCTCCGGCAGAGGCATGTTCGCGCGCCGCGCCAGAAACGCCACGGCGTCCGGGAACGAGAGATTTTCGATCTCCATGATG
>DPHR01000027.1:1587-2688 GCA_003522945.1 Clostridiales bacterium
AAGTTGATGACGCCGCCGCCCTTTCCGCAGCCGAAGCAGTGGTAGATCTGCTTATCGGGCGCAACGGAGAACGAGGGCGTTTTCTCGCTGTGGAACGGGCACAGACCGAAGAGGTTCGCCCCGCTCTTTTTTGTCAGCCGGACGTACTGACTCACCACGTCCACAATGTCGTTGCGCTCGGTCAGCTCGTCGAGAAACCGTTCGGGAAATGCCATGATACGTCCGCCTCCTATTGCAATAAATTTTGGTTGGAAGCCCGGCATCCGGCCGGGCTTCTTTCGCTTGCTGTGCAGCGCTTATTTCACGCTCCACGCCATGGGGATGAATATCTCGCCGTACTGATAGATCGCGTAGTCGTCCGTCATGCCGGAGACATAGTCCGTCACGGCGCGCTCGAGCCCGTCGCGCTCCATAATGCCGCGGAAATCGTCCGGCAGCTTCTCGGGATACCGGCAGTAATGCTCCCAGATGCCGCGCAGGATGTTCTCGACCTTGGCCTCCTCGCCCTTGGCGACGGGGTTGTGGTACACGCGGTCGTAAAGAAATTCGTGGAACACGTCCCAGACTTCCTGCATATCGTCCGAAATGCCGACATTTCCCGCGCTGCTCGTCCGGATGATATTATCGACGAGCGAGTTGATGCGGCGGCTGTTGCGCGTGCCGAGCCGCTTTACGATGATCTCCGGCAGCTCAGACTCCGCGACGATGCCGGCGCGCATCGCGTCGTCCAGATCGTGATTCAGATACGCCACATGGTCGCACAGCCGCACGACGACGGCCTCGCGGCTCTCCTCGGGATGGCCCTTTGTGTGGGCAAGAATGCCGATGCGCGTTTCCTGGCAGAGATTGAGCCCCCGGCCGTCCTTTTCGATGCAGTCCACCACGCGCAGCGACTGCTCGTAGTGCCGGAAGCCGGGGCCGTAAATTTCGTTGAGCGCCCGCTCCCCGGCGTGGCCGAACGGCGTGTGGCCGAGATCGTGGCCGAGAGCGATGGCCTCGCACAGATCCTCGTTGAGCCGCAGCGCCCGCCCGACGGTGCGCGCAAGGCGCGTTACCTCCAGCGTGTGCGTGAGCCGGGTGCGGTAATGGTCGCCCTCCGGC
>DPHR01000027.1:2852-3448 GCA_003522945.1 Clostridiales bacterium
GTGCGGTAATGGTCGCCCTCCGGCTGGAGAAAGACCTGTGTTTTGTGCTTGAGACGCCGGAACGCCTTCGAGTGCGTGATGCGGTCGGCGTCGCGCTGAAAGCATGTGCGCACGGGATCCTCTTCCTCCGCGCGGCGGCGGCCGTGGGAATCGGCGGCGCGTACGCCGAAGTCACCCACCAGAATTTTTTCCAGCTCCTCGCGTTCCTGCCGCGGACAAGTCATGCGCTCCGCCTCCTTGAAAGCAAAAAAGTAATGCAGAAGACCTCTGCATTACTTATATACGACATTGCCCGCGATTTTCCCTGCTTTTCGGAGAAAAAATTTTTAAATTATTCTTCCTCCCGCTCCGGGCGGAAAACGCTCTCGCCGAGACGCACCTCGGCTTCTCCGGCGGTCGCGTCGCGCAGGAGCGTCACAAAGCTCTCGCTCTGCGTCTCGGGCGCGGAAAAAACGATCTCGACCTCCGCGCCGAAGAGCGTTTCCTCAACGCGCGCGCCGCGCTCTTCCAAAAGGCGGCGCAGCCGTTCGTACCGGGCGTAGGAGCAGGCAAAGCTCCCGCGCCGCCACGGGCGCATGACGGCGGTGCCCGCCTCG
>DPHR01000107.1:0-325 GCA_003522945.1 Clostridiales bacterium
CTGCGGGCGCAAACTCTGCGAGGCCTTTTCGCTCATCGAGCGCCGCATCCGGCGGTTTTTCGCCGTGTACGCGCCGGAGACTCAGCGGTAATACTGCGCCTGCGCGTTCCAGAGCTGCGCATACTCTCCGCTCTCGTCCGCGAGCAGCGCCTCATGCGCGCCCTGCTGGATGATCTTCCCGGCGTCGAACACGACAATCTCGTCGCAGAATTTGCACGAGCTCAGCCGGTGCGAGATGTAAATGGCGGTCTTGTCGCCGACCATGTCGTTGAGCTTTTCGTAGATCTCCGCCTCGGCGATCGGGTCGAGCGCGGCGGTCGGCTCG
>DPHR01000107.1:496-6751 GCA_003522945.1 Clostridiales bacterium
GGGTCGAGCGCGGCGGTCGGCTCGTCGAGAATGAGAAAGGGCGCATCCTTATAGAGCGCGCGGGCGATGGCGATCTTCTGCCCCTCACCGCCGGAGACCTCGACGCCGTTCTCGTCAAAATCGCGGAAGAGGCTCGTCTCCGTTCCGAGCGGCAGCGCTTTGAGCCGGTCGCCGAAGCCGGCCTGCCGGAGCGCTTTCTCGGCTCTCGCGCGGTCATATTCCGGCGCGGCGGCCACGTTCTGCCCGAGCGAGAACGCCAGCAGCTGAAAGTCCTGGAACACAACAGAGAATACGTCCATATACTCTCTGTAATTATATTTCCGAATATCTATGCCATTGAGTAATATCTCGCCCTCGGTAGGGTCGTACAGACGGCAAAGCAGCTTGATGAACGTTGTTTTGCCGCTGCCGTTCGGCCCGACGACGGCGAGCTTTTTTCCGATCTCAAACTTCACCGACAGATGGCGCAGCGCCCAATTCTCCGTGCCGGGGTAACGGAAGGAAACATCGCGGAACTCGATCTCGTACTTTCGGTCGGAGCGCTTCTCGGTCGTGAGCGAGCCCTGATACATCTCGTTCGGCGTATCGAGGAAGGCGAAGAGCTCCTGCAGAAACGGCGCGTTGCTGCGCACGTCGCCGCCGTATACGACGAGCTGCGAGAGATGGCCGGAAAGGGCGGTGAGCGCGGAGACATACTGCACAACGCTGCCCGCGCCGAACGCGCCCGCGAGCGCCTTCAGGCATACGAAAAGATACGCTGTCACGGTGAACAGCACCGAGAACAAAGCGTTCACGATCATCAGCACACCGCCGCGGCCCCACGCGAGCTTTGCGAACGGGCCGTTCGTACTGAACGGCGTATCGGACGAAGCATAGCTCTCGCAGATGTCCTGCTGGTTATACATGCGGATGTCGCTCGCGCGGTCGCGGTCGCTGATCGCCATGACCGCAAAGAAGTTGAAAAACCGGTTGCCGAGCCGCGCGAGCGGTGCGAGCTCTGCCGTGAGCATCGAGGCGCGGTTCATGCACAGCGACGGCAGCACCGAGAGCAGAGCAAGCAGCAGCAAGCAGCCGAGCAGAAACAGCGGATGGTTCAGCACCGTCCACGCCCCGGCGCTTTCCGGCACGCGCTGCGTGAAGAGCGTCACGGTGAGGGCGACAACGCCCAGAACACCAAAAACGGACATCGGCAGCTTTGTCTCCACATCGAGCACGCGCCCCAGACCGTAGCCGGACCATTTTTCGTTCTGGAGGATCTGGGAGAGATCGTCGTGCGTTTTGGGATCGTCCAGCCGGGGGAAATCCATGTCCAGCAGTTTGTTGGCGTAAATCTTCTGGTTGATATAGAAGCTGTTGTCGTACAAAACCGTCTGCCGGCGCTCGAGCGCGGTGGTGATGAGCGGCAGCAGCGCCGCCGCGGCGACGGCGGCAATAGCGAGCACCGTGAGCCGGTGCGCATCGCGCGCGCCCGTCAGCTCGCCGATGATCTGCGCGGAAAGATAAATCAGCACATACGGCGAGAGCGATTTTAACGCGGCGTAAAGCCAGTTGACCGCGTGCAGCGCGGGCCGTTCGGCATAAAAGAGCTTCGCCGCGCGGCGGTGCAGCCGCCACGCCTCGCGCGAGGATACTTTTTTCTTATTCTCTTCCATCGTTTTCGCCCTCCTCCCGGTAATACTTGCTCTGCACTTCAAAGAGCCCGGCGTATTTTCCGCCGCGCGCGAGCAGCTCCTCGTGGCTGCCCTGCTCGGCGATGACGCCGCCGTCGATGAGCAGAATGCGGTCGCAGAAGCGCGTCGAGGCAAGGCGGTGCGAGATGAACACGCTTGTCCGCCCCACGGTCATGGCGGCGTATTTCTGATAGATATCGTTCTCGGCGATGGGGTCGAGCGCGGCGGTCGGCTCGTCGAGCAGCAGGATGGGCGCGTTCTTATAGAGCGCTCGGGCGAGCATGAGCCGCTGCATTTCGCCGCCGGAGAGCAGCACGCCGTCCTCGAACACCTCTCGGCCGATGTGCGTTTTGAGATCGTCCGGCAGCGCCGCCACGCGCTCCGTGAGCCCCGCCTTTTCGAGACATTCGCGCACGCGCGCCTCGTCGATGCCCTCGCGCGTCTGCGCGACGTTTTCCTCCAGCGTCGCTTCGAGCACCGAGAACTTCTGGAACACGGCGGTGAAGAGCGTGTAGTACTCCTGCCGGTTGAACTCCCGGATGTCCTCGCCGTTTAAGAGCACGCGCCCCTCGGTCGGGTCGTAAAAGCCGCAGAGCAGCTTTACGAGCGTCGTTTTGCCCGCGCCATTTAAGCCCACAACGGCGAGCCGCTCGCCGGGATGCACCGTGAGATCAATACCGTGCAGCGCGTCCTTGTCCGCGCCGGGATAGCGGAAGGAGACATTTTCCAGCCGCAGCTCGTATTTCCCGTCCGCACACTCCGGCATGGACTTGCCGCCCTCCATGCGGAAGGGCTCCGGCAGCTCGAGAAATTCACGCAGGGTACAGAGCTCGAGGCTCTGCCGCCGCAGCGTGCCGAGCTCGGTGAGAATGCCGTTGAGCTGCTCGGTATACGCGCCGACGGCGGAGAAGCACAGCAGAAAGTCGCCCGCGCCCATTCCCCCGACGAGCGTCTGGCGCAGCAGGAAGTAATAGGCAAGGCCATTTCGCACGGCGGTGAGCACGGCGTCGATCACGTTCGTCCAGAAATACACCCGCTCGCGCCGCTCGACGAAGGCGTCGATCGCGCGGAGCGTTTTATCGTATACGGCTTCGAGCCACGGGCGCATGCCGAAAATGCGGATGTCCTTGCCGAGAACGGTGCTCCGCGCCTTGTCGGAAACATAGTCCATTTTCTTTTCGAGCGCGGCGGCCTCGTCGCGGTGGCGGTAGCCCCACTCGTTGATGCGCCGGTTGACGAAGTACTCCGCCGCGGTCGTCACGGTGAGCGCGGCGAGAAGCCACGCGCTCGTATTCGTGAGCAGCAGCAGATACACCACAAAGCTCAGCGCCGCGGTGAGAAACTTCTGCTCATCCACCCAGAGCGCCTCGCTCGCGCAGCGGTTATTTATGGTCGCGCGTACGGCCTGCTCCTGCAGCTTGAGAACTTCCGGGTCCTCGGAGAGCGGATAGGACATCACGCAGGTCTTATAATGGATCTTGCGGATGAGCGCAAGGCGCACATCGACTCGCGCGAACATCGGCGCGTGCTCCAGATAGGCGCTGACCGCCGAGCACACGAGCAGCACCCCGGCGAGCACGGCGATCGTCGCGAGAATACGCGAAAAGCCCGCCCCTTCCTCTACGCAGCGGACGATCTCCGGCGCGAGCAGGAGACCCGAAATGCCCGTGCCCGCCATGGCGAGCGCTTTTATGACAGCGAATACCGGCACATCGTCCCGGTGCGCCGCGTGCGCCTGCCGCAGCATCCAGAGCATGTTCTGCCCCAGACGGTAGCGCGGCTTTTTCGTTTTTTCTTTCATCGAAACCACCTCTTCTTTGCGAGGATAACACTATCACAAAACTTCGTCCCCGGCGCAGACCGGGGACGAATGGCTTATTTTCGGGGATGAACCGTTTCGCTCACACCTGCGGGAGCAGTATCTCGGTCGTGAACGCGCCGTCCTCGCTGTTGCGGGAGAGATACCCGTCCAGCCGCGCGACGATATCGTCGATGCGCACGAGACCGAAGCCGTGCCCCTCGCCCTTCGTGGTGCGGAAGCGCCCGCCGGTCTTTTCCAGCTTCTTTCCGGCGGTGAAGTTTGTGAAGGAGATATAAAGCTGCGTGCCCTTCATGTCCATGTACACGCGGATGAGCCGGTCCTTTTCCGGCAGGGCCATGCTCGCTTCAATGGCATTATCGAAGAGATTGCCGAGAATGCAGCAGAGATCGAGCTCCGACATTTTAAGCTTCACGGGGATGTGCGCGTCGGCCTGCACCGTGATGCCGCGCGATTTGGCGAGGGATATCTTGCTGTTCAAAATGGCGTCCGCCATGGCGTTGCCGGTTTTGACGACGGTGTCCACGGTGTTCAGATCGGTGTCCAGCTCGTCGAGATAGGCGCGGATGGCGTCCATGTCGCCCTTGGCGGCGAACGCCTTGAGCACCTGAATATGATTCCGGTAGTCGTGCCGCCAGCCGCGGATCTGGCGGTACATGTTCTCCACCTCTTTATAATGCGTGTCCACCAGCTCGCGCTGGTAGGCTTCGAGCTGCTTATCGACGCGGCGGGAAAAAAGGCTCATGCTCTCACCTCTCAATGATACGCGATAATGGCGCGGTTGAGCGCTTCGTAAGCGCCGCGCGGGAGCGGGACGGCCGCGCCGTCGGATAAGATCGCGTCCGTTTTCGTCACGCGGCGGATGTACGAAAGATTCACGATCGCCGCGCGCCCGATGCGGAAGAACCGCTCGTCCAGCTCGTCCGAGAGCGCGCCGAGCGTTTTCTTTGCGGTATAGTCGCGCTTCGCGTGGACGGTCGTGTAGTTTTTCTCCACATCGAGATAGCGGATCTCATAAAGCGGCACGCGGAAGATCTCGCCGCCGCACTCGAGCGTGAGCGCGCGGCTGTCGCTGCGCAGCTTTGCCGCGGCGCGGTCGAGCACCTCGAAGAGCTTTTCCTCGCGGACGGGCTTTACGAGATAGTGCAGCGCCGCCACGTCGTACCCCTCGGCGATGTAGTCCGTGTAGCCGGTGATGAAAACGATCTGCACCGCGGTGTTCTCCGCGCGGACGCGCCTGGCCATCGTCACGCCATCCATGCCGCCCATCTCGACATCGAGCAGCAGAAGGTCAAAATTCTTGTCCTCGTCATAGGCGAAGAGGAACGCCTCGGCGGAGGGGAACATCTCGAGCGCGACGCTCTCTTCCCGGCTCTCGCCCCATTCGCGGACATACTGCGCGACGAGCTGCGCGTCCTCGGCGCGGTCGTCGCAGATAGCGGCTCGCATATTCTCCCCCCTCACGATGTTTTTCCATAGTATTCAATTCGCAAACGCTTGTCAAACTAAAAATGTGTATGGTATACTGAATCGATATGGAAAAGATGATGCATTCGTATATAATCTCCGGCGACGGAGACGCGGCGCGCTCTCGCGCGCGGGAAATGGCGGCGGCGGCGCTCTGTGAGAGCAGCGGCGCGAAGCCCTGCCGCGCTTGCCGCCACTGCCGCAAGGTGTTCCAGGGCGCGTTCCCCGGCATCCATCCGGACGTGGCGCTCGTCGAGCGCGCGGCGGACAAGTCCGGCAAGCTGCGGCGCGAGATCACCGTCGATCAGATCCGCGCGCTCGCCGTGGACGCTGCCGTGCTGCCGAACGAGGCCGACGGCAAGGTATACATCTTTCCCGAAGCGGACACGATGAACATCGCCGCGCAGAACGCGTTCCTGAAGCTGCTCGAAGAGCCGCCGCGCGGCGTCATGTTCCTTCTCTGCGCCGAAAGCCGCGAAAAGCTGCTCGAAACTGTGCAGTCGCGCTGCGGCGAGATCCGGCTCGCGGGCGGGACTGCCGCGCCGGAGAATGAGCGCGCCCGCGGCTATCTTGAAGCGCGGCTCGACCGCGCGGAGCTTCTGCGCTGCTGTACGGCGATGGAAAAGCTCGATAACGCGCAGCTTCTCGAGGTCGTTACCGCGGCGGAGGAGCTCGCCGTGAAGCTCGTTTCCGACCGGCGGGAGCTTCTCGCGCTCGAAGCGTTTCTCCACCGCGCGGAGGAATATCTCCGGCTGAATGTCGGCCCGAAGCACGTGACCGGTTATCTATCCACCTATCTGCCGGACGGCAAATGACCTCCGGCGCTCACACATCAGGAAATGAGGAAAATCCCGTGACAGAAGTAATCAGCATAAAATTCCGCGGCCGCGGCAAGACGTACTATTTCGACCCCGCCGGCGTGACCGCGAGGACGGGCGACACGCTCGTCGTGGAAACGTCCAAGGGCATGGAGCTTGGCGAGTGCGTCAAGGGAAATCACATGGTCGGGGACGGCGACTGCGTGCAGCCGCTGCGTCCTGTCGTGCGCCGCGCCACGCCGGACGATCTGCGCATCGCGGAGCTCAACCGCAAGCGCGAAAAGGAAGCGCTCGGCATCTGCCGGGAGCTCATCGAAAAGCACAAGCTCGAAATGAAGCTCGTGGACGTCGAGTGCTCGTTTGAGGGGAATAAAATTCTCTTCTTCTTCACCGCCGACGGGCGCGTGGACTTCCGCGAGCTCGTAAAGGACCTTGCGGGCGTGTTCCGCACGCGCATCGAGCTGCGGCAGATCGGCGTGCG
>DPHR01000175.1 GCA_003522945.1 Clostridiales bacterium
CCGATGCGGTGGGCGCGCAGCGCCTCGACGAGCGCCGCCGTGTCCACGAGCCCTGCGCGGGCGCAGTTGACGAGAATGGCGTTCTTCTTCATCATGGCAAGCTCGTCCGCGCCGATGAGGGCGCTCTGCCCGGCCTCGTGGCGCATGTGGATGGTGATGAAGTCGGACTGCCGCAGCAGCTCTTCCTTTGATACCGGCTCGCAGCCGCGCTTTTCGATCTCCTCGGGGGAGAGGAAAATGTCGCAGCCGAGAATGCGGCAGCCGAAGCCCTTGAGCCGCGCGGCGACCATTGTGCCGATCTTGCCGACGCCGATGATGCCGACGGTGCAGCGGCACATATCGCGGTTCATCATGATATTCGGGAACATTTTGACCCATTTGCCCTGCACGAGCGCGCCATGGGCGCGGGCAATGTTGCGCATTTCGCAGAGCATGAGCGCCACGACGAGATCGGCGACGGCGGTGGAGTTGCGCCCCTCGGCGTTGTATACGGCGATGCCGCGCTCGCGGCAGAGGTCGAGATTGACATTTTCCGTGCCGGTGCGCAGCACGCCGACGATCTTTACGTTCGGCGCGGCGTCGAGCACCGCACGGTTCACGGGCGCAACGTGCGTTACAAGGATCTCCGCCTCGCGCACGGCTTCCAGCATTTCCGCGCTCACAGGGCACGCCTCCGCGCCGCGAAGCTCGGCGGTACGCTCGCACGTCGTGAGGGACTTGATGTCCGTGAGCGTCTTTTCGGTATAGAGCGTCACGTCGCACCCGGGGAGCTTTTTCATGTACTGCATGAGCATTTCCGGCACACCGGCGTCACAGATGCATACGACTTTCATTCGATCGTCTCCTTTTCTTCCGCGCCGTATTTTTCGATCAGCGCGCGGATGGTTTTTGTGAGATACGGCTCTTCAAACGCGATGTTCCAGTGACGGCGCAGGATGAGCGCCGCGAGACGGTAGCGGTCGATCTCCTCCGCGGAAAGCGGCGAGAGCTTCTGGTACTCCTTGAAAAAGCCCTTCCCGATGGAGCCGCGGATGGCGGAAAAGAGGGCAATTTTTGCTTTGCTCGCCTCCGGGAACAGCTCGGCCTCCGAGAAGAAGAACTCCATGAGCGCTTCCTCCACGGCGCGATTGCCGCGCGCGGCGGTCATCCAGTCGATGATCTTGCACTCGCCGGACTTGTCCACGAGGACATTGCCGGTGTGAAAGTCGAGATGGAGCACCGTGTCGTCGTCCGGGAGAGAGCGGAGATATCCGGCGGCGCGCGATTTTTCCTCCGGTGTCAGAAACGCCATACAGTCCTCGCCGAGAATACCGAGACATACCTCGCGCACGTCGTCAAGCTCACGCGTGTGCGCCTTCTGCACGCGGACGTGGCAGCGGGCAAGGTCTCTGCCGGCCTCAAAAAGATACGCCGGCTTTTTCCCCGGCATGTCGTTTTGCGAAACGCCGTCGATGCAGTCCATTACGAAGCCGAAGCGTCCGCCGCGCTCGACCATATCGTAGACCTGCATCCCCGTGCAGCCGAGAGATGCGGCGATCTTCGTGTTTTTGTATTCCTTTTCGGCATACTCCCTCGGATAGTCGGGGAAAAAGAGCTTTAAGATCTTCCCGTCCTCCGTGCGGAATATCTCCGCCGACCGGCCCCGCGCAAAATGTTCTCCCATAGTCCGCCCTCCTATATTTTCGGCAGCGCCGCAGAATGCAGCGCTGCCGATTTTTATTCCGATTCCAGTATCCGCTTTGCGGCCTCTTCGGCGGCTACGGCGCGAGAGAGCGCCGTTTCAAGATCCGCTGCCACTGCGGTAAAGCCGTGATTTGCCATGATGCAGAGATCGTGAGAGCGCAGCACCCCGGACGCGCTCTCCGCAAGCTTCTTCGAGCCGCTCACGCCGTAGGCGGCGCAGGGGGCGATGATCTCCGGCGTGCGCAGACCCTCCCGGCACGCGGCGAACGTTTGCAGCGCCGCGGAGTGCGTGTGGATCACGGCGCGCACGTCGCCGCGCGCGGCATAGATGCGCCGGTGCATCTCCCGCTCGCTGGAAGGGCGCTGCCCGGCGGCAAAGCTGCCGTCGGCAATGCGGATCTCCACAATATCCTCCGGACGGATGCGGTCATAGTCCACGCCGGACGGCGTGATGAGAAAGCGATCGGCATCGATACGCGCCGAGACGTTCCCCCACGTCGCCTGAATGAGGCGGTTTTCCACGAGCTTTTTCCCGTAGGCAATGACCGACTCGCGCAGCGCGAGATCGGAAACGTCCTGCGTTTCCGGCACGGCTTCTTCCCCCTGCGCCGCGGCGAGCGACGGACGGGAATATTTTTTCGTATAGACCGCGTGCTCTATAAGGCAGAGCGGCGCGGCGAGCGGCTTCGGCGTCCCGATGCGAGGGGAGAGCTGCGCCGTCATGCACAGCTTTTCGAGCAGGATACACGCGGCGATGAGCTCATTTTCAAACCGCGCCGTCACGACAAAGCCGCGGTTCGGAACGATGCACGCGGCATCGCCGCGCCGCGGCGCGCTTCTTACCGGCACGCGCACGCCGAACATCTGCGCGGCGTCGTCGGTCTCGGCGCAAAGCGCGTGAGGATCTTTGGCAAATTCGCGGGCGTACCGCCCGGCGGTAAAAACCGCCATGGGCGCGGAAACGGCGGAGAACAGCGCCGCTTCGACCGGCTCTCCGGCGGCGCTGCATACGGCGCCGGGCGCTGTCATCACGAGCGAATCAGCGTCCCAAAGCTCCAGCTCCATGAGCCGGGCGCGGATGGAGGCGAAGCGCTGCCGCGCGGAGATCTGTGTCATGGTGATACCGCCTTTTTAAAATACAGCCAGATAGTGAAGGAGACTGTAAAGATTGAGCACGATGATGAGGATGCCGACGACGGCGAGCAGCGGGCGGACGGGGATCTTCTTGCAGATCCACGCCGCGAGGGGAGCTGCGCACACCCCGCCGATGATGAGACCGAGGATCGTCTGCCAGTAGGACGTAAAATCGCGGATGAGAACGACGAACGTGGTCGTCTCCGCGAGCGTTACGAGAAATTCGGCGGTATTCACCGTGCCGATCGTCTTTTTCACGTCGTGGCCGACGGCGAGCATCGTGGACGTTACGACCGGGCCCCAGCCTCCGCCGCCGGTGGCGTCAAGAAAGCCTCCGGCGAGACCGAGCGGGTAAATGCCCTTTCCGATGTGGCGCTCCTTCTGGCTTTTCAGGAACGCCTTGCGCAGAATAACAACGCCCATGATAATGAGATAGGCGTCGATGAACGGCTCGAGCGCGTCGCCGGCGCTCGAGAGGAACCACGCGCCCGCCACGCCGCCGATCACACCGGGGATGGCCAGATGGAAAAAGAGCGACTTATCCACGTTTTTGAGCTTGATATGGGAGAGACCGGACGCGAGCGTCGTCGGGACCTCCGCCACATGGACGACCGCGCTCGCGAGCGCGGAGGGAAGCCCCGCCACGGTTTTGAGAAACGTCCGGCAGCTCACGCCGTAGGCCATGCCAAGCGTGCCGTCAATGATCTGCGCGGCGAAGCCGATGACGATGAAAAGAAGAAATTTACCCCAGTTCACAGTGTGTCTCCGCCTTCCAGATAGTCAAAAATGGCATCGGTGAGCCGGTTGACGCATTCTTCTTCGCTGAGGACCTCGGTATCCAGCACAAGCTCGGCGTCGGTCGGCTCCTCATACGGAGAGTCTATGCCCGTGAACGAGCGGATCTTTCCCTCGAGAGCTTTCAGGTAGAGCTTTTTCGGGTCGCGCGCCTTGCAGGTCTCCAGACCGGCCCGCACCCAGACTTCGAGAAAGCGCCCGTCGGCGATGCGGCGCGCCTCGGCGCGCCCGGC
>DPHR01000049.1 GCA_003522945.1 Clostridiales bacterium
AAAAGGGCAAAAAGCACCGAAAAGGCTGGCTGTCCGACGTGCGTGCCCTTGTTAATCGACGCTTGCCATATAAATTCTTATTCAGTCTTTTTTCCGCCGAAGTGGAGACGGTTGAGAATTTCGTTGCGGTACTCGACGAAGCTCGCGGACGAACGGTCGCGCGGGAAGTCCTCGTCGATTCGGATATCGGCAACGATGCGGCCGGGGTTGGACTCCATCACGAGAACGCGCGTTCCCATATACACGGCCTCGTCAATGCTGTGCGTCACCATGAGTGCGAGCTGCTTTTTCTGCGACCAGATGTTCAATATCTCGTCCTGCATGTTCATGCGCGTGAATTCGTCCAGCGCGCCGAGGGGCTCATCGAGCAGCAATATCTCCGGCTCGTTGATGAGCGTGCGCACGAGCGCCACGCGCTGTGCCATACCGCCGGAGAGCTGTGCGGGATAGTCGTTCCGAAACCGTTCCAGACCGATCATGCGGATCATTTGATCCACTCGCTCGGCTTTCCCGTCTTTCATGCCGCGCACATCCAGACTGAACGCAATGTTCTTTTCCACCGTGAGCCACGGGAAAAGCGTAGGATTCTGAAACACGACGCCGCGTTCCGGCGAAGGTGTCTCCACCTCCGCGCCGTCTACCGTGACACGGCCGAGTGTCGGCAGGATGAGGCCCGCCACAAGGCGGAGGATCGTAGACTTTCCGCAGCCGGAAGGGCCGACAAGGGAGACAAACTCCCCGCTTTTCATCGTAACGCTCACATCCTGCAGCGCGTGCGTCACCTCGTCGCTTTCTACCTTGGCAAAAACCTTGCTGACGTTTTCCAGCGTCAGGCAGACATCTTTCTTTTCGTTTCGCATTACTTTTCCGCTCCGTTCTGCCATCTGAGCAGATAGCGTTTGATCCGTTCGAGCCCCTTGGTGACCAGCGTGAAGATGAAGCAGATCACAAAGAGCGCCGCGAAGGATTTATCGTAGCTCGCCCAACCGGTCTGCCATGTCATATACCAGCCGAGGCCGGACTTTACGCCGAGCATTTCCGCAATCATGATCACGATACACGAAGAACTCATCGCCTGCGTGCAGCCCTGCAGAATGGACGGCATGGCGTGCGGGATCGCCACGCGGAACACGAGCTGACGGTCGTTCGCGCCGAGAGTGCGCGCCGCTTCAAAATACTCCCTGCCTACGTTGGCGATGCCGGTGAGCGAGGCTACCGTCACAGCGAACCAGGAACTGAGTGCAATGATGAACACCGCACCGCCGAAAAGTGAGGTAGCAATGACCATGATGATCGGAATCCACGTGGATGTGGGGATCGGCCCCAAAAACTTGATGATTGGGTCGATCCAGTAGCGGATGCGCTTGGAATAGCCGCATGCAATACCCGTCACAAGGCCGAGGGATACACCGATAAAGTAACCGAGAAACAGCAGCTTGAGCGTGTTGAGCGTACAGTCAGCCAGCATTTTGTAATCGGCAAGAAACGCATTGATGATATAGTTCATGCACGGCACAAACGGCTGCGTCAACACGCCGGTCTTCAGCGTGAGATAATCGTACAGCGTCAGGAACAGCAGCAGCACCGAATAGCGCGGCGCTCTATAGTGCAGCGACTCATAAAAGTCTTTCTTCCCGTGCTGTTTTCCGATCACCGCTACGAGCAGGCAGACGATATACACCGCCAGCGCCGCGCCGAGCACCCAGACATAGCTCCACGGGTTCCGGTTGCGGCTGTTGTTCGGCACGAGGAGATATTCGAGCAGCGCGATACCGCCGCAGAGCAGCGGCAGCACCATAATGACAGCCTCCGCCGTTTTCTGGGCGGGCGTCTTTTCCTTTTCCTCCAGCTCCCTGAGCTGGCGGCGGGTCAGACCTGAGAGCAGCGCAAGATCGGTGCTCTGTTCCTTTTTTGTTTTTGCTTCATCGAGCATGAGACCACATTCTCTTTCTTTGATTTCAGACTTTTTCATTATAGTCGGGGCAATCGCTTCGTCAAATTGGAGTTCCAAATCATTTTACCAATTTCATCGAGTTTATCGATTGAACAATCGGGATAAGGGATTTTTATCGGCTTTTTCGCTGCTCTCGTCGCTTTCTTCGGTTTTTTCAATTACCGTGGCAAAAGAGCGAAAGGCGTGTTATAGTAGGCGCGAGAAAAACGAGGGGAGAATCACGGCATGGACTACGCCATCGGCATCGATATCGGCTCCACCTGCGCAAAGACGGCGGTACTCGCCGCCGACGGGTCTTTCGCCCTGCTCTCGGCGCGGCCGACGGGCTGGAGCAGCGTGGACACGGCGGAGAGCATCCGCGCCGAGCTCGAGACGGCGCACTTTTCGCCGGAAACGTACCCCTGTGTTGCGACGGGGTACGGGCGCGTCGCCGTGCCGTACGCCGGAAAGAGCGTCACGGAGATCACCTGCCACGCGCGCGGCGCGTGCTTTCTACACGGGCGGGACGATCTTCTCGTGATCGACATCGGCGGGCAGGATACGAAGGTCATCGGCGTATCCGGCGGCGCGGTGCAGGACTTTCTTATGAACGACAAGTGCTCCGCCGGAACGGGGCGTTTTCTCGAGATCATGGCAAACCGGCTCGGCATGCGCCCCGAGGAGCTGTGCGCGCTCGCC
>DPHR01000096.1 GCA_003522945.1 Clostridiales bacterium
GGGGCTGCCGATGCTCGCCACCGGCTCGGACAAGGGCTGCGAGACGATCGGCCTTTCCGTCATCCGCGAGGACCAGGCGGCGCTCTCGTTCGGCACGAGCTGCACCGTGCAGTTCACGACCAGAAAGTACTTTGAACCGACGCCGTTCATGCCCGCGTACCCGGCGGTGCCCAACGATATGTATAACCCCGAAATTCAAATCCTGCGCGGCTACTGGATGCTCACCTGGTTCAAGCAGAACTTCGCTCAGGCGGAGGTCGAGGCGGCCAAAGCGCTCGGCTGCTCGGCGGAGGAAATATTGAACAAGCACCTCGGCGATATCCCCGCCGGGAGCGACGGTCTGCTCGTGCTGCCGCACTGGACGCCGGGCCTCTCCACGCCGAACACGCGCGGCGCGATGATCGGCTTTACCGACCACCACACGAAATACCACATGTACCGCGCCATCATCGAGGGTCTGAACTTTGCCCTCATGGACGGCATGTACGGCATGGAGCGCCGCTCGGGGCAGAAGATCCGCCATCTCTATCTCGGCGGCGGCGGCAGCCGCAGCGACGAGATCTGCCAGATCACGGCGAATATGTTCGGCCTTCCGGTCTCCCGCATCCAGACGCACGAATCCTGCGCGCTCGGCGCGGCCATCTGCTCGTTTGTATCGCTCGGGAAATTTACCTCCTATGAGGACGCCATCGCCCACATGGTGCGGATCCGCGATACGTTCACGCCGGACGCGGAGGAGCATAAGCTCTATGATCGCATCTACCGCGAGGTCTACCGCCGGTACTATCGCGCCGTGACCCCGCTCCATAAGCTCCTCGGCGCGATCACGCGCAAGGAGAAATAAGAAAAACCGTTCTCTGCATGAAGCGCAGAGAACGGTTTTTCATTCATCGTATACGACCGGCGGGCGGTTGGGATCGAGAACGCTGTCCACGTCGAAAAAGAGCTCGTTTAAAATATCGCGGTAATACGTCATCGAATAACCGCCGATCTCAATGCGCGACTGAAGCGCGTAATTATCGTACAGCTCGTTGACCACATGGTCGTCCACGGTGCAGTAGATATTGAACCCGGCATTGAGCACATGCTGCAACGCCTCGCCCGTCGCGCGGTAGCCGAAGGGGGCGAGAAAGAGGTTCGTTTCACCGATCCACGGCGACACGCGATCGACCCACTTGTTGATGTCGTAATAAATTTTATCGGGGATGCAGCCCGTGCCCCAGAAGCCGTACACGCCGGAGTTGTGCGTATAGCTGTGGCTGGCAAAGCTCCAGCCGTCGGCGCGCAGCGCGTCGGCGACTTTTTTGATCTCGGTCTGGTATGCGGGATCGTCATAACTCGGGTAGCCGAACGCTCCCTGAAACCCGGTGAGCGCGATCGTTCCTTTGTGCCCGTTCCACGAGAAGTCCGGGTGCTCGGCAACAAAAGCGTCCACAACGCCCATCACATCGCCGTCTGCGATGATGTCCACGCTGCCGGAGGGGTTCGGCACCTCGTAGAGCAGCGCACCGGCATCATCGACGAAAAGCCGCCGCGCGTACCCGTCGCCGTAGGCGTACGCCACATCGTCCACCGAGAGGATGAGCGGCATTTTTCCGGCGGGCAGCAAAATCTCCTTTCGCTGCATTCTGCCGTCAGCCATCTCATAGCACTCGTTCAGATCATAGAGCACATACCCGCGCTCGTAGAGCTGCGGCAGGATCTTTTCGAGCTCCGCCTTTTCCGAGAACCCGGCGTTGTAGCCGCCCATCGGCGTTTCGCGGTCGGTGAACACCATTTCGGGATAGACGATCAGACTGTGGAAGAAGATGTGCCGTATTTCGCCCTCATAGGGAACGAGCGGCTCCGGCGTCGGTTCGGGTGTCGGCGTCGGCTCCGCGGTGGGGGAGGGCGTCGGTTCCGCGGTCGCCGTGGGCGACGGCGTCGGGAAAAAGATGTCGAGCGCGCTGCCGCTGCACCCGGCGAGGAGCGCCGCGCACAGCAGCGCCGTGAGAAGGAAAAATATCTTTCGTTTCATCATGCTCTCATACTATCCGCCGCGCCGGAAAAAGTCAAGGCGCGAGAATTTTCCATTCCGTAGGAGAAGTTTAAAAAATCCCGTGATTGTACTTGATCTGTCCGTACAGAATGAATGCCAGACCGACGGCGAGCCCCGGAAGAACGATGAACGAAACGGCAGCCTCATTCCGCAGGGAAACAAAAAACGCCGCGGCGAGCGAAACGCCGATGATGAGCGTTCCCGTGCCGACGGCGCGGCCGTATTTCGGGATGTCCTCTTCCCTGACGTTCCGGCGGTTGTAGGCGTGGATCGTGCGGATGTTCCCCTTTATATTCACCGCACCGATAACAGACGAAAGAATGCCCATAATGAGCAGCAGATAGTTTTCCATGACGGCCTCCTTAAAAATAAAACAGCTCTTCAAATTTCTTATCCAGAGCGATGCAGAGGACTAAGGCAAGCTTTGCCGTGGGATTGAATTGGCCCGTTTCAATGGAGCTGATCGTATTTCGTGATACGCCCACCATCTCCGCAAGCTGCGCCTGAGAAAGCGCCTTTTCCGTACGAGCCTCCTTCAGCCGGTTTCGGAGTTTCAGCTCATCGTTCATCCGCGCACCCCAACGAGCCGTACAGCGAAAAGAACAAGGAACAGGAGAAACATGGCAAAATACAAAATAGTGAGCGTAAGCTCCGTTTTCCTTTTCTTTTTTCGGTATGTCACCAGACTGTGCGTGCCGAGAATGCTGAAATAAATGACCCAGGGACTGTAGAGCATCGTTCCGGTCGCCCAGACGAAGACCACGGACACCAGACAGCACACACATGCGCCGACACGCCCGGCAATATTCCCGGCCTGCTGTGCCGTTGCCGCTTCCGTAAGATCCCGGTTCTTGTTTTCCCGGCGGCTGATCGCCAGAATTTCTTCCTTTTCCATATCGATCCTCCTATGCCAAGTTTTCTTGTCGTTATTATAGCAGCGCCAAGTAAACTTGTCAACAGGAAACAATGCTCCTTGCCCGGCGCGGGGAATTGTGGTAAAATTCATATCCAATCTTTTGAAGGAGACACCACGCATGGATAAATTCACCCCCCTTCTTGCGAAGGAGTTTTCCCGCCGGGAGGAGCATATAGAGAACATCCTCCGTCTGCTCGACGAGGGCAACACCGTCCCGTTCATCGCGCGCTACCGCAAGGAGATGCACGGCACGACCGACGATCAGACCATCCGCGCCATCGCGGACAGGCTCGCGTATCTGCGCGGTCTCGACGAGCGCAAGGCCGCCGTCGTGAGCGCCATTGAAGCGCAGGGCAAGCTCACGGACGAACTCTCTGCCGCCATCGAAAACGCGCAGACGCTCGCCGAGGTCGAGGATATTTACCGCCCCTACAAGCAGAAGCGCCGCACGCGCGCCACGATCGCGCGTGAAAAGGGACTTGCCCCGCTCGCGGAGCTGCTGCTCTCGCAGACGGTCACATCCGGCACACTCGAAGCGCTGGCCGCGCCGTATGTGAACGAAGAAAAAGGAGTTATGTCAACTGATGACGCGCTCGCCGGTGCGGGCGATATCATCGCCGAAACGATCTCGGACGATGCCGCCATCCGCGCCGCGCTCCGGCGGCTGTACCGCACGCGCGGCGTGCTCTGGGCAAAGGCCGCAACGGACGAGGACAGCGTGTACCGCCTGTACTATGACTACCGCGAGCCGGTGTCCAGGGTGCAGGGCCACCGCGTTCTCGCGGTGAACCGCGGCGAGCGGGAGGGAATGCTCAAGGCCGGCGTGGAGATCGAGGACGCGCTCGCCCTGCAGGAGATCCGCCGGGCGGTGTTCCGCGGCATCAGCATCTCGAATGCTTTCGTAAATGCCTGCTGTGAAGATGCGTGGCGGCGGCTCATTGAGCCGTCCGCGGAGCGGGAGATCCGCGGCGAGCTGACGGACGCGGCGGACGAGGCAGCCATCCGCGCCTTCGGACAGAATCTCCAGCCGCTGCTGATGCAGCCGCCGCTCCGAAACCGCGTCACCATGGGCTTTGACCCGGCGTACCGCACCGGCTGCAAGATCGCCGTCGTGGACGAGACGGGCAAGGTGCTGGAAACCGGCGTTGTGTACCCCACGCCGCCGCACAACCGGAAGGACGAGGCGCGCAAAACTCTCACCGCCATGATCCGCCGCCACGGCGTTACCGCCATCGCCATCGGCAACGGAACGGCGTCCAAGGAGTCGGAGATATTTATCGCCGACGTGATCCGCGACCTTCCCGGCGTGGCCTACATGGTCGTAAACGAGGCGGGGGCGAGCGTCTATTCGGCGTCCAAACTCGGCGCGGAGGAATTTCCGGATTACGATGTTTCGCTCCGCTCCGCGGTATCCATCGCGCGGCGCTTGCAGGACCCGCTCGCCGAGCTCGTGAAGATCGAGCCGAAGAGCATCGGCGTCGGGCAGTACCAGCACGATATGCCCCCCGCGCGGCTGGACGAAACGCTCCGCGGCGTGGTGGAGGACTGCGTAAACTCCGTTGGCGCCGATCTGAACACGGCGTCGGCGCCGCTCCTTTCCTATGTCGCCGGACTCAACGACACGGCGGCGAAAAATATTGTCGCCTACCGCGAGGCAAACGGGGCGTACCCGTCGCGCGCCGCGCTCAAAAAGGTGCCGCGCATCGGGCCGAAGGCGTTTGAGCAGTGCGCGGGCTTCCTGCGCGTGACGCAGGGGAAAAACGTTCTCGACGCGACCGGCGTCCATCCGGAGTCTTACGCCGCGGCGGAAAAGCTGCTCGCCCTTTGCGGCTATACGGAGGCGGATGTGCGCGCCCACCGCGTCGGAGAGCTGCGTGAGCGCGTAAAGGCGCTCGGCGAGGAAAAAGCGGCGGCGCACTGCGGCGTCGGCGTGCCGACGCTCTCGGACATCGTGTCCGATCTGATGAAGCCCGGCCGCGACCCGCGCGACGAGCTTCCCGCGCCGCTGCTGCGCACCGATATTCTGGAGCTCAAGGATCTGAAGCCCGGCATGAAGCTGCGCGGTACGGTGCGCAATGTTGTGGACTTCGGCGCGTTCGTCGATATCGGCGTGCATCAGGACGGCCTTGTGCATATCTCGCGTCTTTCGGACAACTTTGTGCGAAAGCCATCGGACGTTGTCCGCGTGGGCGACGTGGTGGATGTTGCCGTCGTCGAGGTGGACGCGGCGAAAAAGCGTATCGCGCTTTCGATGCTCGCTGCCGACGTTGGCAGAAACTGACAGAAAAAAGTCAAAACTGTAACTTGCCCGAGCGCCCCGCGGCCCGTATACTTGATTTACATAAAAAACACTGTTTTCGCTTATGTAAATCATGAAGGAGGCGCACCATGCGCATTACATACATCCGGCACAGCGCGTTTCTTGCGGAATGGGAGGATATTGTCTGTCTTTTTGACTATGCCGAGGGCGAGCTGCCGGAGATAGACCGCGATAAGCGCCTGTGCGTTTTCGCGAGCCACCATCATTCCGACCACTTCAATCCGGAGATATTTACCCGCTTTGCCGACCACCCGCGCCACACGTTCATTCTCTCGGACGATATACGCACCGTTCCTGCCGGGGAAAAGGCCCCGGTTGTCCGCACAGGGCCAGACTGCCGCCGCATCTTTCCGGGCGGAAAGAGGGGGGCGATGAGTGTTTCCACCATAGGCTCGACCGACTGCGGCGTTGCGTTCGTTGTAAACTACGCCGGAAAGACCGTATACCACGCGGGCGATCTCCACTGGTGGGCGTGGCCGGACGATACGCCGGAGGAGGAGCGCGATATGAAAAACCGCTACTTTGCCGAGATCGCCAAGCTCAACGGCGTCCGGCTGGACGCGGCGTTTCTCCCGCTCGACCCGCGCCTCGGCGCAAACTACTGGATGGGCTTTGACGCCATGATGCGCTCGGCGGACATCCGCAAGGCGTTCCCGATGCACATGTGGGAAAAGTACGAGTACATCCCCAAATTCAAGGCGATGAGCGTAACGGAAGCCTACCGCGATAGGATCGCCGATATAACCGCGCCCAACCAGACATTCACGATCTGAAAGGAAGAAAAGCCATGCAGTTCAAAATGATCCATGAAAACTATAACGTCTGCGACCTTGCCGCCTCACTTGCGTTTTACGAGAAAGCGCTCGGCCTGCACGAAAAGCGGCGCAAGGAAGCCGCCGACGGTTCGTATATCATCGTGTATGTCGGCAACGACGCTTCCGACTTTGAACTCGAGCTCACGTGGCTGCGCGACCATCCGCAGGCCTACGACATCGGCGAGGAAGAATTCCATCTCGCGTTCCGTGCGGACGATTTCGCCGCGGCGCACGCGCTCCACAGCGAAATGGGCTGCATCTGCTTTGAAAACGACGCCATGGGCATCTACTTCATCCAGGACCCGGACGGCTACTGGCTGGAGATCGTCCCGACAAGATAAAATCTCCCGGCGAACACGGAGAAAACGTATGATTTATTTAGAAGGAGAAAACGTACGATTTATTTAGAAACGGAGAGGCTGTCTCTTCGGAATCTGGAGCTATCCGATGCGGAAAGCATCAGCGGATACCGAAACGACGAGGCATGCCGACGGTATCAGCGGTGGGAGGCCTTCACGCTTCCGGATATCGAGGCGTATATTGAGAAGTTTCAAAGCGATGTTTTCCTGTCAGACAAGCAGGAACAGCACTTTGGGATCGCCCAAAGAAACAGCTTGGAGCTTGTAGGCGAACTGGCGTACTTTTATAAGCCGGGGGACTGTATCACGCTGGGTATCACCGTTGCCCCTCGTTTCCAGAGAAATGGATATGCCTGTGAAATGCTGCGGGAAGTGATCCGTTCTGTCCGGGAAAAGTATCCGACATTGGATATTGTGGCGCTGATCGACAAAGGCAATCGGAAAAGCCTGTGCCTTTTTGAAAAGCTGGGTTTTCGGCAGGAGTGCTACGCGGATTCGATTGCCTCTTTTGTTTATGTGCTCTCTGCATAGGAAAAGTCCGCGGCGAAAATACCGCGGGCTTTTCCTATTTCGGAAACTGTGCTATACTGAAAAAAACGCAGCAGGAGAATATTATGTCAACTAACACACTGTATCTCGGCTACCATGTATCCTCTGCCGGAGGGTATATGGCGATGGGGAAGCGCGCCGCGGCGCTCGGCGCGAACACGTTCGCCTTCTTTACGCGCAATCCGCGCGGCGGCGCGGCGGCCAAGGTGGAGGAAGCGGACGTCGCGGCGTTCCGCGCGTGGGCGGTCGAACAGGGCTTCGGCCCGCTCGTGGCGCACTCGCCCTATAC
>DPHR01000176.1:0-190 GCA_003522945.1 Clostridiales bacterium
CTCCATGAAGCTCGAGGAGAACGAAAACTCCACGAAGGTACGCCTCATGAAGGTGAAGGAAATGGTCTTGCAGGACGCGCACCATTACCAGTATTGATTATGCGAAAAGGCACTCTCGTAAGAGAGTGCCTTTTGCGTGCGTCAAAAAGGGGTTTTGACACGCTCACAAACGAGACCCACTGCGTTGGGC
>DPHR01000176.1:401-862 GCA_003522945.1 Clostridiales bacterium
AAAGGCCGCGGCTCGCCGCAGCGCGCGCTGTGCGCATCATCCGCGACTGCGATTTCTTCCGGACGCTCGTGCCGAAATGGTATTCCGAGATCACTTGCCGGTGAGAGAGCCCCACCATTCGAGCAGACGGAAGCGAAGGACGTAGCCATCGCCGTCTTCGGTGATGAGCTTTACATCGTCATCCGAGAGCACGGCGGCTTCCTGCGCGGTCTCCACGCCCGATGTACAGAGCGGAGGATACACCACGCACCACCAGTTTCGCCCGCGGCCCGCGCCGAGCGTTACGCGAAGCGACGTATACACGCCCGCCGGGAGCGAGAACGTTTCGTATTCCCGCGTGGGGTACGTTTCACGCCCGAGCTCCACGCGGGCACTGCCGCCGCTTGCGGTCTCCGCGATACGCTGAAGCTCCCCCGACGCCGCGGCAATCACCGCGGCGGCATCCTGCGCGCCGGATGCGG
>DPHR01000176.1:1006-2891 GCA_003522945.1 Clostridiales bacterium
ACCATCCTGCGCGCCGGATGCGGCTTCCAGCCGCGGCGTGAGATATGCGAGCAGCGCATCCCGCACCTCGAGCTTCACGCGCTGATCCTCCGCACTGTCGGACGCGGCGATCACGTGCAGCCGCACGACCTTGTCCGCAAGCGCGCTCTGCCGCCCCTGCGCCCATACGCCGGTGAGCAGCGTTACGCACACCGCTGCGAGCAGCGCCGTTTCCCATGGCCGCAGCCTGTCGTTTTTATGCATAAAAAGAACCGCCCTTCTATGTAGGTTATACACATAGTATGGGCGGTTTTTGTGTTTTTTAAACCGGTACGGTCAGGGCTGCGGTGTTTCCGCGGGCGGTTCGGGCGTCGGCTCCGGCATGGAGAGATCGATGTCCGTGATGATCTGGCAGGCGGGGAGAGCCTCCTGCAGCGAGCGCACCATATCAGCGGTGAGAGCCGGATTTCCGGTGATGTTCAGCGTGCGAAGCTGCGTGAGCGAGCGGAGCGCCGCAAGGGAGTTCAGGTCGTTATAGCTGAGATCGAGCTCCTCGAGCGCGGTGCAGCCGGAGAGCGCGGTGATGTCGCGCAGGGCGTTGTGGTCGAGAATGAGCCGCCGCAGCGCCGTGTGGCCGGTCAGGGCGGAAAGATCATAAAGGTTATTGTAGCCCAATTGCAGCTCTTCCACGGAGAACAGCTCCGCGAGCGGCGCGAGGTCGGTGAGCGTGTTGCCGTAGGCGCTCAGCCGCCGCAGCTGGTGAAATTTCTCAATGCCGGAGAGCGTTGTGAGTCCCAGCGCGTCCACCGTCACATCGGAGGCGTCCGACGAGAAGGACTGGTCGCCGAAAACGACGGTATAGTACTTCGGCTCATGGACGATCTGGCAGCTCGGCAGCGCCGATTGCAGCGCGTCAATGCCCTCGGCGGTGACGCCGTCGTTGTTTTCAAGCTTCAGGTACGAGAGCGAGCGCAGCGACGAGAGAAGCTCATTATCGAGATCGCTCCGTCCCGTGGCGCTCAGATCGAGCGAGGTGAGCTTCGGCAGCAGGGCGAGCGTGGAGATATCGGCGATCGGGTTGTTCGAGAGATTGAGCTCGCGCAGCTCCGAGCAGCCGGAGAGCGCGGAAATGTCCGTGATGCCGCGGCCCGAAAGGTCGAGCGATTCGACCGATTCGGTGAAGTCCAGCCCGCCGAGAGACACCGGACGCGAGCCCTTCACGACGCTGTCGCTGAATATGCGGCAGCCGGGCAGCGCTTTTTGCAGGTCTTCGAGCACATAGTCCGCGATCTCCACGCCCTGAATGGAGAGCGTCGTGAGCGCAGAGAGCGGCGAGAGGACGGAAAGGTCGGCGACCGGATTCCGGTCGAGATACAGCGTGCGAAGCTGCGAGAGCGATGCGAGCGGCGAAGCGTCCGCCATGGCGTTATCGGAGAGAATGAGCGTGCGCAGCTGTGTAAGTCCTGAAAGAAAATGCACGTCCGATATATTGCAGTTCGTCAGCGAGAGCGTCGTAAGATTCCCGAGCGAGGCGATGGAGGCGCAGTCCCCGGCGGAGAGCGTCTTTCCGGCAAGCTCAAAGCTGTCCGCCGCGGGATCGACATCCACTCCGGCGATGGTGAGACCGGCGGAGGCACTGGGGGCGGCGGTCACTTCTGGCGTCGGTGCCGCGTCCGCGTCGGATTTCCCGCCGGACGGACCCTGCAAAAGCAGAAACAGCAGCGCCAGCGCCAGCAGGACAAAGCCCGCGGCGGCGAGTATGTACTGTATTTTCTGTTTCTTTGTGATCGGATGCATGGCGTCCTCCCGGTACAGCAATATATCAAATCATAAGTATAGCCGTTTTGCCGCCGCTCGTCAATCGGCGGAAAAAAGTAAGCGGCTGCGTCTCATACTAAGACGCAGC
>DPHR01000176.1:3077-3256 GCA_003522945.1 Clostridiales bacterium
ACTAAGACGCAGCCGCCCGAAAAAAGTTCCGCCTCAGGTCTCCGGCACATATTCGGCGGGGTCAACGGTGCTGCCGCCGCGCCGCATGGCGAAGTGGAGATGCGCCTCCTCGCCGGATTCGGCGAGCGCCGTTGAGCCGACGGCGCCGACCGTGTCGCCGCAGGCGACCGTCTGCCCGA
>DPHR01000176.1:3509-4297 GCA_003522945.1 Clostridiales bacterium
AGGCGACCGTCTGCCCGACGCCGACGGCGGGGGAAACGTCGAGATTGGCGTACACGCTCACGACATCGTTTCCGTGGTCGATCTCCACAACGGTGCCGAGAAGATCGTCCTCATACACCGCCGTCACCGTGCCGTCGGATACGGCAAGCACCGGCTCGCCTGCGGCGCATGCGATGTCCCAGCCGCGATGGACGCGCCAGTCGGCCATCGTGCGGTCATAGGAGAGCGCCTCCGCACTGAAGCCGCGAAGCAGCACGCCGTTTACCGGACGGATGAACTGCGGAGCGCTCTCGTTCACCGATACCGGAACGTCCGGCAGCTCCTCCTGCACGGCGGGGGCCTGCGCTTCCGGCATCTCCTCGCCCTCCGCGGCGGGCAGGACGCCCGTGCCGAGCGGGAGACGCTCGTCTTCCTCCGTGTTCATAACGGGGATGCTGCCCTGCGGCGGCGCGGTCTCCTGCGCCGAAGCCGGGATGTTCGTTTCCTTGACCGGATCGCGCTCTACATCAGCCCCGCTTCCGCGTCCAACCAGCCAGAACGAAGCCCCGACCAGTACGGCGCACAGAAGAAGGACTATGTAGAAGCCCTTCCCGGCAAAGAACGCATTCAGCTTTTTGCTGAAGCCTTTCTTTTCCTCCATGGTTAACCTCCTCGATTTGGGATTCGAGGGTATTTTTACCGGTACGAAAAGAATTTATACACGCCCTCGGCGTCGTTCACATTTTGTTTTCAGAAATAACACAGTCTGTTTAGGAAACTTCGGGGGATTTCCGGTAATATACAGACAG
>DPHR01000176.1:4429-7584 GCA_003522945.1 Clostridiales bacterium
GGATTTCCGGTAATATACAGACAGTCGGACGAAGCAAGACAGATGAATCCCTCCAATTATTTCTTTCCCTCTCATTTCTCCCCTTTCGGGCGATCCTCCAGCCCGCAGCCGTTCTCTCTCCCGGCTGCGAATCGGACGGCAAAAGCGGAACGGCGTTACGTCGTTCCGCTTTTTGCATCTTACCGGGGAAGGAGAGACAGCTTTCCGGCAGGAAGAAAACTTTGCCCGGGACGCGTTATTCACAGTTTGTTTTCAGAAATAACACGGTCTGTTCAGGAAAACAGCGCGGATTTCCGGTAATATACAGACAGTCGGACGAAGCAAGACAGACAAAACCTCCAATTATTTCTTTCCCTCTCATTTCTCCCCTTTCTTGGGCGATCGTCCAGCCCGCAGCCGGTCCTCTCTCCCGGCGGCGAATCGGATGGCAAAAGCGGAACGGCGTTATACGTCGTTCCGCTTTTGGCGTTTAGATAAGATCGTACGAGTGTATTCCTCTTTTTGACCGGAGACCCCAATGATAAACATTTTACTTGCAAAAGCAAATCTGAACATATATAATTTTCCCAGACACGAAGTCCGTAAACCTGATGAAATTATGCAATTTTATCGATCTGCGACATTGTGTCATTTTTGTATCAAGGGGGACAAACCATGTCTCGTCTGAAAAAAGCCCTGTGCCTGTTTCTTTCGGTGGTTTTCCTGTTCCAGCTTTTGCCGGTAACGGCGCTGGCAGCGGATGGGGATGCCTCCTATACGAACGAAAGCTTCCAGCCGGTGGATATGTCGGACGCCGTGGCGGCGGACGAGATCGCCGTGCTCGGGGAAGATACCTCCCTGCGCGAGGAGTTCACGAAACAGTATACGCTGGAAAACGGGGCCAAAATGGCGGTCGTGTACCCCAGCGCCGTGCACTACGAGGAGAACGGCGCGTGGCAGGACATCGACAACCGCCTGAACGAGACCACGGCCTCGTATACCGTGGCCGCGCACGCGGGCGTGCCGACCGGCGCGGTCGTGAGCGAGGAGCAGGGCGGCGGCATTACGGACGCTGCCGGAACGGCTTCCATGGACGCAGCGCTGGACTACAGCGAAACGCTGGATATCACCGAACCGGCGCTGCGCAACGCCGCGGGAGCGCTCTCCGTGACGTTCCCCACGTCGCTCACGGATACGAACCGCATCGCCGTGACGCACCGCGGATATACCCTGTACTTCCGTCCGGACGGCGCGTCGTCGTCGTCCGCGGTATCGTCCGCGCCGGAAACACCCGCGGGCGCGAATGCTCGCATGACCGCCGTGCATACCGAAAGCAGCGTCACCTATGCGGGCGTATACGGCGGCGCGGACATCCGTTACGACCTCCAGAGCAACTCTCTCAAAGAAAGCTATATCCTCCAAAGTTTAGCTTCTACGTCGGAAGTGTACTCCTCCACCATCGCGGCGCCGGGACTCACGCCCAAGCTCCACGAGGACGGCAGCATCGACTTCACGGACGAGAACGGCGAGATCATCTTCTATATCCCGCCCTCGTACCTCTACGACGCGGACGGGCTCATCGGCAATGTCGCGGTCGAGCTGTATACGCTAAACACCGGCGAATATGCCATGGTCTGCCGCCCGGACCATGACTGGCTTTCCGACTCTGCGCGCAGCTGGCCCGTGACGCTCGACCCCACGATCTATACCATGCTCAGCACCTCCAGCTTCGAGGACTGCTATGTCAAGGATAACTCGCCCGGCCGTGCCTACCCCTCCACGATCAATCTCATCGTGGGGAACGCCGGAACGAGCGGCGTTTGCCGTGCGTACATCCGCATCAACGACCTTCCCTCCATCGGCAGCTCGGACGTCATTGTGAGCGCCAAACTGCACTATTACTGCGAGTTCAGCTCCAAGGTCTCCGGTACGGTCGAAAGCAGTATATATCAGGTCACGGCTCCGGAGTGGGTCGATTATAACGGAATCTACTGGAACGGCCAGCCCGCCTGCGACGAGACGGCGCTCGACTTCAAGCTCAACAACAACCGGCGCATGGGCTATAACATCTTCGACATCACCCGCGCGGCGCGCGGGTGGTACGCCGGAGAGCTCAACAACGGACTTATGATAAAGTCCATGGACGAGAGCACCTACTGCTGGTATTACTACTACGCAAAGGAAAACAGCGGCAACAACCGCTATCCCAAGCTGGAGATCTTCTACATCAACACGAGCGGCCTCGAAGAGTGCTGGGATTACACATCCCAGAGCCTCGGCCGTGCGGGCACGGCGTATGTGCAGGACTTCTCGGGCAACTACCTTCTCAGCCGCACGGACATGAGCTACGGCGGCAGCCGGATGAGCGCCGCGCCGGGCTTCTGCTACAGTCTCGCCGCCAGAGCAAATGATATTGGATACGGCTACGGCTGGCGCAGCAACTACGCGCAGAGCATCGAGGCATGCACCGTCTCCGGCACGAGCTATTACCGCTGGACGGACGGGGACGGCACGGAGAAGTACTTTGTCTCCGCGAACGGCGTATGGAAGGACGAGCTGGGGTACGGGTATACCCTGACGGTCTCCGACAGCGGATACACCATCACGGACAAGAAGAGCAACACCATGGAGTTCTCGTCCGCGGGACAGCTCACCGCCGTAAAGGACGCCTACGGGAACGCCATAAGCATCACGTCGGACGGCAGCCGCGTTACGGCCCTCACGGACGGCGCGGGGCGGCACTATGCCTTCACCTACGCAGACGGCCGCCTCACGCAGCTCACCTATACCGGCGCGGGTTCGGACGCCATCGAGACGGTGACGTATGCGTATACCGCGGCGGGCGACCTCGCCTCCGTCACCTATCATGACGGGGAGAGCGTAACGTACGCTTGGGACGGCGCGCACATCATGACCTCCGCCTCGGACATCGAGAACGCGGACGGCAGCCGCGATACGCTCTCCGTCTCGTGCTCGTCCGCCAGCCCCGCGCGCACGACGGCGCTTTCGTATACGTCCAAAAACACGAGCGTAACGTCTCTCACATTCGCCTACGGCGACAACACGACGAAGGTGACGGACAACCTCGGGCGGTACGTCATCTACCAGTTCAACAACTTCGGCAACACGACGGCGGTGTACAACAGCGCGGGACAGGCGCTGTATGGGCGGTACGC
>DPHR01000035.1:0-3385 GCA_003522945.1 Clostridiales bacterium
TCGCTCACCGGCTCCGCCGTGGCGGAGACCGCGGCGGGGGAGGCGTTCGGGTCGGTGACGGTGAGACTCTTCAGACCGAAAAAGTCCGTAGCCAGCGCCGTGCCGCCGAGCACCGCGACGAGCAGCGCCGCCGCGACGAGAGCGCCCGTACCGAACCGGAAGCGCCGTATCTTCGGCTTTTCCTCCAGCGCGGAAAGTGTTTCCTTCATCCGTGCCTCAAACGATGCGGGAACCTCTTCAAACATATTGTCCCAGGAATCCCTCATACCGGCACCTCCTCACCCAAAACTTCGCGGAGCTTTCCGCGCCCGGCAAACAGCCGGGATTTGACCGTACCTTCGGGGATCTGCAAAATACGGGATATCTCCCGTATGCTGAACCCCTCTACATAAAATAAGAGGATCGGCATACGGTAGATCTCATCCAAACCCATCACGGCGTCGCGCAGCTCGCGGTCGCCGCTCTCGGGGGCGACCGCCTCCGGCATCTCGTCGAGAAGAACGATCTTGCTCCCCCGGCGGCAGATGTCGTAGCATTCGTTGATAAGAATGCGCGTCACCCATGCGCGGAACGCGCCCGCGCTTTTGAGCGAATCGCGCTTTTCCCACGCCTTGCATATGCACTCCTGCACCGCGTCCTCCCGGTCAGCCTCGCTGCGGAGAATGCCGCAGGAAACGTGGTAGAGCGTTTTTTTCATGTCCATGATCTGGACGGTAAACTCTTCGGCTGTCATACGCAAACTCTCTCTAAAAGGCCTGCCGCCTTTCTGTAAAGAAAGACGGTTTTTCCCAACACGCGGTTCAGTAAAAAGCAAAAAAATTTTAAGATTATTTGAACATTTTCATGTTACCACATTCCCCGCGCGGAATCCACAGGAAAAATTAAAAAAGGGCTTGACAAAACTGTATGAGTGTAGTAGTGTACTAATAGCTTAATACAGCAATACAACAAGGAGGGCTGGCATGGACTTTGCGATTCAGGGCTCGCGGCCGATCTGGCAGCAGCTCACCGAGCAGCTGGCGCGGCGGATCATCACGGGCGCGTATCCGCTGGGGTCGCGCTTTCCCGCGGTGCGGGAGCTGGCGGCGGAGGCGGGCGTTAATCCGAACACGATGCAGCGCGCGATCACGCAGCTTGAAACGCTCGGACTCGTCACAACGAACCGGACGCTCGGCCGTACCGTGACGGAAAACGCCGGGGCGCTCGAGGAGATGCGGCGGCGGCTGGCCGTGGAATGCACGGAAAACTTTTTCAAGGAAATGGGAGCGCTGGGCTATTCCCGCGGTGAGGCCGCGGACATGGCGCAGGCGGAAAGGAAAAAGAACGATGAATGAAGAACTGGTAAAATGCACCGGGCTGTGCCGGAGCTTTGAAGCGGTGCAGGCGCTGCGCGGCGTTGATCTGAGCCTTACGTCCGGCAAGATCGTCGGTCTGCTCGGCCCGAACGGCTCGGGCAAGACGACACTTATTAAGATCCTCAACGGCCTTCTTCAGCCGACGGCGGGTGAGGCGCGCGTTGCGGGTCTCCTGCCCGGCGTAGAGACAAAGGCGATCACGAGCTATCTGCCCGACCGGGGATATTTCCCCGACTGGATGCGTGTCGGCGATATGATCGATATGTTCTCGGACTTCTATGCCGACTTTGACCGCGCCAAGGCGGAGGAAATGTGCCGCGTGCTCGGTCTGGAAGCAGGCAGAAGGATCAAAACGCTCTCGAAGGGCACGCGCGAAAAAATGCAGCTCATGCTCGTCATGTCCCGCCGCGCGCGGCTCTATCTGCTCGATGAGCCGATCGCGGGCGTCGATCCGGCGGCGCGCGAGTTTATTCTGCGCACGATCCTGACGAATTATAACGAAAACGGTACGGTACTCATTTCGACGCACCTGATCCTCGATGTGGAACAGGTGCTCGACGAGGCGGTCTTCCTCCAGCAGGGACAGGTCGTCCTGCACGAGAGCACCGACAGCATCCGCGAGCGCACCGGCGGCAGCGTGGATGAGCTGTTCCGCAACATGTTCCGCGCGCCGGTCATGGGGAATGGAGGGGAATACAATGCTCGGTAAACTGATGAAATACGATCTGCGCTCGGGTATCCGCACGTTTTCGCTGATCTGGATCGGCCTGGCGCTGCTCGGCGCGATCAACGGCCTTACGATCCGCTTCGTGCTCGCGGGTGATACTCAGAGTGGGCTCGTGAGCTTCGTTTTCGGTGTCCTGCCGATGATCCTGCTTGTGGCGCTCTATGTTGCGATGGGTATTTTTGTGCTCGTTTTTATTATCGACCGCTTTTATAAGGGCCTTCTCGGAAACGAAGGCTATCTCATGTTCACGCTGCCCGTGACGAGCACGGCGCACATCGCCTCCAAAGCGCTCACGAGCATGATCTTCTCCGTGGCGAGCGCCATTGTCGCGCTGCTGAGCGGGGTGCTTTTGATGGCTGTGCTCACGCCGCTCAACTTCAGCGACGTTGCGCAGGCGTTCCAGGAAGCGGGCCGCTATCTGCGCGTAAACCCGCTGCCTGCCGGAACGGGCTGGGTCGTCGCGGAGTTCATCGTGTACACGCTCATCGCGGCGGCGGTTTCGATCCTGCAAATTTACACCGCCATCTCGATCGGGCATCTCGCGAAGAAAAACCGCGGATGGTTTGCGCTGCTTGCCTATGTCGGCATCAGCATCGCCTTCAGCATTATTATGAATGGGTGCATGTCGCTCCTCCAGTCCGATGCATTTCCCAATGTGCTGTTGAACTGGGAGTTCTGCTTGGACGATACCGGCTGGCATGTTCAGGGCGTCGGCATGATGGCCTCCACGATCGGCATCGGCATTGGTCTGGAACTACTCAAGGGCACGGGCTTCTTCTTCGCCACCCGCGCCATCCTCAGCAAGCGCCTCAATCTCGAATAAAGAAAAAACGATCCCGTCCGGAAAATTTCCTGACGGGATCGTTTGCGCGCAAAAACGCGGAAAACCGCAAAATCACGGTTGTATCACCGCGGTGCAAATGGAAGCGGTGGACGGCGGCCGGAACGTGCAGGCGTCAAAGAAACACACAAAAATCATCCCCGCCGGATAGAGTTTCCGGCGGGGATGGTCGGTTATCCGGGATTCACCCCATGAACAGGCTGCGGCCTTCGCGGGCGAGGGTTTCGGCGGCGGCGTTGTCGCGCATGGCGAGAAACACCGTGTCGTTGCCGGAAAGCGAGCCGACAAGCCCCGGCAGGGGAGCGATGCCGTCCACGGCGGTGCACACCGCAGGGGCGAGCCCCGGCAGCGTCTTGATGATGACGAGATTCTGGCAGGCATAAACGCCTGTCACGGTCTGGCGGAGATTTTCCTTGAGCCCCTGGCTCATCTCCGGCGCGGGCGCGACCTCCGCCGCAGCGT
>DPHR01000035.1:3573-37553 GCA_003522945.1 Clostridiales bacterium
CTGGTGCCGTCCGCGCTGCGCTGCTTGACGAGACGGAGCTCGCGGATGTCGCGCGAGAGCGTAGCCTGCGTGGTGTCAATGCCGCGCTTTTTCAGCTCGTCCATGAGCTGATTCTGCGTTTCAATGCTCTGCTCCGAAATGATTCGGAGAATGGTGCCCTGTCTTCCGGATTTCATTCTGTCGTCTCCTTTGCGGTTTCCGGTGCCCGGACGGGCACCGTGCGGCGGCGCGCGCCGCGGCCCTTTCCGTGCGTTTCGCTGCCGTCTGTGCGCTGAAGGGTTATGCGGTCGCGGAACTCCGTCGGCGTCATTTCCTTGAAGCGGTAAAAATTCATGTTGAACGTTTTGATGTTGCTGTAGCCGACGGCGACGGCAACGTCGATCACGAGATAGTCCGTCGATACGAGCGTTTCGCACGCTTTATTGATGCGCGTGGAGTTGAGCAGCGTATCAAAGTTCATCTCGTTATAATAGAGAAGCAGACGGTTCATTTCCGGCACCGACACGCCGAATTCGGCGGCGACGCTTGCGGCGGTGAGCCGTTCGGTCTCATAATTTTTGTAGATATAGTCCGTCAGCGCAAAGGCGATCGCCTTGTCGGAGATGTTGAACTTGGTGACGGCCTTGGAATAGATCTTGCGGTATTGCATCGGCGTGATGCCGACGCGCTGCGCAAAGTGCTTGGATACATGCGAGGCGTCCACAAAGCCGCAGAGCCCCGCGATCTCGTCGAGCGTGAGATCCGTATAGATGAGATAGTCCGACGCCTTCTCCACGCGGATGCTGCTCAGGAGCTTGGAGAACGTCGTGCCGGTCATGCCGGCGATCTGCTTGGAGAGCGCCGATTCCGAAAGAAAGAACGCCTCCGCGACCTGTGAGAGCGTGAGCTTTTCCGCGGAATGGGCATAAATGTAGCTCAAAACGGACTGATCCTTGACGGTCTCCTCCCGTCCGGAGTCCAGCTCGCCGCGGTGCGACATGATATACCGGCGGTAAACGACCATCAGATCGATGAGCTTGTTGACCGTATAGAGCTGCGAAAACGGCTTGTCCGGAGGCTTGACACGCGTGGATTCCACGCCGAGCTCCGCCTTGAGATGCTCCATGATGCCGTCCACATACTCCGCCTGTACGCTGTCGAGATAGGCGACCGGCTCCACGGTGAGAAAGCGCAGGGGCTCGGCGGAAGCATCGCCCGAGCCGAGAACGCTCTTGAATACAGAGTTGAGATAGGAATAGTCGTATATGACCTTGATGAACTGGAGCGTTTCCGTCACTTCTACCGTGTCGGTGATCTTCCACGGCGTGATGGCGACGAGCGTGTTGGGCTGGAGGACGTACTCCTCGCCGTCAATGACGAGCTTTCCGCGGCCGCGCTTTACGTAAAGAAAGCGTGCCGCCTGATGGATGATCGCGCGGGTGGGCTTGTCGATCGCCTCGTAATCGAACGAGCAGATCACGGCGGGGTCGGACGCGGAGGCGCGGGCATCCTGGAGCATGGCTCGTCTGGGCATAATCTGCACCGTCCTTTTTTACAAATGACTGAAAAGTCTCGCAAACGTGCGGGCAAAGCGGGTGCGCTGCGGCGAGCCGCAGCCCTTCTCAAACAAGAGCAGGCGAAGCGGCTCTTGTTTGAAGAATACCGGTTGTACGCCATGGGGCGTACAACCGGTATTTTACCATTAGATCATGGGATAACTCAAGCGGAAATTCAGCTCAGCACCGCCATCGCGATCGTAAGGACGACGCCGACGACGACGAACAGCGTGAGGAGCAGCTTCCACGCCCACTTCAGCCAGCTCTCGTAGGGGACGCGCGCGAGCGCGAGACCGCCCATGATGAAGCCGCAGGTCGGGGTGAAGAGGTTGACGAAGCCGTTGGCGGCAACGTTGATCATGATGGAGGTCTCTACGCTCCAGCCCATGCCGGCGACGATCGGGGAGACGATCGGGGCGGACAGACCGGCGAGACCGGAGGAACTCGGAACGAGGAAGCTGAGACCGACGTGGAGTATGTAGTCAAGCAGAGCAAACACACCCGCGGAAACGCCGGACTGGCTGAGCGCGGTGACGGAGGCTTCGACCAGCCAGGTGCCGAGACCGGTGGCGGCCATGATAACGCTGGTGGCACGAGCCATGGCGATGACGAGGTTGACGGAGACCATGTCGCTGAAGCCGTTGGCGATGAGCTTCATGAGCTGGCCCTTGTCCTCGAGACCGACGATGCCGATGATGATGCCCATGAGCAGGAACCAGGTGGCGGCGTCATAGAACCACCAGTCGCCGAGGCAGGCGCCGGTGAGCCAGGTGGTGGAGCTCGAGAAAGCGTTGTACATGGTTTCGCTCAGGCTGCCCCAGGGAATGAAGCCGAGGATCATCACGACGAAGGAGAGAGCGAACAGCCACAGCACGGCCTTCTGGCGGCCGGTGAGCTTCGCGGTGGTGACGTCCTTGCCGCCGTAAGCCTTCTGGCACTCGTCGAGCTGCGCGGCGGTGAGGATGGAGCCCTTGTTGGCGCGGACCTTCTTCGCGTAAGCGGTGACAAACAGCACGGAGAGAAGGTAGGCGGAGAGCCAGAGAATGATGCCGATGACATAGGTGGTTCCCATGTTCACTTCGACACCGACGGAGGTCGCGGCAGCGACGGCGGCGCCGGTCGCGAACGGGTTGATGGTGGAGCCGAGAACGCCGGTGCCGGCGCCGAGCAGGACGGTGGCCGCGCCGACGATCGGGTCAAAGCCGGCGGCCATCATCGTGGCGGCGAGCAGAATGTAGAAGCCAACGGTCTCTTCGCCCATGCCGTAGGTCGTGCCGCCGACGGAGAACAGGAACATGAGGATCCAAATGAGCACGAGCTCTTTGCCGTGCAGCTTGCGGACGAGCGTGTGGATGCCGGTTTCAAGAGCGCCGGTGGCGTTCACGATGGCAAGGAACGCGCCGAGACAGAATACGAACGTGATAACGTCAGAGGCGTCGGCAAAGCCGTTGACAGGCCCCATAAAGATGTCGCTGGCGGAGGCGCCGACGACTTCGGCCATCTCGCCGTTCTCGCCGGTGTAGGTCTTGCCCGCTGCGAGCCACGTGGCGATCGACACAAGGAGCATAACGGCGAGCAGGATCGCAAATGTGCTGATGGATCTTTTGGTCTTCTTAGACATGATTTGAACCCCTCTCTTAAAATTTTGTTCGGACTTCGCTGGGAGATGCGAAACGGGACAAAAATTTGCTTACCGGGTAATGACCGTGCCGGTCTTGCCTTCAAGAGCGTCGGCGGCACGGGCCAGGGAAGTGATGAGCGCGGTTCCGCCATGGTCGTTGTTCTTCACGAACTCCATGCAGGACTCGACCTTCGGCAGCATGCTTCCGGGGGCGAACTGGCCTTCGGCGATATACTTCTCGCACTCGGCGATCGTCATGGAGGAAAGCTCCTTCTGGTCGGGCTTATTGTAATTGACGCACACGGCGTCCACAGCGGTGAGGATGATGAGACGGTCGGCACGCACGTCCTGCGCGAGCAGGGAGCTGGCGCGGTCCTTGTCGATGACGGCCGCGACGCCGCGCAGACCGTCCTCGGTCTCAACGACGGGGATACCGCCGCCGCCGACGGTGATGACGATATCACCGGCGCGCACGAGCTGATCGACAACGTTCAGCTCCACGATGCGCTTGGGGATCGGAGAGGGGACAACACGGCGGTAGCCGCGTCCGGCGTCCTCGACGAAGATGAAGCCTTTTTCCTCGGCGATCTTCTCGGCCTCTTCCTTCGTATAGAAGCTGCCGACGGGCTTCGTCGGGTGCTGGAAGCCGGGGTCCTTCTCGTCAACGACGACCTGCGTCACGACGGTGGCGCATTCCTTCTCCATGCCGCGGCTCTTCAGCTCCTGCTGAATGGCCTGCTGCAGGTGGTAGCCGATATAGCCCTGCGTCATGGCGCCGCACTCGGGGAACGGCATGAACGGCGTTCCGCCGCCCTTGTTGGCGGAGAACTCCATTGCCAGGTTGATCATGCCGACCTGCGGGCCGTTGCCGTGGCCGATGATGACTTCGTAGCCCTTCTCGACGAGATCAACGATCGGGCGGGCGGTGTTGCGGACAAGTTCGAGCTGCTGCTCGGGGGTCTTGCCAAGAGCATTTCCCCCGAGAGCGACAACAATTCTTTCAGCCATTGTTTCGATCCCTTACTTCAGCGTGGCGTACATCACAGCCTTGATGGTGTGCATACGGTTTTCGGCTTCCTGGAACTGGCGGGCCCGGTGGCCGAGGAACACGTCGTCGGTGACTTCCATCGCCTCAAGGCCGAACTTCTGGTAGATATCCTCGCCAACGGTCGTCTCACGGTCGTGGAAGGAGGGCAGGCAGTGCTCGAAGATCGCGGTGGGCTTCGCCATCGCCATGAGTTCCTTGTTGACCTGGTAGGGACGGAGCAGCTTGATGCGCTTCTCCCAGAGCTCGGCAGGCTCGCCCATGGAGAGCCAGATGTCGGTGTAGAGAACATCGCAGTCCTTCGCACCCTGCGCGACGTCGTCGGTGAACTCAAGCACCGCGCCGGTCTCGGCGGCAACAGCCTGGCACTTCTCGATCAGCCACTCCTCGGGCATGAGCTCCTTCGGGCCGCAGGCGCAGAAATGCATGCCGAGCTTCGCGCTGACGACCATGAGGGAGTTGGCAACGTTGTTGCGGGCGTCGCCGAAGAAGGTGAGCTTGCGGCCGCGCATATCGCCGAACTCTTCGCGGGCGGTCATGATGTCGGCGAGCATCTGCGTGGGATGGAACTGGTCGGTCAGGCCGTTCCACACGGGAACGCCGGAGTACTTCGCAAGATCTTCCACGACGGACTGCTTGAAGCCGCGGTACTCGATGCCGTCAAACATGCGGCCGAGGACCTTCGCGGTGTCGGCGAGGGATTCCTTCTTGCCCATCTGGGAAGAGCCGGAATCGAGGAACGTGACGCCCATGCCAAGATCACGCGCGCCGACTTCAAAGGCGCAGCGGGTGCGGGTGGAGGTCTTCTCAAAGAGCAGAACGATCTGCTTGTCGGAGAGCCACTTGTGCTCCACGCCGTTGTTCTTCAGGCGCTTGAACTCAACGGCAAGGTCGATGAGGTAGTTGATCTCTTCCGGGGTGAAGTCAAGAAGAGTGAGGAAGCTTCTGCCGCGAATGTTGAGACCCATAATATTTTACCCTCCTATAGGAAATGATTGTAATGTGTGTTATATGAATGGGTTTATTCAGCGAATGAAAATTATTCGGCGCGGATGATCGGCATGGACATGCAGCGCGGGCCGCCGCGGCCGCGGGAAAGCTCGGCGGACGGCATTTCGAGGACCTGGATGCCCTCGTCGCGGAGAATGGCGTTGGTCACGTCGTTGCGCTCGTAAACAACGATCTTGCCCGGCGCGATGCACAGCGTGTTGGAGCCGTCGTTCCACTGCTCACGGGCCGAGGCGATGAGATCGTCGCCGCCGCAGTTGATGAGCTTGACGTGGTCGGTGCGGGTGTACTTCTCGAGAATGTCCTCCAGCTTGGAGTCGATGCGGCGGATGTGGAGATCGGTCGGATCGCTCACGCCCGGGGTGATCTCGTAAACGGTGAGAGGCCCGAGGATCGCCGGATGGATCGTGTACTTGTCGTAGTCGATCTGGGTGAACACGGTGTCGAGATGCATGAACGCGCGGCAGCTCGGGATATCGAACGCGAGCACGGTGCGGATCTTCGCTTCGGGATCGGCGAAGAGATTGCGGGACGCTTCCTCGATGGCGTCCGGAGAGGTACGCTGGGAGATGCCGATCGCGAGCGTGTCCTCGGTGAGGTTGAGCACGTCGCCGCCCTCGATGTTGGCGTGGCCGTCGCGGTCATAGTAGCGCTTGACCAGACCTTCAAAATCGGGGTGGAAGCGGAAAATGTAGTCGGCGTAAATGGTCTCGCGGCAGCGGGTCGGGAAGCGCATCTTATGCAGGAACACGCCGGTGCCGACGGACGCGAACGGGTCGCGGGTGAAGTAGAGGTTGGGCATCGGATCGACGATCAGATCATCCGCCGGAGCGATCAGATCCTGCAGGGAATAAGCGGAAGCGCCGCCCATTTCCTTGAGCGTGATGCCTTCCATCGTCTTTTCGACGAGCGCCTTACCTTCAAAATTGCCGATGAGGTACTCATAGAGCTTGTCCTGCCAGCGGCGGGTCTTGATGTTGCCCTCGGAGAGCCACTGATAAAGGAAGGGTTTCGTCTGCTCGGGATGGAGCTTGAGAACTTCCGCCATCAGGTCTTCGAGATACACGACCTCGGTGCCGTTGCTGCGCAGGATCTGCGCGAAGGTATCATGCTCCTGCTGGGCGACCTTGAGGAACGGGATATCGTCAAAGAGAAGCTCCGGAAGACGGTCCGGCGTCAGGTGAAGAAGTTCACGGCCGGGACGGTGAAGAAGCACTTTTTTCAGCGGCTTGATCTCGCTGCGAACGCAAATACCTTTCATGATTTAAATCTCCTACATAGTGTTTTTGGCTGCGCCGGTCCGTAGCGCTTCCGCACCGGCACAGTGATTTACTATCCTTATCATATCCGACGAAAACTGAAATATTGGAAGAACGGTGCGGGATAAATTGTATATTTCTGCACTTATCGTTGTACAGAAAATCAACAGTTTTGCGCTTTTTCGGCAGTCATTTTCCATGCTTTAGTTTCGTAAAAGGACGAGAAAACCCGCCGGAAAAATCCGGCGGGAATGAAAAAAATAATGAATACTGGGGAATACACCCAAAAGCAGTCCGAAAAATTGGAAATATCGTTGGCGAAAGTCCTGGAACGCAAGAGAAAAGCCGCCTTTCGGCGGCTTTTCTCTTTTTCGTTTCGTATCAGCCGCCAAGTCGGCGGTTGTACGGTTTGATTTTTTGTGAATTGTATATTTTTTGTATTTTGTGCAGTTTGTGAAAATTCACGGGCTGGAAATCACATGGTCTCCGGGGCGGAAACGCCGATGAGCTGGAGCGCGTTTTTGAGCGTGATCATCGTCGCCTTGATGAGACCGAGACGCTGGTTGGTGAGCGCGGGATCGTCGGGATTGTTGACCTTCGTGGAGTTATAATAGCTGTGGAACACCTTGACGAGCGAGATGATATACTCGGTCATCTTGTTCGGCTTGCGGTTGAGCGCGTCGGCGGCGACCTCCTTCGGGAACTCGCTGATCATCTTGAGCAGCTGCAGCTCCTTCTCGTCGGTCAGACGGTCATAGGAATCGACCGGCTTGAACTCGGGGATCTGGGGATTTTTGAGGATCGAGCACATGCGCGAGTAGGCATACTGGGCGTAATACACGGGGTTGTTGTTGTCCTTGGAGCGGGCGAGCTTGAGATCGAGATCCATGTGCGTCGCAACGTCCTTGGAGACGAAGAACCAGCGCGCGGCGTCCACGCCGATATCCTCGCACAGCTCGCGGATGGTGATCGCGTTGCCGGTGCGCTTGGACATTTTGACTTCCTTGCCGTCTTCGACCATGCGGACCATCTGGATGAGGTCGACAGAGAGCGTGCCCTCCGGATAGCCGAGCGCGGTGAGGGCGTTCTGCATACGGGTGACGTAGGAGTGGTGGTCGGCGCCCCAGAGATTGACGAGCAGCGGGTAGCCGCGCTCGATCTTATAGACGTGGTTGGCGATATCGGGCGTCAGGTAGGAGAGAGTGCCGTCGCTCTTGCGGAGGACGCGGTCCTTGTCGTCGCCGTAGTCGGTGCTCTTGAACCAGAGCGCGCCGTCCTTTTCGTAGGTGAGACCCATATCCGCCATGTGCTGCAGGCAGTCGTTGATGCGCTTGGCGTTGTTCTCATAGAAGAACGTCTCATGCATCCAGCTCTGCATCGTGACGCGGTAGGCCTTGAGATCGCGGTCGATCTTTTCAAGCTCCTTCTTCTTGCCGTAGTCCATGAAGTGCGCGAGGCGCTCCTTCGGATCGGCGGTGAGCCACTTGTCGCCCTCTTCCTCGGCGAGCTGCGCGGCGATGACCTTGATGTCGTCGGCGTGGTAGCCGCCCTCGGGCAGGGGGTATTCCTTGCCGAAGTGCTCAAAGTAGCGGGCGGTGAGCGATTCGCCGAGCATGACGATCTGGTTGCCGGCGTCGTTGACATAGAACTCACGCAGCACGTCCCAGCCGCTGGCCTCCATCATGCGGGCGATGCAGTCGCCCCAGGCGGCGTTGCGGGCATGGCCGCAGTGCAGATCGCCGGTCGGGTTGGCGGAGACCCACTCGAGCAGCAGGTGCTTGCCCTTGCCGGACTCGTTCTTGCCGTAATCGTCGCCGGCGGCGATGACATCGTTGATAACGGCGGTGAGGGCGCTCGCCTTGAGCTTGAAGTTGATGAAGCCGGGGCGGGCGACGGTGATGGATTCACACTCGGGCAGAAGCTCCGCGAGCTTGGCGACGAGCGGCTCGGCGATCTCCATCGGGTTGCGTCGGAGAGTGCGCGACAGCTTCATCGCAATGCTGGTGGAATAGTCACCCAGCTTGGTGTCCTGCGGCGTCTCAACGACGAGCTGGCCTTCCGCCACGTCCAGATCATAGACCTCTTTTACGGCCTTCTGCGCGGCGGCGTAAATCTTGCTTCCAAAGTCGTTCATTCAAATACTCTCCTTACACTTATATACTGCCGTAGAATGAATGCGAGTATACATACATCTCATTACTATATCATAAAATGCCCTTTATGCAACCCCTTTCTGCCGAAAATCGTTGTACAGCGGCGTTTTTCGATTGACAGTACGGGGGATTTGTGGTAACTTTTTTGAGCATACAGCCGTTCGGCGCGCCATGGGGAATTACCAAAGCGGACATAACGGGGCAGTCTTGAAAACGGGAGAGTATTTTGGAAGCCGTTTTTCAATTTCCCCTGTGTTTTCAACGGGTTGCGGCGACAAGAAATTAAGAGAAAATCGGGATTTCTCTCCAAGTTTCTCTCCTTTTTCCGAGAAACGTTGGAGCGGGAATACATTTGGAGATGTACCCAAGCGGTTGAAGGGAACGGTCTTGAAAACCGTGAGGTCGGCGTAGAAAACCGGCGCGGGGGTTCAAATCCCTCCATCTCCGCCAGTCAGAGCAAAGTTCGCTTTGCTCTGATTTTTTATTCGCCGCATCAGGAAATCGCGTTCAAAGCGTCCTGTAAACTGTTAGTCATAGCCGCTGCCGAGAGCCGTTTGGAATTGCATTCCAGATGCGCATAGACATTGGCTGTGGTGGAAAAGTCGCTGTGACCGAGCCATTCCTGAATCTGCTTCATGGGGACACCGTTGGCCAGCAGCAAACTGGCACAGCTGTGACGAAGATCGTGATAGCGAATTTTCCGCAGGCCATGCTTCTTCAGCAGCTTTGCAAAGGCTTCGGTGAGATAATGCGGGGAGAGCAGCCGTCCCATTTCATCCACACAGATGTACCCCAGATAGTCCTTGTTATAGCTTTTGCCGCACATACGCTGAAATTCGTTCTGCTGTTTCTGCTTATGCAGCAAAAGCTCCTTGAAAGCCGGGATCAGGGGCAGTGTTCTCATGCTGGATTTCGTTTTGGTTATGTCCTGAGCCTTCTGTACTTGCTTTCCGTCAATGTAACAGGATACAACCGTATGCCGGATGGTGATCGTGTCGTTCTGGAAGTCGATGGCATCCCATTTCAGGCCGATAGCCTCGCTTCTGCGCAGACCATAAAACGCTCCGAGAAAGATGGGGATTTCAAACTTACTCCCTTTTGCAGCTTCAAAGAGCTTCTGGACTTCGGCACTATCGTAAAAGCTGCCGACAAATGGGGCGGCTTTCGGACGATCCACCTTTGCTTCAAATAGAATGCTTGAATGTCGATGGCTTTCAGTTCGGCGAGTGGGATCGCCTTCTTCTCAAAATAGGGAACAACAATTTTCTGTACAATGGACGAGTAAGAAACATATGATCTGCGAGTTCCCAGCCGTGGTAATTCTCGTCTGACCACATTTTCCAGAACCGAAACTCTTCCTCAGACGAAAACTGCTCGGGCGTGAGCGGATGATCCTGCTCAAAGGCGTCCGGGCAGAGGATGGCGCGGCTGTTCCGCTTGTTTCGTGAATACAGGCTTTTCCTATCGTGCATTACCGCTTTCCCAGCGCAATAGGGGCACCCGGCTCCCGCGGAGCGGTTATATACCGCGGCCTACCAGGAATGTCCCTCCCTGCAGTGCCACCAGAGTTTCTTTTTGCTGCCGTAGCTTACGGTTTTCGGGGTCAGCGGCGCATTCCGTTCGTCCCATTGTTCCAGCAGCTCTGTATTTCCCGTATGGACGCAGCGGTCATAGAACAATTCTCACACGTGGGTTAATTCCTTTTCGTTGGTTACGTAAATTGATTTTTCGCATCACAGGATCTGGGGAGAGTAGGAGACGGCCAGCCGTCCGTCCCTATCCCGGGACACATGAATCTCTACCGGATTATCTCCGGCCCATTCCGGATTCTTCGCAGCGCTTTCCTTCCACTTTTGGATAAACGCCGCCGTTTCTCCGAAAAGCAGCGCCTCCGCGCTCTTTCTGGCCGCCGCGGCTTCCTCAATGCTGTCGTATGTGCCGAGAAAATACTGCTTTTTCTGAAATACGATCTTCGCCAGATACTTGCCCCGCACCAGATAAACGCCTTTATAGCCGGTGGTGTTCTCGCGGGGGAGCTTTTGACTTTGGATCATCTCCGGGCTTGTCCCGCCTACATGGGTCAGAAGAGTACCAAGCTCCTGATCGTGCTCCTTCTTCCGGCAGCCGCAGCTCTGCTGGCCGCAATACATCAGGTTGTTGTAGGAAACATCCGGCTCGTTGCCGCAATCACAGCGGCAATGCCAGATCACGAAGCCTTTTGCGTCACGCTTTTTCGTTGGGTACAGCGCGGTCAGCCGGCCGAAGCGCTGCCCGGTAATATTGGAAGTAGCATAGCTCCTCACACTTTTGCAGCCGCAATGGGTCTTGCGCCCGGACACGAGCTCCGCTGCCGTGGCCTCGCAGGTGTAGCCGCAGCTGCACAGGCACGTCCAGTACGCCCCCATCTCGGTACGCTTTCTGCTGCGGCCGATCACACGCAATTCGCCGAAGGTCTGCCCAAGTAAATTGTAAGCCGTTGCCTGGTAAGCCCGTTCTTTGCGCAGGCAGCCGCAGCTCTGGGAGCCGCCATATTTCAATGAGCGCTCCAGTACATACCTTTCCGTACCGCAGTCGCAGCGGCAAAGATATTTCTTTTCGCCCCGCGCTGAAAAAACATATCTGTCCAGAATGGTCCAGCGTCCGAAACGCTGTCCGGAATTAAATCCGTGCTCTATTTTCTTCATACCAAGTATTCACACCTCCCCGTTGGTGCGCTCGCAGAAGACGGTGACGCGCTTCGTCGTGTCCCAGTTGCAGGTGTAGAGCGTAAGTGCGTAACCTCTGTTCATCACGGCGTCCGAATCGTCCGGGGAAACGCTTGTCAGTTCCCGCACGGTATAGGTAAATGCGTTCCCGTCCACATCCGTAAATGTTACGATGTCGCCCAGTTGAAGCTCGAACAGAACGCCAAAATGCGTACTGTAGTTATGCCCCGCCACAACGAGATTGTCATTGTACACGCTGCCGGTGTGCCGACAGGGGGAGATCTCCAAGGCAGGAAAGCTCCACGTTGCCGCGACGGGCATCGTGAGACCGTAGCCCGGAAAATCTAGATAGCCAATGTAGTCGTAGGCGCCGGAGTGCACCGTCGGCATATCGAGCGCCGGAGGCGCGGGCAGGCCGTTCGAGCCGCTCCCCGTTCCGGCGGGGGACGGCATTCCGGGAGACGACGAGACGTCAGGTGCGGGAGTCGCATCGGTCTCATCCTTTGCTTCGCGCTCAGTCATGGCGTCTTCCAGCTGTTGAAGCGTCTTTTCCGCGTTTTCCCCAGCCTTTTTATCTTCTATACGGTTATGAAAAAAAAGGAGTAGTGCGGCAAACACCAGCACTACTCCCGCTGTCAATAAGATGAGCCCTGTTTTGTCAAGCCTTTTCATTCTTCTTTTTCTTGGAAATGACTACGAGACCGCAAACAATCAACGCCGCTCCCAACGTGCCGAAAACGGCGACCGGCCAGTTGAGTTGGCCAGTAGAAATCAAAGGATCCTTGTTGTTGAAGCCCTCAACCGTAAAGAGCCAGTCCACTTCACCAACACGGTAGGCGTACTCGTTGCCGAGCTCCGCGGGAACATGGAGCACCGCTTCAAGCTTCGCACTCTTGCCCTTGGCAAAGGTGCCGAGAAGGACACTATCGGTGAGCTGCGCGCTCTTATCGGGCGAAGCGGAGAAAATACTCTGCTTCGTGCTGTCCGCATTCACGAGATAAATTTCCATCGAGAGCTTGGAGAGAAAGTCCGCCATGGTGGCGACGGTCTCGTTGCGCTCACCGTCTACGTTCTGCTGATCCTTGCCGTCCGTGTTCTCATACGCCTCGTCGTAGGTGAGCGGGTTGCCCTGCTCATCGTGCGGCACGGCGCGGATGTAGAGCTTCACATAGTCAAAGCCGTTGACACTGTTTTTGATTGTGATGGTCTCGGTGCGCTCGTCACCGGGCATGACGTCTTTAAAATTATTAAAGAGGTCTGTGTCCGTGTAGCCGCTGCCGGTGGTCTCGATCACAAGCCCGCTGGTTCCGTCGCGGCGGACGACCGCATCGGCGGCAAGAGCCGGAATAGTCAGCACTGCAACGGCTATGAGAACCAGTCCGAGAGAAAGGAGCCTGTTTGTCTTTTTTTTCACGTTCCAGCTCCTCCTTAGTTCCCGAGGGCGGGTGTTAGCTTGCCATCGACGATAGTCGCACCCCATGCCTGCTGAACGGCTTCGGCGGGTTCGCTCTGGATAGCTTCTGCCAAAACTTCAACGGAAAGCGTATATTCCGGATTTTCCGGGTATGTAACCGCACAGTCCAGAGGACGCTCTTCTGTTGAACTGCCGGGGAAAACCGGCAGCGAATAGTAGAAATATCCGTCCGTGCCTTTTTTCCAGTTGTTGCCCAAATTTTCTGTCAGAGTATAGGAGTAGCCATCGGGAACAGAGACGGCAACATTTCTATTCCCATCGCGCCACGTTACAACATAGGTGGCGCGGATATAGGCGGCAGTATTGCCGGTGTTTTTGATCTGCACATTTTCCTTCGAGCCTGTTACCTCGCAGGAAACCTTGGCGTACTCGAACGTGCTTTTTATCGGCTCTGTTCTGGCGACCAGAAAGGCAACGGTCGTACCAACTGCTATGCCGATCAAAAGAATCATGGATAAGAGCAAAACTGCTGCTCTGTTCGTGGGGAATCGGAGCTTGCTGTCTTTTCTGCTATGTGCTCCCGGATACATAATCGCCGTCTCCTTTCTCGATTTTCAGAGCACGCTGTACGCATTGCCGCTCAGCCATTTGGAATTGCTGACGGTGTTTGTAAATCTGACCTCATTGGTCTGCGCACCCTGCAAGGTTATACTCTGAGAGCCGCCGGTTGTGCCGCACCGCCAGTTCCAATTGGTTTCTTCTGTGACAGTATAGGAGCCGATTTTTAAATTCTTTATTGTCACAGAGCTGTTTCCTTTAACCGCTACTTTTATCCCGCTTGCCGGCAAGTCTCCGCCGGTAACAACATAGATGAATGTCTGATTTTCATCCGCAATCCCGCCGTCCTGCTTGATGGTGAGATCGGCCACGGCGTAGTCAAACTTGGCGTAGTACGTCGCGGTTTCATAGCCCATGACGGGGGATTCTGCCGTGCCGTAATTCTTGGTCTTGTCCGGTTTCAGCATATTGCCAGTGACCCAGCCTGCATTCACGGCTTCAGTGCAGGCTTCATTTTTGTACCAGCCGACGAACTTGAAGCCAGGATTGGCGGTGGGAGTGGAGCCGAGCGCTGTGCCGCTCTTTTCCATCACGGTTTCGCTCGCCGAGTCAACGGAGCCGAAGCTCGCACCCGCAGGGCCGACAGACACATAGTTGATATTCACTGTCTCTTCAGTCGGTTCTTCCGTAGTCGGTTCTTCCGTCGACGCGGTCTTCTTCACATACAGATCAAACTGAACATATGCGCCGACGTTCTCCTTCCCATTGCCATCCAGGATTCCGCTTGTGAAGGCAAAGTCATCATAGTAAACATTCTCATCACACACCGTAGTTATCTGGGTTCCGTTAGTCCCTTCTTTCCAGTTTCGGATTGTCTTGGACACATCATTCAACTTATACCCACTATTTCCGGCAGGCTCAATCGTAAAGCGGATCGGATACCCCGGATCATCTGCTTTACGCTGAAGAATGACATGGTTATTATCGCGACCGTCGCCCAGATATGCAGTGTCATACGCATTATCATCCGGATCCTTTACAACGGTGTACGGCGCGTCAATATTCACGACGCCGCTCGCGTCCGATGTTCCGGTAAACATGACCAGTCCGTCGCTCCACTCAGGCAACGGGTCATTTTCTCCGTAATACGGAGAGTAAAGATCGCGCCGCACTTCAACGGTCACACCCTGCTGCGGTTTTGCGTTATTGCTATCGTCTACGCAAAAGACGTTGATTTTAATGTGGATCTGTCTCGCCGCAGGCTCTGTGACAGGGCTGTCGGTTCCCTCAGCCGCCGCAGCAGTTCCCATAACCGACGTATAGAAAGGACAGCCCTCCCCGTGCGGCCCGCCCTCGGCGGGCTTTGGGTCGCAGGTGCAGCCCTTTTCTTCCACAGAGTTCTCCGGCGTGGGGACCGGGGTATCTTCCGCGAGTGTCAAATTTTCATTCTCGGCAGACGGATCGCCGGAAAACGCCAGCGTGCCGGGAAGTGCCATGCTGATAATCAGGGTCAGACAAATGATTAGTGCGATTCCTTTTTTGCGCGTCATATAGCTCCTCCCCCCCTTACACTTTCGGCCAGCCCTGCGCGTCCATGGCAGTATTCCCGTTGTTGGCGCTTTGCGTGGCCTGTGCGAAAATATCAATCGTTGCCGTTGCATTCTGATACGCGTTGCTCATATCGGCATGAAAGCTCACGGCAGTGCAAACCGGCGCTGTGACCTCTCCGGGCTTTAAGACTTTGTTGTAATAATAGTAGCCGTCCTTCTCCGTCCAGTCGGCAGTGTTGCACGCCAGCTCCACCAGAGAAGCATCCGGTGTGATGCTCTCGGTCGGAAGAACGATTTTCTTATCCACCATCACCCGCACCCACGCGTCGGATACGCCGGTGTTTTTGATCTCCACGATTTTGGTAACGGTGGTTTCGGGCATCACGCCGGTCACATCTTCAAAGGGCTTTGTTCTCTCCTCGTCCGCCCATTCCTGCACCGCAATCTGCACACCGCCGGTTGTGATGACGTTGTGCGCCTTGCTGTCCGCGGTGAAGTACGCAATGGTTTCGGCGGCAAACAGGGAGAAACAGAGGGCCAGCACCGACAGAATTAAAAATTTTCGCTTCACAGTTCTTCTCCTATCAAGCTATAATTGGGAAGACCGTCCCCGGATCGAAAACAAAACCGCATGGCCATGTTTGACCATATGAGAACACCCGCGTTCCCCGGGTGCTCTCATATGGTCTGTACCCCGAGGGGTACAGACCACAGAGATAGGGAGATTAGCGCAGCTCATCGAAGAAGCCGCGCAAAGGAGGAATTATTTAAAGGCAGCCCACGCAGCGGCGGCATCGGCAAAGCCCTCGGCCTGGATGGCATCGGCCTGCACTAGAACGTTCAGGCTCAGCGCGCCGGTCTCAGTCTTGGTGATGACGCCCTTCTCGATAGCCTTTTCGATGTCCGCATTGGTGACATTCTTGCCAATGCCGACGAAATTCCAGACGTTCCACTCAGTCATAGCGCCGGCCTTCAGAGGCTCGGTGCGGGTGAAAGTGTAAACATCGTATTTCAAGCCATTCTCATCGGTGTAGCCGTTCGCTTCAACGACAGGCCAGTTCACCCCGTTTGCTCCCTGCTGGAACTCACCGGAACTCGTGGCGGTAGAGCAGAACATAGCGTTGATGATGCCGCCGTTGTCCACATCGCCATCGTGGGGGATCATCACACGGATGCGGATGTAAGCGTCGTTCGCGCCGGTATTGATAACATAGGGGCACTTGGCAAAATTACGGCCGGGGACCATGTTGCTGCCATGCTTGCCGATGTAGTCGGAATATTGCGCAGCGTCTGCCTTGATCTCGTCATTGGTGAACATGGTGTGACCCGTGGTGACATACTTCATGCCATCATCAGCGACTACCTTATGCGTGGGGTCGGGGATGGAGGTATCGCCGGAGTTGTCGTTGCCTTCGCGGTGGTACTTGGACTCGATCAGGTCGATCTTGACGTTTCCCACGGTAAACGTATTGGTGGCAGATTTGGTGTCGGTGAAATAAGCGAGGGATGCGCCCACGACGGCGACCGCCAGCAGGGCGACGCAGAGGCAAAGCGCGGTGACTTTCTTTTTCATGTGCTTTACTCTTTCTATTTTTTATTTTTTGCGCTGCATGTAAGGAAATGCTCAGGGGTTAGCGGGGGCGGGGTTAGCAGCTTCCCAAGCCTTAGCTGCATCTTCAAAACTGTAGCGTTGGACAGCGTAGGCCGTGAACGACAGCTGGGGCTGGGTTCCAGAAGCAATGCTGTTAACTTCTGCCTTGGTCAGCTCCTTGCTGACCGCAACAACGCCGTTCACATCGTACTCCACACCAGTTTTGGCATCCTCCGCTCTGACTTCGCGATAGTAAACGCCGGGATAGCTGCTGAGAGGTGTCCAGCCGCTGGTTCCCCCGGCAACGGAGTAGGAAACCTTCGCCGTACCGTTCGCGTCCGGGAAGTGCGACCAGTTCGTTTCCTCAACCTTCACAAACAGCCAGCAGGCTTCGGAGTTGGGCTCGACCGTCACCTTCAGGGATCTCGTGATTTCAACGCCGGGGATGATTTTGAGCGGCTGACTCTCCGATTCCCCGGTCAATTTGATATTGATGTCTCCGAGGGTGAATGTACTGACAGAAGACTCCGACTCGCTGACGAGCCAGGCGACCGTTCCGTCTACAGCACAGCCGACTACCATCGTCAATGCCAGCATTACGAAAACGGACAGTATCGCAATGAACTTTTTGTTGCTCATGCGGCGGCGGTTTGCACGGTGTTTCATTTTTCTTTTTCCTCCTTCCCTCGGATATTTGCGGTTGGTTTTATTTCAACAGGTAAAACGTTTTCATTGGGATCGTCTGCCTGCTGCAATTCTTTTTGCGGCAAGTTTAATCCGTCCGGTTTTCGCCGATCGTTTTCTCCGATGCTGCTTTGGAGGCAGCGGCTTTGTATTCTGCCGTATGTCTGCCTTTGCCGGGCCGGGAGAGCTTTATTTCCTCGTCCCGGTCATCCGGAAACATGTCGGGGAGGAACATCAGCAGCAGAAGTATCGCGCCTGCGGAAATCGCAACGTACATTCCGGGCGGGTGCTGGATGTAATTTGTCGCATAGCCCAGATATGGGATGGAGAAAACCGGCGTACCAATGACGTTTTTATAATGAACAAGCCGAGCGTCTTCTGCTTCGTTTGCGTCGCCCTTGGTGCGGAAGCGGATCACGGTGGGGTCTTCCTCGTCGGGGACAATGCCCACAACGCGGTGCGTGGCCACGGTGTTTTCATCCAGCATAAACGTGATGGGCTGCCCCTCCTGAATGGCGTAAGGGTCTACCTTTTTTACATAGATCAGCGAGCCTGTATGATATGTTGGCTCCATGGAGCCGGACAGCACGGTGAACACCTGCAATCCGGCAACTCTTGCGCCCACCAGCAGAAGCGCCAGAATCACCACCAGCGCAACCAGAATGCTGCTGACCACATTCCACACCTTTTTGAGAGATTTGCTCATATAGCTTCTTCCTGATTCCTTAATGCTTCCACTTATTTAGACATAATTCGCATTATGTCGGGAGAAAACAACATATTTATACAAAGTTTGCATTAATCCTTGGTATTTTTATAGCACTTGCCGCTTGAGAATTCAAGTTTCAATTCAGAAAAAGTTCACAAAAAAGCGAAAAAAATCTAACCGCCGTACATATTGTCGAAAACGAGCAACGCAACAACACCCTCTGCGGCTTTATTTCAAAAAAACGTGGAAGGGGGTGTGCTTTTGCGCACCCAAAATGGAACACCGTTTTCGGGTCGAACGCCCGCCGCTGCTGCTCCTTTGGACATAATTGGACATAATGCGAATTATGTCGGGCTTTTTTCTATACGACCAGCCCCAGCCGTTCGAGCTTCCGGCGGTGCTCCGTGCCGGAGGTCATGATTATAGATGCGGGTCGTATCTACGCTGCTGTGCCCTAAAATATCCGCCAACTTTGCAATGTCCTTTTCGATGCCGTAAAAGGTTCTGGCAAAGAGTTTCCGCAGGTTATGGGGAAAGACCTTGCCCGGCTTTACCCCGGCGGCTTTGCACAGCCTTTTCCTCCGCACAATAAACCTGACGCTGCACTTTGAGGGATTTCACCTTGCAGTCCGGCCAATCCATGAAAATCAGGAAGCTGTTCACGCTGGCCAGCATGGAATTGATGGACCGCACCGCATAGCTTTCTTCCAGCAGATGGTTTTTGTAATGGATAACCAGCTCCTTCTCTACTGGCGTTTCTCCGATAAAGGCTTGAAAAGCACGGATGTCCCGGAGGTATTTCTCCACGGTGACCGCGCTCTTTTCGTCCCGGATCAGATATTGGCGAAAGGCCTGTATCGCTTCTTCGGTAATTCTTTTTTGTTCCATTGGTAATTTCGCCTGCTTTCCTTTTGGGTCTGCACATATTGTAATCATATTTCGGACAAAGGGAAAAGCAGAGAAACAACTTTAATAAAATCGTAGGTTCAGCACGACATGCGCAGGACAAGAAAAAGCACCTGTCCAGCGGATTTACTGAACGGGTGCTTTTGGCAGGTTAGGGAAGGTGCATATCAGGCCTGCCAACCGACGGCAGACAAAACCAAAGGAATGGATACGGATAGTTTAACTGAACAATTTAATTGTACTAACAGTTCCATTTTCGGACTCCTCCCATTTTGTCAACTTGTCGGATTTGTTTTACCTTTTTTCTTCCATTTCTGCAATCTAACAATTCGATAACATCCAGCCTTCCACGAAGGGATCTATCCATAATAGAGTAAAACCGGATTTAGTAACCGACGACATATAATAACCGGAGAGCCCAAAGCAGGGCTCTCCGGATTTTAGTACGCCGGCAAACCGTACCCGAAGATGCAGGTGTTGCCTACATAGTAGCGTCCCCGGGTGCAGTCGTCGTTGACGTTGCCCTCGATGGTATACACCAGACCGCCTTCGCATCTGTCAACAATGCCCACATGATCCGGGCATTTTTCCATTCTCTGACGCCGCACGTTGCGAAGCTCTGTGGCAAGAACACGGCGGCCCTCTACGGGGAATGCGCCGCTCTGTGGGAAGAAGCGGCGTTCAGCACACACGAGATGAACGAGGAACAGCGAGAGAAGCTCAGGCACCTGTGCGACGCGCTTCTCACCAGCCTGAAGCAGAACACCAAATTCTTCCAGCGTCTGGCTCTAAGATTCTTTGTAGTGCACAATATTAAGTAGGAAAACCGCCCGGCGGAGGAGAGTGTATCCCCGCTCGGGCGGCTTCTGTATGTACAGCTGAGTGGTCTGGGTATTTGTGTTTAGAATAATTTGCAGCATTGTCACATGTTGCAAATGGGAAAAGATAACCCCTATGGGAATACTCAACTGGGAGCCATATTTTTTCATCACCTGTTTGTCCCAATATTCTCTTTGACATTTTCTATTTTCTGGTAAGCAAAGGAATATAGTCAGGCCAAAGCATCCTAGCAGAAATATATTTACAGACACAAACCGGTGTCCTTCAATGAAGCCAATGAAATGATTGATCGTTATATTCACTTCTACAACCACGAGCGCATCCAGACAAAGACCGGAGTGGCGCCGCTGACGCTGCGCCACTCCGCTTAAACTTCATATCGCCTACATGGGGTTTTTTATGCTGACCGCACAAACTGGAGAAGTTCAATTCGCTGAAAGAGTGCTTTTTGCTCGTCTGTGCGAGTTCAGGCGCTTTGTATTCTGCATCTATTCTTGTTAAACAGGCAGTCAGCCTGTCAAAACTCATGCATTTTCAATGTCCAAATATAAAGAAAAAACCTTCCATGATACGGCACAGTCAGATTCGGCAGCGAACAACGGGCAGTATCAAAGAAGGTTTCTTATGAAAGATGGAAAAAAGGGAATTTCCAAAAATCCAGCAGCGTGGCGGAGTGAGCTGTTACACTGTTGTCATTCTGATAAACGGAGGTTTTCTCATGGCGCAGATCTTTGGCTATGCGCGGGTATCGACCCGCGAGCAGAATGAGGCGCGCCAGCTTCTGGCGCTGCGCGAATTCGGCGTGGAGGATGAGCGCATCTTCACCGACCGGCAGTCCGGAAAGGACTTTGACCGCCCGGCCTACCGTCGGCTCGTGCGGCGGCTGCGCCCCGGCGACACGCTGGCCGTCAAATCCATTGACCGGTTAGGGCGGAACTACCGCGAAATTTTGGAGCAATGGCGAATTCTCACACACGAGCGGCGCGTGGGTGTCGTGGTGCTGGATATGCCGCTGCTCGATACGCGGCAGGAGCGCGATCTCGCCGGAACGCTGACGGCGGATATCGTTTTGCAGCTTCTCAGCTATGTGGCAGAAACGGAGCGTGTCTTAATCCGCCAACGGCAGGCCGAGGGCATTGCCGCCGCACGGGCGCGCGGGCAGACGTTCGGCCGCCCGCGGCTGGAAGTTCCGCCCGCATTCGCGGAGGTATACCGCCGCTGGAATAGCGGCGAGATGAGTTCGCGCGCCGCGGCGGAGCAGTTGGGCGTATCGCAGCCGACGTTCCTGCGCTGGGTACGTGAAACGCCGTAGGTCACGCCATACGGCGCAGCTTTTCAAAGCGGTACCCCGTCCAGAGCTCCAGCCCAAGGGGGAGAAGGCACAGAAAGGCGTAGCCCACCGCAGAGGCGGCGGCGAGGCCGTTCAGCGGCTTCCAGAGAATGACCGGGTCATAGAACATCTCCGTCGCGCCGAGGATGGCGCCCATGCCGGTCAGAATGATGCCGGAAAAGAGCGCGATGACGAACGCGCGGTCGCGGTTATCAAAGCGATAAATAGAAAACGCCGTCCGGCCGCGGAGTGCACTTCCCCGGCTCTTCATGGAGTCCGCCTCCAGCGCGAGCGCCTGAATGAGCCAGGTGATCAGCATGGAGAAAATGCGAAGGCAGTGCACGAGCCGTTCCCAGACATTCCCCTGATCGCTGCCCCGGCCGATGCCCTTCTGCGCAAGGTTAATGCGCCCGGCCTCGCGGTTCAGACGCGGGATGAGCCGCAGCAGTATCGTAAGAAAGAGCGCGAGCCGCGGGCTCACACGCCCGAAGAGATACACGACCTTGTCGGACGAAACGACGCGGAAAAGGCAACTGCACCACATGCACACGCACGCCGCGCGCGCGCCGAGGACAAGCCCGTAGACAAGGCTCTCCGCTGTCATGTTGTTCCCAATGAAGTTCTGCCGCAGCACGGTCACGCCGAAGTGATGGTTCCCGGCGTAGCAGAGCGCAAAAACCAAAACGAGCGGCACGAGACAGAGATCAAAAACAAGCGCGCGCTGTACACCCCGCCGGATGCTGTAGGCAAACGCGGCGGCGTAAGCGATGGCGAGAAATACCGGGTGCGAGAATGCGATGCTGCCGTAGAGCACGGCGGTGAAGAAGATAAAATTCACCGCCGGGTGGCAGAACTCAAACCCCATCGTCTTCCCCCATCCCGTATTGGAGCTTCACGCGGTCGAGCTTTTCGAGCAGGGGCTTTCCGAAAATCAGCATCGTGAGCAGCGTGCAGATGCCCTGGCTCAGATTGACCGGGAAGCCGGATACATAGAGCGGCCACGCCGTCTGCGCGTTGATGACCGGCAGCGTAAGGAACACGGTGCAGGCGTCGAGCAGCGGCCCGACGAACAGCAGCACGGCGAGAAAGCCGAACACACCCATCACAACAGGCTTTTTCGGCAGGCGGTTTTTCGCAAACAGGAACCCGGCGAGCATGCCGCCCGCACCGTAGGCAAACATCTGCCACGGCGTATACGCGCCCTGCCCATAGAAAAAGTTGCTCGCGAGTGCGCTGACCGCGCCCACCATAAAGCCTGCCTCCGGCCCGAACGCGATGCCGGAGAGCATGATAACGGCGAAGATCGCCTTGAAGTGCGGCAGCGGGATCACCACGCGTGCGGCCACGGCCAGTGCGGAAAGCACCGCGATCACCACGAGCTCGCGCGCCTGCGGCCTGCGGCTTTCAAACGCCAGCAGAAACGGCACGATCAGCTCCACAATGACGAGGGTGCTTGTGATATAGTAGCCCCGGCCGGGGAGACGCATACAAAGGAACAGTGTCAGCGGAATAACAAGGAGAAAATCCGCAAGCATCACGATATGGGACTTTTTCACGGATCAGGCCTCCTTGTTTTTCCGGTAGAGGTCGATGACGTCCTCCGCCGTGACGGCCATGTTGAACACATGGCGGCTCATGCGGTGCGCCGCGGTCGTATAGAAGCTGTTGTTGCCGAAGAACCGGCGCGGCGTGTCGATCGTGAGGATCTGCCCGTCGAAGAACATGGACACGCGGTCGGCGTACCGGGCGCAGAACTCCACGTCGTGCGACACCATGACGATCGTGATGCCCTGCTTTTTCAGATCGGCGAGGATCGCGGCGAACGTCTCCTTGAAGAAGCTGTCGATGCCCTTTGTCGGCTCGTCGAGCAGCAGGAGCTTCGGCTCGGTGAGCAGCACCTTGGCGAGCGCCGCGCGCTGCTGCTCGCCGCCGGAGAGATCGTAGGGGTGGCTCTCGAGCAGCGGCGTGATCTGACAGATCTCCGCCGTGCGCGTGATCTTTTCCGCGTCGGCGGTCATCTCCGCGAGGTCTTCCCGCACGGTCTTTTTCACGAACAGGCTCTTGGGATCCTGCGGCAGCATGGCGATGCAGCCGCGGAACAGCTCCTTCGTGCTGTATTTCTCCATCGGCTTGCCGAAGAGCTTGATTTTCCCTCGGTATGGGCGGCAGATGCCGCAAATGGCTTTGAGCGTCGTGGATTTTCCCGCGCCGTTGCCGCCGAGAATGGCGGAAATTTCCCCGGCAGGAATCTCCGCGGACACGCCGCGCAGGATGTCCCGGCCGTCTTTTTCATACCGGAACCACAGCTCCTTCAGACTCAGCGCCGGATTTTCGACTTCCGCCGGGGCGCTCGCGGGTTCGGCCTTAATCTTCGGCGCGGCGGGGAATTCGCCGCTCAGCCAGTTTCGCCCCTGCCGGACGGTCAGCGGGCTTTCCCCGGCGCAGCCCGCGCCGTAAAAGACGCGCACGGGCGTGGGCATCGCGGCGAACATGGGATTCTTCTGCTCAAAGAGCAGCTGCCCGACGTTCGCGGGCGCGTCGTCCGCGATAATTTTTCCGCCGTCCATCACGACGGCGCGGTCGGCGTAGGGGAAAATGTCCTCGAGCCGGTGCTCGGTGATGATGACGGTCGTGCCGAGCTCGGTGTTGATCTTGCGCACGGTATTGAGAAAATCGCTCGCGGCGATGGGGTCAAGCTGGCTCGTAGGCTCGTCGAGGATCAGCACCTCCGGCTGCATCGCCATGATGGAAGCGAGATTCAAAAGCTGCTTCTGTCCGCCGGAGAGCGTGGCCACATCGCGGTGGAACCAGTCCTGAATGCCGAAATAGCAGGCCATTTCCGCCACACGCGTGCGCATGGCCGTCTGGTCGCAGCCGAGACTTTCGAGCCCGAACGCGAGCTCGTGCCAGACCTTGTCCGTGACGATCTGATCGTCCGGGTTCTGCATCACGAAGCCGATCTTCGCGGCCTGGTCGCGCTCGGATACCTGCGCGAGCGGCGTGCCGCAGAAGAGAATCTCGCCGCTGCGTTTGCCGTTCGGCGTGAGCACCGTTTTGAGATGGCGCAGCAGCGTGGTCTTGCCGCTGCCGGAGCGCCCGCAGAGCACGAGAAATTCCCCCGCGCGGATGCGCAGCGAAACGCCGTCGAGCGAGAGCTTGCCCTTCGCCGCGGCGTGAGAAAAGGTCAGATTCTGGATATCGAAATGTTCCATTGAACGGTCTCCTTTATATGTAGAACGGTGGGGATCAGAAGAAATGCGGCGTAGTCGGCAAAGCCGAGCACCGGCAGTCCCCGGAGGGGAGCAATATAGAGGTCCGGCGTATACGCCGCTTCAGCGTCGCCGAAAGCAAGAACGAGCACCGGCAGCGCGATCTCCAGCGCAAGCAGCAGCCAGTCCGTGCCGGTCATCGCGTAGCGCTGGAAGCTCGTCCGCTTCGCGCAGCCGTAGCCGCGGCTGCGCATGGAGTCCGCCGTTACGATGCCGCCCTCGAGCGCCCACGATGTCAGCGTACCGAGCACGGTCATCCCCTCGGCGAGCTTTTCCTTTGTGCCGTCCTGTTCGGAAACGCCCCGCCCGATGGACGCTCTGGCCCCGGCGATCTGCCGGGCCTTTCGCATCAGATTGGGGATCATGCGCAGCACCATCACGAGCAAAAGCGAGAGCGCCGGAATCAGATTGCCGAAAAGGCTCGTGAACTTGTCACTTGTCAGCACGGCGTTATAGCAGCCGAACCAGAGCAGCATATTGACGAACACCGCCGCGAGCGCCGCGCCGTAATAAAGTGCTTCGAGCGTGTACGGGCGGTCAAAGTATGTAAAGAGCAGCGTTGCCCCGTATGTATTAAAGAGCGGGTTGATCGCCGTGAACACGAGAAACAGGGGAACAAGACCCCCGACGAACCGCCAGCCCCGCCGCCCATGCAGCAGAAGATAATAAGCCGCGCCGCTGACGACCCCCGCGAGCAGATACGCCGGGTGCTGGTTGAGCATCCCGCCGAGAATGGCGCCGAGGAAGAACACAAAGTTTACCGCCGGGTGGCGCTTGGAAAAGGCGTCTGCTCTCATTTCACCATGCCTGCCGCGCCGACGTCGTCGCCGAGCCCGGCGCAGGTGTAGCACCAGACGATTTCCTCGCCGCCCGTGAGCACATAGCTTGAGCAGCCGTAATTGGGGAACGAACCGTTGACCTTATACATCCAGCCGGACTCCGGTCCGGCGTCGAACTCATAGAGATGACCGATGCCTTCAATATAATAGCTGTCGTAAAGCGGCGTCCAGCTGTATTCGAGCTGCAGCTCTGCCGCGGTGCAAACGCGCTGCAATACGCCGAACGCCGTCTCTCCCTCGGCAAAGGATACCGTCGTCTCCGGCAGCATCACGCCGTCGCGCGGGACATAGGGGAGTTTCTCCTCGCGTAGTGAATCAAGGCTTTGGAGCACGGTGTCGCACCGGATCGTGATGGTGCATGTGAGTTCCTGCTCCGGCTTGGTCAGTGCATTATCATTCAATTTTTGTATATGGTACTCCGTGCCGAGCGCGGCAGGGGCGGCGTCCCTTTGGCTGAACGCCCAGAGCCCGCCGCCGGCGGCGAGCAGCGCAATGATGAGCACCATGATGAGATTGGCGATTTTTTTCTTCTGCATGGGGCAAAACCACCCTTTCTGCTATTTGGCCTTTCCATTTTCGTATCATAGCATAGCTTTTTCGGTTTTTCTATCCCTTTCTCCGGCATGTTGCGGCGAAGAAAGCACATGATTTTGCCAAAACTGCTCGAAATAATGGAGACAATTCCTTTTACCTGTGGTATGTTTTAAAATGTCAAGATGTAGTATATAAAAAACAAATACATCGCTATATCTTCGATTGCTCCTTTGAAACAAAAAGTCTATATTATAGAAACGGTTTGCGCCATTACAGCCCCATCATCTCCCGTACAATCCGGTCGGACATCTTCACAGAGCCGACCAGGATGAGCATGTTGAAGATGAGTTCCCCAATATAGCTCCACACCATCGTTACGGCCGCAGCGTCGGTCTTGACGATGGGCGGCGATGCAGCGAAGTGGGAGAAGATGATGCACGAGAGCACAATGATTGCGCCTTCCAAACACACGGCAGCGTAGCTTTTGAGAAAGCTTCTCCCCACGTTCTGGCACGGCTCCCCGGCAAAGGACGAGAGCGGAATGGGCGCAATGGCCGAATAGAGATACAGTTTGCAAAAGCGCCCGTATACCGTCATGATCATCACGAAAGAAAGCACCGTAATGAACAGCCCACCGATCAGCGTCACCGCCCACAGGGGGATACTCTCAAAGAAGCCGCAGTCTTCCACTGCGGTTATGATCTCCGGCGGCAGAACCGTTTCCTGCGCAGCGCCGAGACCGGCGGAGCCCATGATCGTGGAAATCGCGCCCTGCACGATGCGGAAAAGCGCCATCATCAGTTCCAGCCCGTAGGTTACCGCACCTTTGGCCAGAGCGAACCGGATGAAGAGTTTCAGCGCGGTTTCCGGCCGCCGGGTCTCCGCAAAGGAGCCGCAGGTTTTCATCACGCCCACAACGAAGAACAACACAAGCAGCGCCAGCCCGATGGCCTGCACCGCGCCGTGGATGCCGACGATCACATTCCAGATTGCGCCGCCTTTAAATTCCTCCGGCGACTGCGTGAGGAGCTGCCAGATTTCCGCCAGCTTCTCGTTCCATGTCTCTAGGGCGTTTTCGAGATTTTGTACGACCCAGTTATCCGACATACTTGCACCTCCTTCTGGGGTGGCTTCTTATTGGGAAGCCGCCCCGTATTTTCGGATAACGGGTCAGCCGACGATCAGGTCAAGGATTTCCTTGGTGAAGGTAATTACAATACCGCCCGCCAGCGTCAGGAAACCGTTGGAGCGCTGGCTTGGATCATGACTCTGGAAGGACATGCCGACCTGCACAACGCCCCAGCCCAGAATAATCAGGCCCACCGCGCGGATCAGACCGAAGATGAAGTCCGACAGATTATTGACCACAGCGATAGGGTCATCGGCAGCAAATGCCGCGGCGGACAGCACCGCAATCAGCGCTATTGTGATGACTACAGCACAGTAGGCACGAAAGCCCTTCTTGGCTGCGTTCGGGGTCTCAATCTTGTTCTTGGTTTTCTTGTTCATGCTGTTTTTCCTCCATTTTCTTTTGCAGTAATTCTTCGAGCTCTTCTTCGCAGAAGAAGAGGTACTCGTCCTCGCTGACAGGCTCTGAGCCGGCCTTTTTCAGCAGGCCCTCGTCAATGGACAGGGCCGCAATGCTGATGCAGCCGCAGCGTGGTGATCTTTGGATTCTCGTTCAGAAACCGGCGCAGCGCCACCGGCACCACGCCCGGCCGTTTGGGCGCAAACACCCCGGCCAGAGACAGCAGCGTAAGCGGCAGCGACCTTGCCGTTCTTATCGTGGGAGAAAATACTCTCACCGGTCAGGGCACATTCCGCCGCACGAACCGAGTGCGGGATCTCGGTATCGAATACCTTGATGTTCTGCCCTACTGTACTGCGGAGCGATTCAATAATCCCTCGGGCATTGTTTGTGCGATTGTCTGCCATCGTCAGCAAAATCCCGTCAATGCTCAATTTGGGGTTGATGCTGCGCTTCACCTTTGAGACAGAGTGCAGCAGGAGATTCAGACCTTTTGTTGACAGGAAACTCGGCTGGGAGGGAATGATTACGCTGTCTGCGGCAGCTAAGGCGTTGACCGTCATCATCCCCAGCGACGGCATACAGTCGATCAGGATATAGTCGTAATCCTTTCTCATGCCGTCGATAGCGTTTTTCAGAATGTACTCACGGCTCATAATATTGAATAACCCGGTTTCCATGCCGGACAATTCAATGTTGGAGGGGAGAATATCTACGCCCTCGCTGTGGTGCAGGATGCCTTCGCCTTTCTCGAGCGGCCTGTCTTCAATCACCGCATCCATAACTGTAGCAAGCGTCACGTCGAGCGCATCGGGATTCTTGTGACCAAGCGCGACGGTGAGGCTCGACTGCGGGTCTGCATCGATGAGCAGCACCTTCTTTCTTTGAAACTGCGCCAGCCCGACGCCGAGATTTACGGCGGTGGTCGTCTTTCCGACACCCCCTTTCTGGTTCGTGATGGCAATTACTTTGCCGTTCCCCATTGGTTTTCCTCCTTTTTTGATGAATTGCCGTCTGCGGAAAATAGACGGCTATGTACAGGCATGAAAAAGCCGCCTATCCGAAACTGGATAGACGGCGCGCGGATATGCACTTTAAGCCTCATGCGCGGAACAATAATTATAAGGAAGTGCTTTTTTATGATTTTACGTGAGAAAACAAAACGCGAAAACTCACAAACTATTGATTTCGTGAGTTTTGCTGGTTATACTATTGTTGAAAAACTCAAATAGGAGGAGACGGCGTGAAGAATCGTGCAGGAAAGACTGTACAGAACCTCAGCGGAGAAATGGCGTACACCTCATTTTATCCCCAGCCATTGCCGCCGCAACCGAATATAGAGATTGACGCTGAGATGCAGCGGCTTCTGATTGACGCTCACAAAAAGCTCGCGTTGCTCAACGGCCTATCTGACCGCATCCCAAACAAGGACCTGTTTATATCCATGTACGTCCGAAAGGAAGCTCTTGTGTCCTCCCAGATTGAGGGGACACAATGCACATTGGAAGATGTCCTGAATCCCGAGGTTGACAAGAACGTTAATGCGGACGTTTCAGATGTTATAAATTATGTTTGCGCAATCAATTTCGCCACCAAGCGTCTGAAAGATTTGCCGCTCTGCAACCGATTAATTCGGGAGACACATGCGGTGCTGATGAATAGTGTAAGGGGCGGCGATAAAACACCTGGCGAATTCCGTATATCGCAAAACTGGATCGGGGGCGCAGGCAGTACGCTGAAAAACGCTCGGTATATTCCGCCCAACCCGCAGGACATGGCCGAGTGCATGTCAGCTCTTGAGAAATTCATGAACGATGAGGATGGCATGGATCCGTTGGTTAAGGCTGCGCTGATCCATTATCAGTTCGAGACAATCCATCCATTTCTCGATGGCAACGGACGAGTTGGCAGACTACTGATAACATTGTTTCTGATGGGCGTAAACGAGCTTTCTTCTCCGGTACTGTATCTGTCGTGCTTCCTGAAATTGAATCGAATCGAATATTATGACAGAATGAGCGAGGTTCGCAAAGCCGGTAATTACGAGCAGTGGGTAAAATTTTTTCTCCGCGGTATTGCGGAAACAGCCGAAGACGCAACCGAAACTATCGACCGCCTAAATGCGCTTCACCAGAAAAATGAAGCTAAGTTGGCGGATGTCCCGACCCGTTCGCGGCACAACATCATGAGGCTGCTTGCCTACATTGAGCAGAATCCAATTATAGAAACAGTCAAGACGGCGAGTGCACTTGGCCTTTCCAGAAACGGTACGGCAAATTATATTACCATGCTATGCAATCGGAATATTCTCAAGTATTCCGCAAAATCCGGTAAAGCGCTTGTCTTTGCCTATGAAGAGTACCTGGATATCCTTAGGAAAGACACATAAGACAACCTATGAGACAAATGTTCGGAGATTTGAAACCACAATAGTTGGCGATTTCTGCTTTGCTGCAGGGTTCTGCGCAGAATGTAACAGTTTTATCTTGGGGGGCATCTTAGGGGGTAACTTGGGGGGCACCCCCTAAGTTCATATCAGTTTTGTAAGCAGTCTTTGAAACGACCAAAGACATTGACCCACATTACAATTCGCAGGCACATGAACCAGGGGAGCTAAAGGCCATTAGCTCCCCTGGTTTTTAGTATAAACTTTATTCTTCGTTCTCTTCTCGCTTGACTGTGGAGTGCTGACCATTGCAGAACACGATTCTGCTTGATATTGGATCAGCTGTTGATTCCTTTCCTTATGAAGCTCAGACTTCACAGATATGTTAATAAAGTGCCTGCTCGTGAAGAAATCAAGCAGGTATTCCTTCGGGACATAAAAGCGATGCCTTATGTAAAAGTTTTGAAGATACTGCTTATTGCACCACCGCACAACAGAAGAATGACTGTAACCTGTAAATTCGGAGATCTGTTTGGCAGTTAATACATCATCCGGATAAAGCTCCAATTCTGCTCTGTAGTATTCACGCATGATGTACGGATCAATGGCAGCAACCGAGGGAGATGGAGTGCCCGTCCCTTGCTTGCGGCGCTTCTTTCTTCGAGATTTTCCTTTCACTCGCTTCCGCTTATAAAATCCATCCGGTGTCTTGTACCGGTCGGGGTGCAGCTCACGATCCTCTAAATAATGGATCACATTGGCCGTCTCGATCTTAAATCTTCGGGTTTTCTTGCCGCTGTCAAGGCAGGGGACAAGGCCGCTTTGCAGCAGAAACAAACATGTCTTTTTGCTGATATAGCACACCTGATACATCTGTTCCTTTGTCATGTATGCAGGGTACTGTCGTAGGAGATCGGAATAATAATGGTTTGTTTTCATGTGATACACCTCTGCTTTTTTCGCCAACAGCAGAAGAAAATGTATCATTGATTCTCTTGTTAAAGGACTCATTTTGGGGCTAAAATCAAGGGCCGAATTTCTCTCCTTTTTCTCTCCAATTTCCCAAAATCTCGCTTTTTTTTTCCTAAATCTCTCCTTTTTCTCCTGATTGAAGCGTTTTTTCGCTCTCGTGGCCGTGAGTTCGATTTTCCTTGCCGCGCAAGGGGTTGAGGCAAATTTCTCCTGAAAAATGAAGGCGTTCCAGCCACTTTTAGCCTTCCAAAACAGGGAGCCATTTTCCACTAAAATCCACCCACGTCCATTTAACCGAAAAGTCTTGAAAACCGGGAGGTCGGCGTAGAAAACCGGCGCGGGGGTTCAAATCCCTCCATCTCCGCCAGTCAGAGCAAAGATCGCTTTGCTCTGATTTTTTATTTGCCGCATCAGGAAATGACGTTTAAAGCGCCATGCAAACCGTTTGTCAAAACATCGCTAAAGCCCATTTTCGCCTCCTTATAGATTGTATTTTTGATGACTTGGAAAAACAAGAGTCTGTTGTTTCTTTCGCCAGATGAGAAGAAAATATGTCGAAAAATGACGAAAAACGGCGATGAAGACCGATTTATCTGTTATCGGTTCTATCATCTTCTTAAATCTTTGGATTTGGGAGGATATACCAATGACAGCTGTACAGGACATTCTGCGATCTCTTGGCATTACGAGATGCTACAAAGGCTTTAAACATACCGAGTATGCTATCTGCCTGGCCATCCAGGACGAATCCCGTCTGGAGGCGATCACAAAAGAAATCTACATGGAGACAGCGGCTCACTTTGAATGCAATTGGACGGCAGTAGAACGAAATATCCGAACTGCTGTTTCCCGTGCATGGTCTGTCAATCCCGATCTGCTCTGTCAGATGGCAGGTTATCCATTGGAAGCTGAACCCACTTCCTCGCAATTTATCGAGATAATCTCTTCCTACATAATTCGTTCGCACCAGTCGCAGCCGCTTGTTCTGCCTTAATCTGTTTTTTGCTTTTCAGACGACTTCCTATAGATCGCTTTTCTAAGGCAAGTTTTCTCTTTCCGGAATAGCCTGCCCGATGCTGATCTCGATGCAGCGGCGAATGGCATCCATCTGCCGGGCATCAAACGTTCCAAGATATTGCCTACTTTGGCGTTTGTCTATCGTCGTGATCTGCTCCAAGAGGACAATGCTCTCTTCCCGCAGGAACACCGACGGCGGCACCGGATACTGCCCCGGCGGAATCCTTCCTTTTTCATGAATCAACCTCCGCATTCTCTTTTTCGCAGATCGCTAAAAACCGGTACTTTCCCCGGACGCATAGGGATGACAGGTGAGAAGTGTCAGAAAATTTTTCCCGGCAGTATCATGACGGAGGCAATATCATCCGGCGCAATGACGGCGACACCCGACACGCGGCAATGATCCTCGTCCCAGAGCGTCGTCAGGATCACCTCATCGCCCTCGGTCAGCGTGGACAGATAGTGGAAATGATCCTCGCCGTTGAATCCGCAGTGCCCGGCGAGAACGCAATTCGTATTTTCGCCGCCGATGGGCAGACTCGTCTGTGAAAGATGCGCCGCACCCTTCGCCATGTTTCCCTCCGAAGCACCGAAATAGATGGGCAGCGTTACGCCGAGCTTAGGGATGCATACCGTCCCGAAGACCTCGCCGTCTATCCCGTAATCCGAAAGGCATAAGGCCGGTTCGTTTTCTCCTTCCTCCGATAATCCCGGCGTGTTTCCCGTGCAATGCCCCATACACGGACAACGGTGTCAGCCAGAATGACGCCGTAATATACGCCGTCGAAATACTGTTGCTGCCGGCTGGAAACTCTGCTATTCTCTTCGGCTGACTCTGTGATCTTCGTCGAAACGGTTTCCGGCTCATAGGGAACGCGGTACCCCTGCACCAGCAGCCGGTGCGTATTGACGCCATACGGCGTGTAGGTTTCATCGGATGCTCCTTTTCATGCTTTAAGGCCATATTGTTTTGAGTTATTCGTTTTAAGTGACGTTAAAACGAATAACTTTTTCTTTAAAACGAATAACAATTGACAAACTGGGCAGAATTCTTTATACTTTCTAACGAAAGGATGCGATCGTATGAAGTTTACGGAGGAAAAGAAGCAGGCCGTTCTGCGCTATATCCTGGAAAAGATATCGCAGCATGACCCCCGTGTTACCAAAACCGTGTCTGAAACGATGAACATCAACCAGAACACCGTACACAGTTACATCACCGAGCTGATCGAGCAGGGCGTCATTCGCCGCGTTAAACGCGGACAGTATGAGCTTGTGTGCAAACAATATAAATTCTGTCTGGAGCGCAGCAAGGGCGATCTGGATTCCGATCTGTACGCTTATCAGAAATACCTTGCGCCGCTTATTCAGGACGAGCCCAAAAATGTGCAGGGCATCTGGGCCTATGCCTTCACAGAAATGATCAACAATGTCATGGATCATTCGCTCGCTTCGGAGGTGCATATCCGGGTCGACCGTGATCCGGTCAACACCGCAGTCATCATTTCCGACAACGGCGTGGGAATCTTCCATAAACTGCAGGAGCACTTCGGTTTCCCCACAGCAGAGGAAGCCATATGCGAACTCTTCAAGGGAAAGCTGACAACGGACTCCGCCAACCATTCCGGCGAGGGAATTTTCTTCTCTTCCCGCATGATGGATGACTTTATCATCCTGTCGGACGGCAAGGTCTTCTGCATTGATAAATATGAGGAAAGCGTCCTTGCCGACCTGGAAGAATTCTCTGTGCCCGGAACGAGCGTATATATGAGCCTTTCCAACTCCTCCAACAAGGATACTTCCGAGATTTTTGACCGGTACGCCGATTCGGACTGCGGCTTTACGAAAACAAGCATCCCGCTGAAGAACATTTATGACAGCTCACCGGTGTCTCGCTCGCAGGCAAAGCGCCTCTGCAACCGCATGGATCGCTTTGAGGAGGTCACGCTGGATTTTGACGGCCTCGAATGGATGGGGCAGGGCTTTGCCCACCAGCTTTTTGTTGTCTTTCAGCATGAGCATCCCAAAATCCGCCTGCTGCCGGTCAATATGAGCCCTCCGGTGGAGAAAATGTACCGCCATGTTCTTGCGGGTGACACATCCCCCCGTGCCTGATCTTCTATACGATAGAGAATATTATCTGTATAGAGAATGCTATACTATCGCAGCGGAACAATCGGCGATTGAGGTGGCGGAACGGGTGTCTTTTGAGGCAAAATGGCGCCTGCTGGCGAGAGTGGGAGTCCGCTGCTATATTCTGATTTCCAATGTATCAGGTGCGGTAAAAGTAGCCCCGCTCCAGATTCTTCAATTTCCGGTGGTGCTGCCGCACAAGTTTCAGGACGCGGAAAAGTTCAATTTGCAGTTCTCAGACTTCTCAGAAATCACCGAAACAGCGGACAAGCTGCGCTGGCTTCGATACCAGAAAGGCCTGCGCCAAAGAGATGTTGCAGACTACGCCGGGATAGATCGGAGCACCTATGTCCACTATGAAGAATATGGAAAGGACCTCTATCCGCCGGAGCAC
>DPHR01000035.1:37672-38924 GCA_003522945.1 Clostridiales bacterium
GCTTCTGGATGACTACAATCTATTTCTGAGAAATGGTCAGGGTGAGCAGATCAAGGCGATCCGAACGAAACTGGGGCTGACGCAGAGACAATATGCGGACAAGCTGGGCGTCAGCCTTGGAAATCTCAAGCATTGGGAGCAAAACCGCAAGCAGATTTTCAAATCCACATGGGAGAAGTATTTCAAACAGACATAACCATAGCAGACGAGCAGACCGGCTGTTGAGGCTGGTCTGCTCGTTTGCTATGTATTATTGCTGCGCTTTCAGATGCTTCACGGCGGCGTCCACCAGCTCCAGCTTCTGCTCCGTGGAACAGGGCAGCTTCTGGATGGATTTCAGCGCCTGCTCGGACTGGAACTTCGCCAGCTCCTGCCCAAGCTCCTGCTGCGCCTGCTTTGATTTCGGAAAGATCAGAAATACTTCCATGGCTGCCCTCCTTTCCAGAGCGTTTTCTGTTTCAATCTATGCGTGTGTTCCGGCGTCTATGTAGACAAATAGAACTCGATTTCGCGGCTGCGAGGGAAATCGTATTGCCGCACGGTTTTGGCGGTGCGGCAAGGCTTGCAATTCAAGGGCTTTTTGACCCTGAATTGTCTACACCGGACCGCCGTTTGCGGGCGGATTTCGCCTTCTGCTGGCGGTGAACCTCCCTGGCGCAGGCGGGGCAGTATTTTGTCCTGCCGGAGCGGGCGAGGATGCCCGTGCCGCAGACTTCGCAGCGGCGGAGTTTTTTCGGGCTGAGAATGGCCTGTTCCAGCTTCGGCTGTTGGGGCAGCACGGCGCGGCGAAACCAGCGGCAGATCAGGCTGCGGGAGATAAACTGCGGGCAGACACCGCCCAACAGCAGGCAGTCGCCATCCAAGAAGTTGCAGCAGTGTTTTGTAAGACCGCGCACGCTGCGGAGCTGTCCCGGCGTCAGGCGGAAGAGCGAGCCGTCCGGCAGCCGCTCGATGGGGTCAAGCTTGTGCATCTTCGCCCTCCTTTGCGATGAGCTTTGCGTCCGCTGGGTAGTTCAGCGTAATAAGCGCGGGCTTGCCCAAGCCCTGCTTGCGCCGAACGATCAAGCCGCTGTACTCCAGCTCCCGGAAGATCCGCGTGGCGCTCTGGCGGCTGCGGTGGAGCTTCGTCTGCGCCTGCTCCAAGGTGAAGTACAGCCGAATCGTGCCGTCCGGCTCGACGTAGCCGTTCTGCCGGGAAATGCTTGCTCTGTCCAGCAGCAGCGCATAGAGCACCTTGGCGTCGTTGCTGATG
>DPHR01000108.1:0-1827 GCA_003522945.1 Clostridiales bacterium
CGCGGAACTGCGCGCGCGCCACGCGGACTTTTTCGAGCGACGCGGCGACGGCCTCCTCCGTCTGGCGGAGGGCGTCGTCCAGATAGCTGTTCGCCGCGCGCAGCAGCTCGCGGGACTTTGTTTCCGCCGTTTGGACGATCTCGTCGGAGCGGCGCTTGGCTTCCTGATAGACGCTCTGCTCGTCGATCATCTGCGTGGCCTTATCCTCGGCGCCGCGGCGGATGTTGTCCGCCTCCTGCTTGGCGTTGGCGACGAATTCGTCGCGCGCGTTGACGAGACGGCGCGCCTCGCTCAGTTCCATCGGGAGCGTGGCCTTAAGATCGTCGAGAAGATTGAGAGCCTTGTCGCGCTCAACGATGCACTTGTCGTTACCCAGAGGGACGCCCCATGCCTCCGCGATCATATTATAGAGCATATCGATGATATCCAGCGCGTGGTTTTCCATATATTTATTTCCTCCCGTTGAGTTTTATCATCAGGTCGTCGAGGATCTCTGCGGGGACAAAGCGGGAAATATCGCCGCCGTAGCTTGCGATCTCGCGCACGGTGGTCGAGGAGAGATACATATATCTTTCGTCCGACGCCAGAAACACCGTCTCCACGCGGGAGTTGAGCTTCTTGTTTGTGAGCGCCATCATAAATTCGTATTCAAAGTCGGACAGCGCGCGCAGTCCGCGCACGACGACAGGGTTTTCGTATCGGTCGGCGTAGTCCACGAGCAGACCTTCCCACATATCGACCTCGACATTGGGAATGGACGCCGTGACGCGCCGCACCTGCTCGCAGCGCTCTTCGAGCGTAATGGCGCAGTGTTTTCCGGGGTTTGCCACCACGCAGACCACAACGCGCTCGAACATTTTGGACGCGCGGCGGATCACATCAAGGTGGCCGAGCGTGATCGGATCAAAGCTGCCGGGGCAAATGGCTGTCTGCATCAGTTGTTTCCTCTGGTTATGACCGTGAGTTTGATTTTCCCGTAACGGTACGTCTTCGTCGTACCGTATTCCGGCGGAAGGACCGGCAGCGCCGTTTCCGGCCGGGTCTCGACCACCATTATACCACCGCGCGAGAGGATGTCAAACTCTTTCACCGTCTCGATCGCTTTCGCTTCCAGCCCGGAGCCGTAGGGCGGATCGAGGAAAATGAGATCGAATTTTTCGCCGGATTTCAGAATGCCGAGTGCGTCGCACTGCAGCACGCGCGCCGTGAGACCGCAGCGGCGGAGATTTTCCTGCACGAGGCGGACAGAGTCCCTGGCGCTGTCCACAAAAAGACACTCCGCCGCGCCGCGGGAGAGCGCTTCAATGCCGAGTTGCCCCGTTCCGGCGAACAGATCGAGGACTTTGCGCCCCTCCACATCAAACTGGATGATATTGAACATGGCCTCCTTCACCTGATCGGCCGTGGGGCGGACATCCCGCCCCACCGGCTCGAGCAGACGGCGGCCGCGGCATGTGCCGGTAATCACTCGCATGGTGTTTCCTCCTCGGTTTTGTGAAAATAGTCGTATACGGCCTGCGCCGTGTTTTTCGGCACGGCCCGGGCAAGCTCCTCCGCGCTCGCCGCGCGGATCGCGCGCACCGAGCCGAAGGCCTTCAAAAGATCGTTTCTCCGTTTTTCCCCGACGCCGGGGATCTTATCGAGCGTCGAGCCGCGCACGCTGTCGCGCAGCGAGCGGTGATACTCGATGGCGAAGCGGTGCGTTTCCTCCTGAATGCGGCCTACAAGCGCGAACGCGGCGGGATTTGCCTGTATGCCGATCTCGTGTCCCTCCGGCGTTATGAGCGCGCGCGTGCGGTGGCGGTCATCCTTCACCATGCCGAACAC
>DPHR01000108.1:1999-2934 GCA_003522945.1 Clostridiales bacterium
GTCATCCTTCACCATGCCGAACACCGGCAGGCTGAGTCCCAGCGCTTCGAGCGCCGTACACGCCGCCGAAGCGTGCTCCGCGCCGCCGTCGATGAACAAAACGTCCGGCCTTGCGGAGAACTTTCCGTCCTCATCCAGATAGTGCGTGAACCGCCGCGTGATGACTTCGCGCATGGAGCCGTAGTCGTCCGGCGTTTCGGTGCTGCGGATGCGGAATTTCCGGTAATCGCGCTTGAGGGGCTTGCCGTCCACATGCACCGTCATGGAAGCGACAATGCCCGTGCTGCCGGTGTTGGAGATATCATAGGCCTCGATCCGGTGCGGAAATTCCGTGAGCTGAAGCGCTTCCTGAAGCCAGGAGAGCGTTTTGCTCCGGCGCTGCTCGGCGGTCGTGGAGCGCAATATCTCCTCGCGCGCGTTCACTGCCGCCTTTTCCGCAAAGCGGGCGCGGTCGCCGCGCTGCGGCACTTCGAGATACACGCGCCGCCCGGCCATATCCGAAAGCCAGCGCTCAATGTCCTCTTTATCCTCCGGCTCAAACGGCAGAAGGATCGTTTTCGGCCAGCTTGAGCGGTTAACATAATATTGGCGCAGCAGGGCAGACAGAGCCTCCCCGTCCGTTTCCGTCGGATCGTCAATGAGCGATACATCCTTGCCGGAGAGGTCTCCGTTCGTATAGTGCAGCACGGAAAAGCAGCTTTTCGCGCCGCGCACGAAACCGACGGCGTCCGTATCGGCGCGGGCGGCGGCGATAACGCGCTGGCGGTTTTCCAGTGTGGATACGGCGCGCATCCGGTCGCGCAGACGCCCGGCCTCTTCAAACCGGAGGTCTTCGGCCGCGGCATTCATCTCGGTCTCGATGCGCCGGACGAGCTCCGCGCTGCGTCCTTCAAGGATATCCACGGCCTCGCCGATCGCGCGGCGGTACTCTTCCC
>DPHR01000098.1:0-1607 GCA_003522945.1 Clostridiales bacterium
GCGCGGACATCGACGCGCACCACCACGGCGCGGCGAGCCGTGTCTCCAACGGGCTCATGGAGGCCGAAGCGCTCGCGGCGATCTTCGCGCGGCACCTTCGCGTGACGGATGTTATCTCGACCGACGAAATGTATCAGGTCGTGGGCGAAAAAGAATAAAGCGATAAAAAGTGCCGCAGGAGCAAGAGACCTCTCTCTTGTCCTGCGGCGCTTTTTCTGATACGATGGGGCTATAAAAAACAGGGAGGCCGCTATGAAGATCTGTTCGGTATACGATGCGGAGTTCGCGCGCTACGGGCGCGTGCATTCCGGTATAGAGAGCGCGGCGCTGCTGCGCGAAATGGAGAAGATCCCCCTGCCGGAGAGCGGCACGGCGTATGAGCCGTCCATTGCTGCGCTCGAGGCGTGCGAAGCGTTCGCGGACTATCGGACGAGCGTGTTCGGCGGCATGCCGGTGCAGCTCGGCATGTGCTGGGGGCGCAATACAAAGCTTAACTGCCTTGAATACCACCGCGACAGCGAATTCAATCTCGGTCTCGGCGACTTTATCCTTCTGCTTGCCAAGCAGGACGAGATCGAAGACGGCGTGCTCGATACCGCGAAGGTGAAGGCGTTCCGCGTCCCCGCCGGGGTGCTCGTGGAGGTCTACGCCACGACGCTGCACTATGCCCCCTGCCACACGGACGAAACGGCGGGCTTCCGCGTGCTCGTCGCGCTGCCGCGCGGGACGAATACGGAAAAGCCCGCGCTGCGCGGCGGCTCGCCGGAGGACAAATATCTCGGCGCCTGCAACAAGTGGCTGCTCGCGCACTCTGAAAGCGCCGAGGCGAAGAACGGCGCGGCAGTCGCGCTGCGCGGCGAAAACATCGATATCGCCCCGGAGCTTCAAGCGCCGATGGGTATCGCGGATAAGATCATCGAAGCGCTGCGGGAGAAATACCATCCGCTCGGCATCGCCGTATACGGCTCGTTTGCCGACGGCTCGAACAACCAAAACAGCGACTTTGACGCGCTGCTTCTGCTGCCGGACGGCGAGACCGGACACGACGATTCGGTGCTTTTCGGTACGGAGCTGGACGTCTGGCTCTACGGCGCGGCGCATTTCGCCGCGCCGTATGACGCGGAGGATTTTTTGCAGCTCCATGACAGCGTGATCGTTGAGGATGCGACCGGGCGGCTCTCGGCACTCCGGGCCGAGGTGAACGCCCATATCGAGAGTGCCCCGCAAAAGACCGAGGCGGAAAACGCGCAGTCGCTCTCATGGTGCCGGAAAATGCTCCGGCGCACGGAGCGCGGCGACGCGGAAGGCTGCTACCGGCTGCACTGGCTGCTCACAGACAGCCTGAGCATCTATTATGATCTGCGCGGCGAGTATTACTTCGGGCCGAAAAAGGCGCTGCGCCGGATGGCAAAGACCGCGCCGGACGACGCCGCGGTCTATGAGCGCGCCCTGCACGAGCCATCGCCGGAAAATCTCGCCGCGTGGGTCGGCGTATTGGAAGAGACGTTTTCCCGGAGATACCGGCCGTGAGGAATAGAAAGCACCGGTAAAACGTTGACAATCTCTCAAACGAGACCCACTGCGTTGGGCTCTCGTTTGAAAAGGCT
>DPHR01000098.1:1832-4277 GCA_003522945.1 Clostridiales bacterium
ACTCTGCGAGGCTTTTTCGACAGAATGAAGCGAGACTTCTTTCACAGAAGTCTCGCTTTTGCTGTCTTTTTTCAGAGCGGCTGCTTTTTGATCATGGCGAACCGGCGAGGATATTTCGCCGGGGTGGGCGCGGTTTTCGGGATGATAACGACGCTGTGCACGGCGTCCGTGCCGGGAACGGTGTATTTCTCGATGCGCGGTTTCCCGCCGCCGAGCGTGCGGATGCAGCGCGCCGCCTCCTGCACCTCTTCCTCCGGCTCCGGCCCCTTCATCGCGGCAAACACGCCGCCGACGCGCACAAGCGGCAGGCAGAGCTCGCAGAGCATCGTCATGCGCGCCACGGCGCGGGACGTGACGACTTCAAAGCTCTCGCGCAGCGCGCTCTCTTCCTCGGCACGCCCGGCAAGGCATGTGACGTTCCCGAGACCGACCGCATCGCACACCTCCTGCTGGAACGTCACGCGCTTCTGAAGACTGTCGATGAGCGTGATGTCTGCGTCCGGCGCGAGGATCGCCGCGACAAGTCCCGGAAAGCCCGCGCCGGAGCCGATGTCCGCGGCGGTCTTGCCGGAAAGACGCACATACCGGAGCAGCGCGGCGCTGTCGAGAAAGTGCAGGCGCGCCGTCGCCTCCTCGCCCTCGATGGCGGTGAGATTCATCACCTTCGAGCGCTCGTCGAGCAGCGTATAATAGGTCCGGAGCTGCGAGAGCTGCGCCGCTGTCGCCGGGACGCCGAGCTCCGCAAGGCCGGATGTGAGTATTTCTTCCATGGTCATGGTGTGTACCTCCATATGAAGCTCCGCTGATTTTTCAGCTCTTCCGGTCGAATCGGTGCCCGCAGCGGGGGCAGGTGACCTGAATGCGGCCCTTACCGCGCGGTACGCGCAGATAGCTGCTGCAGCCGGGACAGGAGAAAAACCGGAAATCGCGGCTCTGCTTCGCGCGATGCAGCGCACCGGAAATCTTTTCCTTTGCGCGGTCGTATTTCGCGCGCGCGACCATGTCCTCCGCCTGCCGCATGGGAAGATTGCGGGAGAGCGTCCGGAACAGGGCGTAGCCCGCTATAAGAAACGGGACGGAGCCGATCCGCCCCAGAAACAGCAGGTTCAGCCCGGCGATGATGGCCGCAATGCGGAAGAGATGCTTATTGAGAAAGTCCACGCCGTTTCGTCCGAGCATGAACATATTCAGCCGCGTCCGCATAGTCCGCGCCCCCCTTTCGTCCGGATATTTTATAATTCTATCATGCCGGGGCGAAAGGCGTCAACAAGCCGTTGGTATATTCTCCGCCGCCGCGCCATAAGATAGATAGTATCGATGGGCAGGGGAGGCGGAACGATGAACCGGAAGGGAAAGTTGCTGTGCACGGCTATTATGGCGGCGCAGCTGGTATTCCATGCCGGGGCGCTGGCCCAGCCGGTCGAGCGCGCCGCCGAGACATATGAAAGCGGGCGTCTCGGCGCGGCGCTGCTCGCGCTCGAACTCGGCGACGCGCACGCTTCCGGACAGCTCCTGCTCGCGGACAACCTTCTTATCGAAGCGTCGGCACCGGAGACCACACCGGAGCCGACGGCGGAACCGACCCCGACTCCGACGGCGGAACCTACGCCAGAGCCCGTGACCGACCCGCTGGTGATGTACAAGGACATCCTTGACGTGTACGCGCAGGCGCTGACGAACAACTACGGCGGCGAGGAGCTTATAGGCAGCGAGATAAGCCTGCTCAATATGTACTGCTACGAGGGCAATGCGCTCGACAACGTCGGCTACATTTTCCTTGACCTCGACGGGGACGGCACGATGGAGCTGTTCATCGGCGCAATCGGCGGGGACGAATTTGTTGCCAACGCCGTTTTTGACTTCTACACCTATCAGGATGGCCACCCGGTACTGCTGATCGATTCCATGGAGCGCGCCCGCTGCTACATCTGCGATGACAACACCCTCGTCATCGACGGGGCGAACAGCGCGTTCGACACCGAATACAGCTGCTACAGCTACGCGAACGGAACGCTGACCGAGATAGAGCCGGTCGAGTCCGCGTACCAGCAGCTCGACTACACGCCGTTTTCACAGTACGGCGCGTGAGCTTGTACAAAAAATTCCCGCAGGAGCATGCTCCTGCGGGAATTTTTAATGTTTATCAGTTGATCTTCAGCGTCTCCCAGAGGGTGTTGACATAGTCGAGCATATCCGCGTCGAGACTGCGGTAGGCGTAGGCACCGTACATGGCGTTGAAGTCTATATCGGGATAGAGGATGGCCATGGTGTCCTCGCCCATGTCGTCGATATACTCCGGGTCGTCATACACGAGCCGGTTCGGCGAGGCGTAGTAGATATACTCGGCGTTGGCCACGGCGGCCTCGCGGCTGAGCATGAAGTTGATGAAGCACTCGGCCAGCTCCTGATCCCGGCAGCTCGTCGGGATGCACATGGCGTCGATGA
>DPHR01000098.1:4326-5145 GCA_003522945.1 Clostridiales bacterium
GATGGCCATGGTGTCCTCGCCCATCTCCTCGATGTAGCCTTCGTCCTCATAGACAAGGGAGTTCGGGGAGGCGTAGTAGATGTACTCGGCGTTCGCTATCGCGGGCTCGGGGGAGAGCATATAGTTTATGAATATCTCGGCAAGCTCCTTGTTNNCGCACATCGTGAAGTAGTCGCCTGCGTAGTAGGCGGCCACGGCGGCCTCGCCGGACTCCATCATGTTGTAGATCTCATCCATGACGTAGCTCTTGACGAGCGGGCGCTGGTCGACGAGTGCCTGCAGTGCCTGCTGCCAGTCGGCGTGGTCGGTCGTGTTGACGTCGATGCCGGCGCGGTACATGGCCGTGCCGAGCGCGTCGCGCGCGTTGTTGAACTGCAGGATGTTGCTGGCGTATTTCGGGTTCCACATCAGATCCCAGCTGCCGGTGTCGGCCTCGTCCACGACATTGGCGTTGTAGATCACGCCCACGATGCCGTAGGTATACGGCACGGTGTAGGTGTCGTCCGGGTCATAGTACAGGCCGCGGAAGTCCTCGGAGATATACTGATAGTTCGGGATGTTGTCGTAATTGAGCGGCAGGAGCATGTCCTCGCTCTCCATGCGCGCGATCATGTAGTCCGACGGGATGACCACGTCGTAGCTCACGGCGCCGCTCTTGAGCTTGGCATACATGTCCTCGTTGCTGGCGTAGGTATCGTAGTTGACCTTGACGGGCACGCCGTAGGTCGCCTTGTACCAGTCCTCGAACGCGGCAATGGTGTCGAGCGAATCGTCCGAACCGTCGGAGATGTATTCGCCCCAGTTGTAGACGTTGAGCAC
>DPHR01000018.1:0-253 GCA_003522945.1 Clostridiales bacterium
GAGCATGCCGCGCGTCAGGTGAAACCCCGTGAGATTCACGAGCACGCTGTCCGGCGCGGTAAATACCGGCACGTCCGCGCCGAGACGCGCTAAGATCTCCGCGCCCGCGCCGTTTCCGTGCCGCGCCTCCATGAGCACCGACACCGGCTCATACCCGGCATCGAGCGCCCGGCCGATGACGAGCGGGCTCTCGGCGATGAACATCGCGTTTGCAGGGTCGGCGCGGCTCACGAGCTGGTTTTCCGTCAGGCGG
>DPHR01000018.1:414-953 GCA_003522945.1 Clostridiales bacterium
ACGAGCTGGTTTTCCGTCAGGCGGGCGTAAACGTCCAGCGCGGGAGAAGAGAAATCCGTAATTTCGACTGTTTTCGACATGTTCTCTTATCCCCGGAAAAAGAGCAGCCACGCGCCGAGCGCGATATGGATAAACAGGAACGCCGGCACGAGGATGAGAAACTTCTTATGCTTTGTCTTGTGATGCAGGCTTACCATGCCGAGCCACTCGCCCAGACTTCCGCCGAGCGCCGCGATCAGAAGGAGCGTTATTTCCGGAATGCGCCGCGCCTTTCGCATGGCGTTTGTCTTGTCCACCGCCATGAGGATGTACGCCGCCGCGTTCATTCCGAGCAGATACGCGAACAGGAGGATGCTTTTTGTTTCCATGGTCCTTTTCCTTTCCTTCGCCGGGGTCAGACGGTTTTTCGCCCTTTGCCGGGCGCACGAGGCACTTTCCGCCGTAACCGATCAGATCCTCGCGTCCGGCAAAGGCGAGCGCTTCGCGCACGAGCCGGGCGTTTTTGAGATCGGTATACTGCAAAAGCGCGCGCTGCATCG
>DPHR01000018.1:1129-1893 GCA_003522945.1 Clostridiales bacterium
ACTGCAAAAGCGCGCGCTGCATCGCCTTTTCGTGCGCGTCCGTCGGGACGTACACGTCCTTCATCGTGATGGGGTCGATGCCCGTGTGGTACATGCAGGTGCTGATCGTGCCGGGCGTCGGGTAAAAATCCTGCACCTGCTCGGGGCGGGCGTTGTGCGCCTTTAAATACAGCGCGAGCGCCACCGCGTCCTCCATCCGGCTGCCCGGGTGCGAGGACATGAGATACGGCACGACGAACTGCGCCTTGCCGTAGCGCGCGTTGAGCGCGTGGTATTTATCGAGAAACCGTTCGTATACCGCGACCGGCGGCTTGCCCATATAGCCGAGCACCGTATCGACGCAGTGCTCCGGCGCCACCTTGAGCTGGCCGGAGATGTGGTACTGCACAAGCTCCGAGAGGAACGGGCTGTTCTTGTCGCAGAGGACATAGTCAAACCGCACGCCGGAGCGCACAAACACCTTCTTGACGCCCGGAACGGCGCGCAGCTTCCGCAGCAGCGCGAGATAATCGCGGTGGTCGGCAACGAGATTTTTGCACGGCGTCGGCGCAAGGCAGTGCTTCAGAGGACACATGCCGTCTTTGCTCTGCTTTTTGCAGCTGGGGCCGCGGAAATTCGCCGTCGGGCCGCCGACATCGGAAACATAGCCCTTCCAGAGCGGATGGTGCGTCATCTGCTCCACCTCGCGGATGACGGATTCGTGGCTGCGGGATGTGACCATCCGCCCCTGGTGGAACGCGAGCGAGCAGAAGTTGCACCCGCCG
>DPHR01000018.1:2097-2326 GCA_003522945.1 Clostridiales bacterium
CCCGCCGAAGCACCCGCGGTTGTGGATGACGCTGAAGCGCACCTCCTCAATGGCCGGAACGCCGCCGAGGGGATCGTACATCGGGTGGGGCTCGCGCGTGTACGGCAGCGCCGCGACCGCGTCCAGCTCCTCCGTTTTGAGCGGCATGGCCGGCGGGTAGACGACAAGGAATTTATCGCCGTGCGCCTGCGCGAGCGTCTTTCCCCGGATGGGGTCGTGCTCGGCGTAT
>DPHR01000018.1:2542-2723 GCA_003522945.1 Clostridiales bacterium
GATGGGGTCGTGCTCGGCGTATTCCGCGCGCGTGGCGAGAGCGTATTTCTTCGTATCGTCCCGCACTTCCTCAAACGACGGCAGGAGCACCGCGCCCTCCGGCGCTTTATCGGCAATGACCGCCGTGCCGCGGATGCCGCGCAGGGGCTTGCCGTCGCGCAGGCGGTCTGCGGCCTCGAGC
>DPHR01000142.1:0-213 GCA_003522945.1 Clostridiales bacterium
GCGCCCTCCGCCGGGCGCATGAGCCGCACGCCCTGCGTGGCGCGGCCGAGAAGCGAGATGCTGCCGGCCTCCATGCGGATGATCGTGCCGTCGTCCGATACGAGCAGGATATCCTCCTCGCCGGTGACCTTCTTCGCGCCGACGATCTCGCCGGTTTTCTGCGTGATCTGGTAGGTCTTAAGACCCTGACCGCCGCGGTTCTGCACGCTGTAT
>DPHR01000142.1:481-13761 GCA_003522945.1 Clostridiales bacterium
CCGCCGCGGTTCTGCACGCTGTATTCGCCGATGCGGGTGCGCTTGCCGTAGCCGTTCTCGGTAACGGTGAGCACCGCCGCGTCCTCGTCCGTGGCGCGCACCGCCGCGACGACCTCGTCGCCGTCCTTAAGACGGATGGCGCGCACACCGGCGGCCGTGCGGCCCATCGGACGGACGTCGTTTTCGTCGAACCGGATGGCCATGCCGCCGCGCGTTACGACGAGCAGCTTCTCGCTGCCGTGCGTCGTGAGCGCCTGTACGAGCTCGTCGCCCTCGCGGATGTCGAGCGCGCGGATACCGTTTTTGCGGACATTGCGCAGCTCGAGCTGCGACATGCGCTTCGTGACGCCGTTCTTCGTGAAGAACATGATGAAATCGTCCTCCTGCAGGCCCTTGCCGCGGAGCATCGCGGAGATCTTCTCCTCCGGCTCGAGAGGCAGGATGTTGACGATGTTCGTGCCGCGCGCGCTGCGCCCGGCCTCGGGAATCTGGTAGCCCTTGCGGACGTACACCTGCCCGCGGCTCGAGAAGAAGAGGATAAAATCGTGCGTCGAGGCGGTGAATACGCTCTCCACATAGTCCTCCTCGCGCGTAGCCATGCCGCGCACGCCCTTTCCGCCGCGGCTCTGCGCGCGGTACTCGGCGGCGGGGGTACGCTTGATGTAGCCGTTGTGCGAAAGCGTGAAGACGCATTCTTCCTCGGCGATGAGATCTTCCATGTCGATCTCGTCTTCCACATCCTGGATTTCGGTCTTGCGGTCGTCGCCGTACTTGTCGGCAATGGCGAGAAGCTCGTCCTTCAGAACGCCCTTGAGCTTTTCGGGGTCTTCGAGCAGGGAGACGAGATATTCGATCTTCTTTTCCAGCTCGTCATACTCGTTCTGGAGCTTTTCGCGGTCGAGTCCCTGCAGGGCTTTGAGGCGCATATCGAGAATGGCCTGCGCCTGCACATCGTCCAGCCCGAAGCGCGCCATGAGGTTTTCCTTGGCGTTATCGTAGCTCGTGCGGATGATATGGATGACCTCGTCGATGTTGTCCTGCGCGATGAGCAGTCCTTCGAGCAGATGGGCGCGCTCGCGCGCCTTGCGGAGATCGTACTTTGTGCGGCGCGTGATGACTTCTTCCTGGAACGTCAAATACTCGTCGAGAATGTGGCGCAGGGAGAGGATCTTCGGCTGGCGCTGGTTATCCACGAGCGCCAGATTGATGATGGAAAACGTGCTTTGCAGCTGCGTCTGGGCAAAGAGCTTGTTGAGCGCGACCTGGGGGTTGGCGTCGCGCTTGAGCTCGATGACGATGCGCATACCGTTGCGGTCGGACTCGTCGCGCAGATCGGAGATATCGTCGAGCCGCTTATCCTTGACCTGCTCGGCGATGTTCTTGATGAGCATCTTCTTGTTGACCTGATACGGCAGCTCGTTGACGATGATGCGGACACGGTTCTGTCCGTGCTCTTCAAACTCGGTGCGCGCGCGGATGGTGACCTTGCCGCGGCCCGTGGCGTAGGCGGCGCGGATACCGGCGCGGCCCATGATGATGCCCTTCGTCGGGAAGTCAGGGCCGTGGACGTGGCGCATGAGATCGTCGAGCGTCGCGTCCGGGTTATCGAGCACCTCGACCGCCGCGCCGATGACCTCGCGCAGGTTGTGCGGCGGGATGTTCGTTGCCATGCCGACGGCGATACCGGAGGAGCCGTTCACGAGAAGCTGCGGAATGCGGCTCGGGAGCACGCGCGGCTCTTTTCTCGTCTCGTCAAAGTTGGGGTCCCAGTCTACGGTGTCCTTGTCGATGTCGCGGAGCATTTCGTCCGCCATGCGGGCGAGACGCGCCTCGGTGTAACGGTAGGCCGCCGGGGGGTTGCCGTCCACGTCGCCGAAGTTGCCGTGGCCGTCGATGAGCGGGTAGCGCAGCGAAAAGTCCTGCGCCATGCGGACGAGCGCGTCGTACACCGAAGCGTCGCCGTGGGGGTGATACCGGCCGAGCACGTCGCCGACGGCGGTGGCGCACTTGCGGTAAGGCTTATCGCGCGTGAGGCCGTCCTCATACATCGCGTACAGAATGCGGCGGTGGACGGGCTTGAGCCCATCGCGCACGTCGGGCAGAGCGCGCCCGACGATGACGGACATGGCGTATTCAATATAGCTCTTTTCCATTTCCGAGACGAGCTCGGAGGAAACGATATGCTGTTCGGGGAAGGCAATATCTTCCGGCTTATAATCGCGTTTGTGTGCCATTATGCCGCCTCCTTAATAATCCAGATTGACGACGTAGCGCGCCTTGGTCTCGATCCACGCGCGGCGCGGCTCGACCTCGTCGCCCATGAGAACGGTAAATATCTCATCGGCGCGCTGCGCGTCCTCGAGCGTGATGCGGCGGAGCGTCCGGCGCTCGGGGTCCATCGTCGTTTCCCAGAGCTCGTGCGGGTCCATCTCGCCGAGACCTTTGAAGCGGGAGATGTCCACCTTCGCGTCCGGGTTGTCGCCGCGCAGCTCGCGGGAGATCGCGTCGCGCTCTTCGTCGGAGTACGCCACGCGCTGCTGCTTGCCGCGGCTCAGCTTGAAGAGCGGCGGCACGGCGGAATAGACATAGCCGTTTTCGATGAGCGGCCGCATATACCGGAAGAAGAACGTGAGCAAAAGCGTCCGGATGTGCGAGCCGTCCACATCGGCATCGGCCATGATGACGATCTTGTGATAGCGGAGCTTATCGATGTTGAACTCATTGCCGATGCCCGCGCCGAGCGCGACGATCAGCGGATAGAGCTTGTCGTTGCCGTAGATCTTATCGACGCGCGCCTTCTCAACGTTGAGCATCTTGCCCCACATGGCGAGAATGGCCTGGAAGCGGGAGTCGCGCCCCTGAATGGCGCTGCCCGCGGCGCTGTCGCCCTCGACGATGTAAATTTCGCAGAGGGACGGGTCGCGCTCGTTGCAGTCCTGCAGCTTATCCGGCATCTGGCCGGACTCCAGCCCGGTCTTGCGGCGGACGCTGTCGCGCGCCTTGCGCGCGGCCTCGCGCGCGCGGGAGGCGGAAATGCCTTTTTCCAAGATCTGCTTGGCAACGGCGGGGTTTTCTTCAAAGAACTGCTCGAGTTTGTCGCTCACAACGCTGTCCACCATCGTGCGGATGTCGCTGTTGCCGAGCTTGGATTTTGTCTGGCCTTCAAACTGCGGGTTTTCGAGCTTTACGGAGATGACGGCGGTGAGACCCTCGCGGCAGTCCTCGCCGGAGAGCGTCTCCTCGTCCTTCAAAATCTTTCTCGATTTGCCGTAGGCGTTGATCACGCGGGTGAGCGCCGTGCGGAAGCCGGTCTCGTGCATGCCGCCCTCGGGCGTGAGAATGTTGTTGGCGAAGGACTCGATGCGCTCATCGTAGCCGTCGTTCCACTGCATGGCGATCTCGCACATGGAGGTGTCCCGCTCGCCGGACATATAAATGACGTTCTCGTGCACCGGCGTTTTGTGGCGGTTGAGCTCGGTGACAAACTCGCGGATGCCGCCCTCGTAGCACAGTTCCTGCCGCTGCTCCTGCTCGGGACGCTTGTCCTCCATGATGATGGTGAGACCGGCGTTCAGAAACGCCTGCTCACGCATGCGCTTGAAGAGCACGCCATAGTTATAGACCGTGTCGTCAAACATCTCAGGATCGGGATGGAAGCGCACCTGCGTGCCGTGTTTGTCGGTCTTGCCGACGATCTTCATCTCCTGCGTGATATGGCCGCGGGAGAATTTCATCTCATAGATATTGCCGTTTTTGAATACGCGCACTTCAAGCCAGTCCGAGAGCGCGTTTACCACGCTCGCGCCGACGCCGTGCAGACCGCCGGAGACCTTATAGCCCCCGCCGCCGAACTTTCCGCCCGCGTGCAGCACCGTATAGACGACCTCGAGCGCTGGCTTGCCCGTCTGCTCCTGAATGTCCACAGGGATGCCGCGGCCGTTATCGGTCACACAGATGCTCTCGCCGTCTTCAATGGAGACCTCGATATGCGTGCAGAAGCCCGCGAGCGCCTCGTCGATGGCGTTATCCACGATCTCGTATACAAGGTGATGCAGACCGCTCGTGCTCGTCGAGCCGATGTACATGCCCGGGCGCATACGCACCGCTTCCAGACCTTCAAGAACCTGGATCTGACTGGCGTCATAGGTATTGGGATTGACTGGTGTATTTTCCGACATGGGTGTTCCTCCATGAGTTTAATCAAAGGATATATTCTCCGCGCGCTTCAAAAGCGTCGCGGTGTTGAGCTGCGATAGATAGATCCGGGTCTTTCCGTCCTCCCGGCAGACGACGAACGATTTGGGGAGATCGTCCGCCACGTTCACCACCTTGCCCGCCTTCTCCGCGGCGCGGAGAGCTTCCCGCGTGATATGCGAGGAGCTGGCGTTATCGAGATCGCACACGGCGACGATGCTGTCGGTCCGCACGACCGTTTCCGCGCCTAAATGGAGGTACATACTTCGTTTACCCGTCCTTTGTCCATATAAAGTACGCGACCGCCCGTCATGCGCTCTACGCTCGCCGCCTCGCAGCAGCTCACAAGCGTCTGTCCGCCGCCGATGCGGTTCAAAACAAACTCCTGCCGGGCGCTGTCGAGCTCGGACAAAACGTCGTCAAGCAGCAGCACCGGTGTCTCGCCGGTCTCGGCGAGGAATATTTCCCGCTCGGCGAGCTTCAAGGAGAGCGCCGCCGTGCGTGTCTGACCCTGGGAGGCATAGCTCCGTGCGTCCGCGCCGTTGATGGTGATCAGAAGATCGTCCTTATGCGCGCCGACGAGACAGAGACCGCTCTCGATCTCCGCGCCGCGCAGCTGGCGCTGCCGTTCGGAGACCGCCTCGTATATCTCCCGCTCCGCCGCCGCGGGGTCTTCCACGGTCGAAACGGTGGTGTAGGTGAGCGTGAGATCCTCCGTACCGCGGGAAAATTCGCTCTGCACGCTTCGCGCGGTCTCGGCGAGCCGTCTTGCAAACGACGCGCGGTAACGGATGATCTTCGCCGAGCACATACACATTCCGTCCGAGAATACGTCCAGCGTATCGAGAAGCGAGGGCTTTTCCCGCCAGTCGCGCAGAATGCGCGTTTTATTCTCCTGCAATCGCCGGTATTCGGCGATGAGCGCGCCGTAGCCGGGGCGGAGCTGCGTGATGGCGGCATCGATCATCCGCCGCCGGAGCGACGCCGCGCCGCGGATCATGGCGAGATCGTCCGGGGAAAAGAGGATCGCTTTCAGGCACTGCTCTGTTTCTCCCGCCGAGAGCTTCACGCCGTTGCGCTTCATTGTGCGCGTCCGGCCGCGGCGGAGCAATATCTCCATGCGCTGCTCTCTCTCTGACGCGAAATACTCTCCGCGCACCGCCGCCTCGTCCTTTTCAAAGGCGATGAGCTCCTTATCGTAATACGTGCGGAAGCTCTTCGCTCCAGTGAGCATATATACCGCTTCGAGAAGCGTCGTTTTTCCCTGCGCGTTCGCTCCCGCGATGACGTTCACGCCCGGTGAAAATTCGCACCGGCCGCCCTGCAGCAGACGGAAATTTTCCGTCTGCACCGCATCGACGCGCATCAGCCTTCCGCGCGCAGACGCACGGGCAGGATCATGTAAAGAAAGCTGTCGCCGCCGTCCTCCGGCGTGATGATGCAGGGGGCGCTGCCGTTCACAATGTTGATGCGCAGCGTGTCGGCGGGCGCTGCCTTGAAAGCGTCCATGAGATAGCTGTTGTTGAAGCCGACGATCATGCCGCCGCCGTCGCCCTCGAGCGGGCAGCAGTCCTCCGCGCGGCCGAGCGGCGTGGCGCAGGTGATGGTGAGCATGTTTTCTCCGAACACGCACCGGAGCGGGTTTTTCGTGCGGTCGTCGATGATGAGGCTCACGCGGTCCGTGCAGCGGATGAGATCGGCGCGCTGCGCCTTGAGCTGGATGGGAAAATCGCCGGGAACGGTCTTGCGGAAGTTCAGAAATTCGCCTTCCAGACGGCGGGAAATGAGCACCGTATCTCCCACGGAGAACGAAACGTGCTTGCTGCCGACGGCGATCTTCACCGGCTCCTCGGGACTCATGCAGATCTTCTCGAGATCGGAGAGAGCAGCGCCCGGCACGATGAATTTGAGACTTTCCACATCGCACGTCTCCACCGGCTCGCGGCGGAGCGCCATGCGGTAGCCGTCTACGGCTACCATGGTCATAGTGTTGTCATCGACCTCGATGAGCGCGCCGGTGTACACCGGGCGGGACTCGTTTGTGGAGATAGCGAAGCTCGTCTCGGCGATCATGCGCGCCATCGTGTCCTGCGGCAGGGAGAGATTGCTGCAGTAGTCGAGCGACGGAAGGTCGGGGAAATCGTCCGACGCCGTGCCGGAAATATTGTAATCGGCGTTGCCGCAGGCGATGTTCACGGCGTTATTCTCGTCCGAGCAGACCGAAACGATGCCGTCCGGCAGCTTGCGCACGATGTCGCCGAAGAGCTTGGCGTTGATCACCACGCTGCCAGGCGCGGACACGTCCGCCTCAAACGTCGTATAAATGCCCTTTTTAAGATCATAGCCCGTGACGCGGACGTTGTGTCCGGCCTCGATGAGCAGACCCTCCATTGCCGGGATCGGGCTTTTGGAAGCGGCGGCGCGGCCCGCGGTGGCGACGGCGAGACTGAGCAGATATTTCTCACAGGTGAATTTCATGGCGATTCCTCCGTTTCTTCCAGAAAGAAAGATAGAATATTTTTTAGAAGCGAGTATCAGTAGAACAAAAACTTGTGGAAAACTCCGCGAAAGCCTTGAAAATCAAGGATTTTGGATGTGGAAAACTTCAGGGGTAATTTTCCACAGTTTCCACATCGGGACGGAACGAAAAAGTTTTGAACATTTATAAACAGTTTTTCCACATACATCTTGTGGAAAACTTTATTTTTGCTGTTATGCCTTGGAATTGATGTTGTAGGTAACGTCGCGGATGACCATGGCAAACTCCTGGCTGGCCTGCATCATGTCTTCGATCTTGCGGATCGAGGCGAGCACCGTGGCGTGGTTTCGGCCCTCAAACTGCGCGCCGATATCGGTGAGCGCCATGTTCGTGAGATTCCGGCAGAGATACATGGCGACCTGCCGCGCCGTGGCGGTGTTCTTCTGGCGGGACTGCCCGCGCAGCGCCTCCTCCGAAACGGAGAAGTACCGCGCCGTTTCCGCGATGATGACGTTCGGCGTGGGGACGTAGGTTCCGACGCGGATCACGTCCTTGATGGCGCGGCGGACGCTTGAAACCGTGATATCGTCCTCCAGAAGATCGCGGTAGGCGGTGAGCTTTTTCACCACGCCCTCAAGCTGGCGGATGTTTGATGTGACCGTCTCGCCGATGAACGTTACAACTTCGTCCGGCAGCACGACGCCGAACTGCGCGGCCTTGTTGCGCGTGATGGCCATGCGCGTTTCGAGATCCGGCGGCTGCACGTCCGCCATAAGGCCCCATTCGAGCCGCGTGCGGATACGGTCTTCCAGCTTGTTCATCTCCATCGGCGGGCGGTCGGACGTGACGACGATCTGCTTTCCCGCTTCATAGAGCGTGTTGAACGTGTGGAAGAACTCCTCCTGTGTCTGCTGCTTGCCGGCGATGAACTGGATATCGTCCATCAGGAGAAGATCGGCGCTGCGGTATTTGGCGCGCAGATCCTCGCCACCGCCGACTTGGATGGCGTGGACAAGATCGTTCGTGAAATCGTCGCCCTTGACGTATACGATCTTCGCCTTTGGATTTTTCGCGTGGATCGCGCTGCCGATGGCGAGAAGAAGGTGCGTTTTGCCGAGCCCGGAGTTGCCGTAAATGAAAAGCGGGTTATAGAGCTTGCCGGGGTTTTCCGCCACGGCGATGGCCGCGGCGTGGGCGTATTTGTTCGACGGTCCCACGACGAAGTTATCGAACGTGAAGCCCGCGACCTCCGGGAGCGTATCGTCCGTTTTCGTTTCGGAGATGTAGCTGTCCAGCTCGTCCCCGGCGAGGATCGTCAGCTTGAACTCGGCGGAGAAAAGGTCGCTGAGCGCATCGATGATCGTCTGGGCAAAGCGGGACTGGATAATGTCGCGCTTGAACTCCGTGGGGGTGTGGATGACGAGCCGGTTATTCACGATCTCGACCGGCGTGCAGTCGTCAAACCAGGTGTTCAGCGCCGTGGCGGTCAGATTCTGCCCGAGAACGGCAAGAACGCTGTTCCATATGTCGTTGAGGGAATTCATTCTTTCTCTCTCCTTATGATCCGTAAAGTGCCCGGAGACACTATTATCAGCATTATAAAATTATATCACTTATCCACAATTGTGTAAAGATATATTATATATAATGTATTTATATATATTTTAATTATATACCATATATCGTATTTTAATTGTATTTAAAATGCATCTATTGACTATCCATGCTATTTATTATAGGATAAAAAAGGTCATCTGCACAAACAATGGTGTCCAAAAAGCAACTCTGGCAATGAGGATTTGTGTGTTTTGCTGCTGCTCTAAAATGCTCTTTCTCGTGCAGAAGCCGCTTGCCTCGGCCAACGAAACTGTGCCCGGCGAAGGACAATTCCAAGATAAGACTTGGAAGGAAGTCATCGAAGAAATTCTGACGAAAAACGATATTTCCGCAGACAAAATCGCGCTTGGCAATAAAAATATCGTGACGGAGGAAGATCCTTTTTTTAACGGCGACACCCAGAAAGGCCGGTATGCCTGCAGAAAAAGAAAGCCACATAAGAAAGGAAGAAGAAGAATGATATCGATTATTGTTCCTTGCTACAACGAAGAGGAGGCTCTCCCGATATTCTATCAAGAATGCAGCGCGGTTCTTTCTTCCATGAATGAAGCGTACGAATTGCTCTTTGTGAACGACGGATCAAAGGATGGGACACTTTCTATTCTCAAAGAGCTATCCGAAACGGATGCGTGCGTGAGATATCTTTCCTTTTCCCGCAACTTCGGTAAGGAAAGTGCTATGTTTGCCGGTTTCTGCAACGCCAAGGGAGATTATGTAGCGGTGATGGATGCGGATATGCAGGATCCACCGTCCCTTCTTCCCAAAATGCTGGAGATTCTCCGTACTGGTGAATATGACAGCGTGGCTACACGCCGTGTTGACCGTGCGAGCGAACCGCCGCTCCGAAGCTGGTTCGCCCGGCAGTTTTATAAGCTTATCAACCGGATCTCCGACGCCGATATTGTAGACGGCGCACGCGATTTTCGTTTGATGCGCCGGGAAATGGTCGACGCCATTTTATCCATGAGCGAATATAACCGCTTTTCCAAGGGCATTTTCGGCTGGGTAGGCTTTCGTACATACTGGTTGCCGTATGAAAACGTGGAGCGCGTCGCAGGGCAGACAAAATGGAGTTTCTGGAAACTTTTTAAGTACGCGGTGGACGGCATTATCAACTTTTCGCAAACACCGCTGAGCGCTATGTTCTGGTTCGGTATGGGTATGGTGGCGATCTCAATCCTCGTGCTGATCTTTCTGGTCGTTCGGCGTGCCGTCTTCGGCGATCCGGTAGCGGGCTGGGCGTCCACGATCTGCGTCATTATTTTCATCGGCGGAATGCAGACGTTCTTTCTCGGCGTTATGGGGCAGTACATTGCCAAAACCTATATGGAGACAAAGCATCGTCCGCATTACATTGTATCCGAAACAAACGTGGAAGAGCCGCAGAAGATCCGCTAAATGGAGGGAGATACCGTGAAAGAAAAAAAGAGGTTGTGTTGGCTCCTTCCTGTGGTGATACTGCTGCTTGCAGCAGTCGGTTGGTTTTTCTGGAAGTATACCTTTGTTGACGGAACCGTCACAGCGCGCAGCGCCGATACCATCGATCTGCGCGGACGGGAGATAAGCGAGGAAAAGCTGCGGACGATAGAAAGCAGGTTTCCGGACGCGCACATTCTCTGGGACGTCACCGTCGACGGAAAGAGCTTCGACGGAGAGAGCGAAAGCATCGTAACGGCGGATTTCACCACGGAGGACATTCCGTCTTTTGCACGGCTGAAAAATCTCAAAGAAGCTGATGTGAGCGCCTGCAGCGATTTTTCTGCCATTCTCGCGCTGCAAAATGCCTTGCCCGAAGTGCGGGTACACTGGACAGTCCCTCTCGGCGAGAAATGCTTCGACGGGGAGAGCGAGAGTATTGCGGTTCAAGACGCTTCAGCGGACATGCTCCGCGCCGCGATTACCCGTTTGCCGAAACTCCGAACGCTCGTTCTCACGGACAGCACGCTTTCGCCTGCCGATCAGCTCGCCCTTACAGAAGAATTTCCGTCCATGCTCTTTTCCTGGGACGTGACGCTCGCAGGCCGCACTATACCCAGCGATGTCACGGCGCTCGATTTTACCGGCACGCCGCTCACAGAAGAGAATCTCTCCGAGCTTTCTGCGGCGCTACCGCTTTTTTCAAACGCGGAGAGCGTCAATCTCACGGACTGCGGTCTTTCCGAACACATGCTGCGTGATTTTTCTGCGGCGCACCCAAATCTTCTTACCGAATGGGAAACGCAGCTCTTCGGCGTGAGATTCTCGACCGCCGCCGAGGAGATCGATTTTTCGGATGTCCCTCTCACCGTGGAGGACGCAGCGCAGATCGAGGACATGCTTCCCTATCTGCCAAAACTTAAAAAGGTCGTGATGCTGCGCTGCGGCATATCGGACGAGGATATGGATGCGATCGATCTCCGGCACGAGGACGTGCAGTTCGTGTGGATGGTGCAGGTCCGCCGTTGGGGCCTTCGCACGGACCGGACGTATTTCACAGTATACAACAACGATTATGAATTCCCGGAGGACAACCATTCCTTTGCCGCTCTCCGATACTGCCGCGATATGATCGCCATCGATCTCGGCCATCAGAAGTTTTACGACGATCCCGACATGTTTGAAAACTTCCCGGATCTCCGGTATCTCGTCGTAAGCAACAGCCAGTATGAATCACTGCCCGCGCTGAAATATCTCAAGAACCTTGTGATGCTCGAAATGTTCTGGACGAACACCTCGGACATAACGCCGCTCCGGGAGCTGACGAATCTGCGCCATCTGAACATCACCTATAAGCGCGTGCGCGACGCGGAGGCCGATCTGGACACGCTCATGCACATGACGTGGCTCGAAAGGCTCTGGATCAGCTACAACATGTACCGCGACGATCAGATCGAGGCGCTCAAGGCGGCGCTGCCGGATACGCAGGTGCAGGTCATCTATACGACCGACTGCGTTTCGCAGGGCTGGCGCAACGGCTCGGAGGAGTATTTCAATATGCGCGACGCGCTGCATATGTACTATCTTGACGACGACAGCAACCATGTCTATATCAATCCATATACCAACCAGCCGAGCCAGTACGACGATACCGACCCGTTCCGGTAAATACAAGGAGTAATTATGAAAAAGCTTGGAAAATATCTGGACGAAAGATCGCTGCCGCGTCTTGGCGTGCTGCTGTGCTTCAGCGCGGTGTTCATGCTGTTCGCCTCACCCTACACGACGCCGCTCAACGCTTACTACGGCTACGATTCCGCGGTGTTCATGTCGTTCGGCAAGGGCATCACGCACGGGCTGCGGCTCTATCTTGATCTTTACGACAACAAGGGGCCGATGATCTTTTATTTCAACGCCCTCGGCTATCTGCTCGGCGGGCGCACGGGTCTTTGGATATTGCAGGTCGTATTCATGACGTTCGCCTTTGAGCTTTCCTACCGGACGGCGCGCCTATTCACCGGAAGGGGGACGGCGTGGCTTTCGGTGCTTGTGCTGCTGTTCCTCTACTGCGGCACGGTCGGCGAGGGGAACATGACCGAGGAATGGTCGCTCGTGTTTTCGCTTCTGCCGCTGTGGCTCTCGCTCCGGTTTATCAAGACCGGCGCTCCGGCGTACCGGCATCCGAAATGGTACAGCGTGATCTACGGCGTCTGCTTCGGCGTGAATTTCATGATGCGTGCGACGAATGCCGCCATCGTCTGCGGCGTGCTGCTCGCATTCGCGGTGCTGCTCTGCCGGGAGAAAAAATTCGGCGCGCTGCTGCTGCACATCGTGCTCGTGCTCTGCGGCGCGGCGCTCGTCGTCGGGCCGTTCGCTCTGTATTTTGCGCGGATCGGCGCGTTCGACCGGTTTATGTATGCGAGCTTCCTTCATAACTTCCACTACGCCGCCGGCGGCGCCGCCGCCAAGACGGCGAAGGACTGGCTGATGTATTTTGCCCGCGTGTCCATGGTGCCGGTCGTGATATACTTCGCCGTGCGCCAGATGAAAAAAGGCGCCCTGCCGCTCGGCAGCGCGCTCGTACTCATTTTCTCCTGCGTGTTCGGCGCGGCGGTCGCCGTGCTCGGATACAGCTACAAGCATTATTTTCTTATCCTCTCCCCGGCGCTCGTGCCGGGCTTCGCCGTGTGCGCCGAGGGTGTCCGCTCCATGGCGGCCGGAAAGAAAGCGGCGGAGCGCTTGTGCGCGGCGGTGCTCGTGTTCTGTCTGCTGCCCTATGCGCCGCAGGCGGCCGTCCACGCCGGTAAAAGCATCCTCTTCAACTTCTGCGGGTATCTGGACAGCGAGAAGGAGGCCATGAGCGAGATACGCGCGTGCATCGACGCCGATCCCGGCGAGGTGCTCGCATACGATATGCGTGCAAACGTATATCTCTATCTGGATGTGGATCCTTGCTTCTGCCACGCTATGACGCAGGATTGGATGAGTCAGGATTCACCGTTTATTGCCAAGGAGCTGGACAAATATCTGCGCGAAACGCCGCCGAAGTGGATCGTGTCCGACGCCTCCGAAAACATGCGCGAACGGCTGGAAAACACGTACGGCTACACGCTGTTCCGCGTGTGGGACAAGGGTGGCTGCCCTGCGCTATATCTCCATGAATGAGTCCGGCAGCGCTTTACACACATTTTACAACGCCGCGGTAACGGATTTTACACCCTTAACGTAGAATACTCCCCGACAAGAACGTCGGGGAGTTTTTCTTATTTATGAAGAAAAAGGTTTTGGAAAATATCGTAAAATGGATCTTCCTTCTCTGCGGCATCGCGGCGGTGGGATTCGTGCTGTGCATCTGCCTGTATCTTGTAATCTCCGGCGTACCGGCGATCCGGGAGATCGGACTTTGGAATTTTCTTTTCGGCGAGACGTGGAACGCGCCGACGAATGAATTCGGTATATTGCCGTTCATCCTCACGAGCATTTACGGCACGGCGGGCGCGCTGCTCCTCGGCGTGCCGCTCGGCCTTTTCACGGCGGTATTTCTCGCCAAGGCCGCCCCGCCGCGCATTGCCGC
>DPHR01000093.1:0-454 GCA_003522945.1 Clostridiales bacterium
CGCACACCGGCCCGGCCAGCGGGCCGCGCCCCGCCTCGTCCACACCGCAGAACGGCTTCTTGCCGTCCGCGAGAAAACGCTCGTAGGCATACATATCCATTTCGGGGTGTTCCATCGTCACGGCCTTTCCAGCGTCATGCGCCCGAGCTTGCCCTCGCGGAATTCATCGAGCAGGACGTGCGCCATGCGCTCGGTATTGACTTCGCCGCCGGAAATGAGAAAGCCGCGCTTTCTCGCCGCGGCTTCGAGCAGCTCGTAGCCGGGCGCTTCCGGGTCGGGCGTAAATTTATAGCGCGCTTCGATCGCGCCGGGGTAAAGCTCGCGCAGCCGCTCGAGCAGCCGGCAGGCGACAAGCTCCACATCAAGGATGTTATCGTTGATTGCGCCCGTCCAGGCAAGCGAATACCCGACCTCGGGCGACTCAAACTTCGGCCAGAGGATGCCGGGCGTATCC
>DPHR01000093.1:565-4022 GCA_003522945.1 Clostridiales bacterium
GGCCAGAGGATGCCGGGCGTATCCAGCAGAAGGATGCCGCCGTTGAGCGTGATCCACTGCTTGCCGCGCGTAACGCCGGGGCGGTCGCTCGTTTCGGCAGCCTTCCGCCCGGCCAGCCGGTTGATAAAGCTCGATTTTCCCACGTTTGGGACGCCGAGAACCATGAACCGGAGGGCCTTGCCCACCTGTCCCTTTGCCTCGGCGCGCTCGATCTTCTCCTTCAGAAGAGAGCGTGCCGCGGCGGGAAAGGCGTTTACGCCGCGCCCGCTTTTGCAGTCCATTTCCAGCGCGAGCGCCCCCTCGCCGGTCAACGCTTTTTTCCAGAGCGCCGTCGCGTCGGCGTCCGCCTGATCCGCACGGTTGAGCACGATCAGCCGCGGCTTGCTGCCGACGATGCGCTCCACATCCGGGTTGCGGCTGGAATTGGGGATGCGCGCGTCGCGCAGCTCCACCACGGCATCCACAAGACGGAGGCTGTCCTCCATCATGCGGGTCGCCTTTTTCATATGACCGGGATACCAGTTGATCGTTTCGTTGGCCATCAGTCGATCACTCCTATGCGGCTCCAGTCACGGCTCTCCCCGTGCTGGGAATCGCCGCCCGGAACGAGCAGGAAAAACGCCCGTCCGATGACAAGGCGCTCATCCACACAGCCGATGCGGTCATCACGGCTGTCGGTAGAGCCGTTGCGGTTGTCGCCCATGACAAAGAGACATCCCTCCGGCACGGTGACGGAATCACCGAAATCGATGCGGCGGTGCGTCGGCTCAAGCGTATAGGGCTCATCCAGCGCCACGCCGTCCACATACACGATGCCGCCTTCAAAGTCGATCGTGACCGTTTCGCCCTCGGTGGCGATCACGCGCTTTACGATCGGCTCGCTGTTGAAGCTCTCCTTGCGCAGCACGATAATGTCGCCGCGCTTCGGCGTATAGAAAAGATTGGAGACGAGAATGCGGTCGCCGGGGTGCAGCGTGTTGAGCATGGAGGTGCCGACAACGCCGACCACGCGGACAAGAAACGTGAAAATCAGAACACAGGCAAACAGCGCCACCACGAGCGACTGGATCCAGTCAAACGTCTCGCCGCGGCGTTCTTTCAGTTTTCTCTTTTTGATCTCAGGCCAGGTTTCATTCATAAAGAGCACACTTCCGGTATTGTAATTACAGGCATTATACTACATAATGCAATTGTCAGCAATAGGGAAAAAGGACGCCTCGATGAGGCGTCCTTTTTCTATGCGGCCGGACTTCAGTTGATGAGGCCCTTGACCTTCGCAGCCTTGCCCACGCGGTCGCGCAGGTAGTACAGCTTCGCCCGACGGACTTTGCCGCGCCGGATGGTCTCCACGGAGACGATGCTGGGAGAATGCACGGGGAAAACCTTCTCGCAGCCGACGCCGTAGGAAATGCGGCGGACAGTGATGGTTTCGTTGATGCCGCCATGCTTTCTGGCAATGATGGTGCCTTCAAACACCTGGTTGCGCTCGCGGGAGCCTTCCTTGACGCGCAGAGTGACACGCACGGTATCGCCGACGTTCATCTGCGGAAGCTCCGGCTTCATGTAGTTCGCGGTGAGAGTTTTGATGAGATCCATGATGATCCTTCCTTTACATGAGACGTTCTTACCGCGTAAGCACTGCGGCAGCGGACCGCCTTGATATGCCGTGCCCAAGGCACGCGCCATAAGAGGATACCATATCCTGTCCGGTTTTGCAAGCATTTTTTCACAGCCTTTTCCGACCGGCTGCGCATATTTCACCCGAAATCCGGCAGAATAGGAAATGACTTCTTTACCGGAGGGAAAACCATGAAAAAAATACGAGAAATTCTGCTATTTTCGCTCTGCGTACTGCTGTTTTCCGGCTCGCTCACCGCGGCGGCAGCGGACGGCGCTCCCATCGCGGAGAATCTGGAGATCATGACCTACCGCGGCATATCCGTCGGCGGGCAGCTCAAAGCGTTTGATCCGGAGGGCGAAGAGGTACACTTCCGCATTACGACCGAGCCGAGAAAGGGCACGCTGACGCTTGAAGAAAACGGCGAATTTGTCTACACCCCTGCCGAAGGCAAGCGCGGGCGAGACTACTTCGGATACTGCGCCTCGGATCCAAACGGCAATGTTTCGCAGGAAGCTACCGTCGTCATCACGATCCGCAAGGCCGGGAAAGGCGCCGGCTACGCCGATACCGCCGGTCTTTCCTGCGAGTACGCCGCGTGCGTCCTCGCGGAAGAAGGACTCTTCACCGGCCGGTGCGTGTGCGGACAATATCTCTTTGAGCCGGAGGAGACGGTCTCCTGCGGCGAGTTTCTGTCGCTCTGCATGGAAACGGCAGGCATCGAGCCGGTGGAAACGACTGTTTCCGCAGAAAGCAGCGCCACCGCCGCCCCCGTGTGGATACAGCAGTATGTCGATGCCGCCGTGTCCGAGGGCTGCCCCGTGCCGACGTTTGGCGGAGCCTCCTTCGACGCGGACGCGCCGGTAACGCTCGGCGCCGCGGCGCAGACGCTCTCCAAAGCGCTGCGCATCACGCCGCTCTCGTCCGCGAGCAGCGAAGAGAGCGCCGCAGTACGCGCCATACAGGAGCTTGTGGCGTGCGGTCTTCTGCCGGTCGGAATGGATGCGGAAGCGCCGCTTACGCGCGGTCAGGCGGCGGAGCTTTTCCTAAAGGCGCTCGATCTTCTGGAACAGCGCGGCTGACAAAATCGGAAATACACGGATAAACGGCGTCTGGCTTCGGCTGGATGCCGTTTATTCTTTCTATATGATGGTATTACAGAAGCAGTTTTTCGATACAGAATGTCTTGATAACAGCCGGGCCGATGTGTTATTATTTTTTGTAGAAAGTACTAAGACTGAAAAACGGGAAACAGATTATGGACAAGGAAAAATTATTGAAGCTCTCGCCTGCCGAACTGGTTGATCTTGGCATCTGCCCGACCTGTTTCAACCGGGAAAACGGCGGTGCGCTTTATGGCGACAACTCGGATAAGATGCCCTATGAGGATGAAGATATTGAATGCTTCTTTGTCGGCAATCCGAGAGCGGCCGGTCATATGTGCATTTCCACTATGGAACACTATCACGACATGAGCGAAGCTCCCGATCACATCAATGAGAAGATCATTCGATTTGCGAAGCGGTTCATGCAGATCCTTTGCGAGGTTTATGGGTGTGAGCGGGTCTACCTGTGCACCATGTGCGACGGTCTCAACAATCATTATCACATCCAGCTTATTCCCCGCTACCCGGACGAGAAGCGAGGCAGCCAAAACTTTGTAAAGCCCCGCAAAGCGTATGTCCCGGATCACGCCAAATTGGAAAAAGTGCGAACACGAATTCACGAATATACGCAAGAATGATTTTCAGAAACATACTTGCTGAAACGCTTACCGGCAGGGCCTCCCCTGCCGGTTGAGCTTGTCAAAAAAGTGTTTTTGACAAGCTCTCAAACGAG
>DPHR01000008.1:0-20361 GCA_003522945.1 Clostridiales bacterium
GATCAGTCCCCGCACCGTCGCGGCAGCCAAAGAAGCGCCGCGCCTTGGCATCAAATCATATTTTTCCAAGAGCTGACGAATGTGCGTTTCGTCATCGTGGTAATGTTCCTTTTTGACGCCCTCCGGCAATCTCTGTAAAAGCAACTTGGCGTCATGTTCAATGAAAACCATGTCGCCGGTATCGGACAGCCGCCGGCAGACGGCCAGAACCGCCTCTGCCGCGCGCTCCGATGTTGGCAGGCCGCCATTTCTGTGCAACGCCTGGTCAGCCACCCCGTAAAGCTCGGAGTGGATACTTTCCAGAACTGCGAAGAAGGCCATCTCCTTGGATTCGTAGAATTTATAGAACGAGCCTTTTGCGATACCGACAGCCTTTGTCAGTTGATCCACTGAGGTTTTCTTCATCCCCAGTGTGACGGCGCAGCGTCTTGTTTCCTTCAGCAGCGCCTTGCGGAGCTGTTCTGTTTCATAGTCGGTAAAAGCCAAGCTCGTTCACCATCCAAATGACCATTTCGGATCTTCTGGTCATTTTATATCATGACTCTTTCTGTTTTGCAAGGGGTGTAGAGAAAAACATACGCATTTTAACAAAAAATTATTTTCCCTTAACACATTATTTCATGAAGGCGCTCCTCTTCTTTTGGCAAAGAACTGCACCCCCTTAAAATCAAAAATGCCCCCCTCCAAACCGTAATTGCACCCCCTTAACGGGTTTCTATCAAAATTAGAGTCATTTGCCATGAGTCCACCGTAATTCTGAAGGAATTACGGTGGACTTTTTATACCCGAATATGATAAAAATGAATTGCAGACCGGCGAATCTCTGCGGGTACAGCAAAGGAGTTCCTGCACGAAAAGAGGAAAATGCCGTGAAAATCGGATCAGCTTCCTCTTATGCGCTGATAGAAAACGGTGATATAGTCCACAGCTACCGCAGGATCAGCAAAAACCGGAAGGACTACGAGAAAACCTGCGAAAACTACAGAGAAGGAACGGACACCTCCCCTTTTCTGTTTCACGGCGTAGCGATGACCGCTGCGCTGTGCGGCGTTCTGTGGATCTATCCGGAATCCTTCCGTTCTCGCGGTCTTCTGATCTGGCCGGTCTATGTGAATTTTGATCTGGACGAAAGCGAATCCGGCGAATACGCAAAGCAGGCGGCTATGGCATGCGGGAAAGCGCTGTTGGTTAATCCGCTGTCCAAGGACCCCCTCAGCCGCGGGGGAGCCTTTTTCTTTGAGAATGGTAAAGTCAAACAGAGCCTCGGTCTTGATAAAGAAGGGGTATTGGTCGTAGAAGTATAACACAACCATTCCGGTTTACTGAATATAAGGAGGAGCATACGATGGACAAAGCCGAGCTGACAGAGATTTTTGATAAGTACTGCAAAAAGCTGCGGATCGTTCCGGCGTGGGACGTGAAGCTGGAATTTGTGGAGGACCCGTCCTGGCGCAAGACCGGCGATTTCAAGGTGGACTGCGAGGATAAAAAGGCCGTTTTCCTGCTGAACGCGGTCAATCCGAAGCAGGAGAATCTGGAAGAGATCATCGTGCACGAGCTGATGCATCTCAAAATGTACCCGCTTGATCAGGTGACGGAATCTCTTATCGCAAGCACTTTTGAAGAGGGTACTCCGGCGAGCAATTTTGCTTACCGCCAGTTTTTCAGCACGCTGGAGCAGACGGTGGAGGAGCTCACAAAGTGCTTCCTTCTGGAATTTGGCGACGATCGAAAGTTCTCCTTCGGCCGGTGCAAGGACAAGAAGTCCTTCAACGAGCTGTACGACGGACTCAAAGCCATCGATTGACAAACGCCGTGCGTTCTTTCCGAACGCAGGACAATTTTTGCAGCGTTTACAGGATAATATCGCAAATATAAATTAAAATTTTAATTAAGGAGTATTTTTTGAAACTTATCACCTTATCACCGGAGTGTGTGGCCTGACCGGGAGGTCTGGCAAATCTGCACACGCCATTCCTCCCGAAGAGGCTGAAACACATCTTCCGGAGGAGTTATTATGAACCGCGAAAACAAACGCAGATCCTTTGAAAAAGGCTACTATAAGACCCACGCCTGCACCAACGCTTTCACCTGCAAGGTATGCGGCAGGCTCTGCACACCGGAGAACGCCGGCAGCGATCACCGCAACCATTGCCCGAACTGTCTGAGCAGCCTGCATGTGGACATCGAGCCCGGCGACCGGGAATCTGACTGCGGCGGCATTATGGAGCCGATCGCCGTATGGGTGCGCAAGGGCAGCGAGTGGGCGATCATCCATCGCTGCCGCCGCTGCGGCGCGCTCAGTTCCAACCGCGTGGCGGCGGACGACAACCCCATGAAGCTGATGAGCATCACCATGCGCCCGCTTTGCGAGCCGCCATTCCCGCTTGAGCGTATCGAGGAGATGACCGCGCTCATGGGCGGCGACGGGAGTTTAAAGTAACCGAAAAAGACGCAGCAGCGCGGGGATATGCCGCACGGTATCGCCCTGCGCTCTTTTCAAATCAAAAAAACAAAACAGCAAGAATTGTCGAGACGGGAGATCGTCCGCTTCCTCCCGCTGACACAGGGTATTGCCATGATGAAGAACGCCTTTCTCGGCGTCAACGCGGAAAGCGTCCTGCTGCCGGTGTGCGTGATACCCGGTCTCACAGCGCTTTGCACCCTTCTTTCCGTCCGCTTTTTCCGCCGGGAATAACGTTTTGATCCCGGCCGCATAACGCCGTTTTCTTTGACAGATCGGAAAGAAATCTTTATAATTTACAATAGCGCTGCATCAATGAATATTCAATTCATTCGGAGGATAACGCTATGGGAATGTCGTTTGCAACACTGAGTCTGTACGGTGCGGAGCGCTCCGCTCTCGAAGCGGCGCTTGCGCCGGGCGATCTGCTCCGCGACCGGAATCTGCCGTGGCTGACCCTTGTACCGGCGCAGGAAGAAGAGGGCGATTTCCCGCTGCGGCTGGAAAAGGCCGCCCGCCGTCTGACGAAGGGCTCCGACGCGGTTGCACTGCTCTTTTTTTATTACGACGATGACGCTTTTGTCTGCCGACTATATCGAAACGGTCGGCGGGCCGCCTCCTGTCACAGCGACGAATCCTGGGCAAAGCTGGGAAAACAGCTCGACGAGCTGTTCGGCGACACATCCGCCTCCAAAGCGTTCCGCTATGCTTCGCGCTGCAGCTCTCTGGAAGAGAAGCTCGCGCTGCTGGAGGAGACCGTCGGCGCAGCGCTGTACGATGTGCCGGAAGAGGACGCGCCGCGCGTTGTTCTGCGCTGCGATGCCGCGCTGCGCGCGGTAAAGGCGCGGGAGTCGATGCTGCGGAAGCGGCCCAAGCAGTTCGTTCTCACGGAGCTCGCGGAAGAAAGCTGGCCGGAGGAAATGAAGATCACGCAGACGGTCTTCCGGCTGCTGCGGCCGCAATGGAGGCACTGTGAGCTCAGCACGCTGCTGTATCACCCCGACCCGCGGCCATACATGGTGCCAGGCGACATGGGGCTCTTTGCCTACCCCTATATAGATTTTCATCCGCCCTATAACGTAGATAAGTCATGCGAGCCGTTTCCGGAATTTCTTTTTTTGTACAACGCAGAAACCGGAGCGCACCAGACACTGGGGCCGTTTGCCAATCATGTCCGGCGCATTATCCGGCGAACAAAAAGCGGCGATCCCGTAATGCTTTCCGACGGTCTGCCGAAAGTGTATCGGGTGAGAAGCCGTGAGCTCGGGCTTCCCGTTCTGCCCGCAGTCACTTGTTTGGGGGAAGACGGCACGGTGCGGTGGAGCTTCAGCACGGAGGTCAGTGTCGGTTCCTTTCATGCCGCCCCTGACGGGGTCATCACGCTTTTCGGAAGGGCCGCCAACGACAGCGCGGCGATAATACAGATCGACGGCGAGACCGGAGAAATGCTCCGCACAAGGCATTTTCCTCCCGAGGAGCGTATGCGCGAAATGATCTATGCCGAGCCCATCGGCGCTCTGGTCTGCCGCAGCGACGCCTCCGGAGAGCTTGTCGTTCTGGACGGATCGCTCGAAGAAGTGCGGCGCATGCCGGACAGCGGCTTTTCCTGTGTTTCCGAATTTCACGGGAATTGCCTTTGGGATCTCTACTATAGTCCCCCGTCGATACGTTTTCTCGATCTTTCCGACGGTTCCGTGCATAGCACGCCGCTGGAGATACCGGATTTTCCGACCAACGTTCTGCCGGACGGGCGTATACTCGGCGTGAACGGAAAGCAGGATCGGCTCACCGTGTTCGACCAAAACGGCACCATGGTCTCCCGCTGCTCCGTTCCCGGAAGGCTCTGCTTTTCTTTCATCTCCGGCGGAGAGGTCTTTCTGGCGGAAATGCGCGGGCTGGATAAATACGGATGGCTCTGCGACGAGCTGTTCGACGAGGCCTCGGCTCATGTGTGGCGGCTTGACCCCGCGCCGAAAAAATAAACATATTCCCCGCGCACGTCGGTCGAACCGCCGTACGCGGGGATAAACCGTTTTCGGGCATTGCTTGACAGCCTGCCGGTCGGCAGGTATACTCCGGGGCGATATTTTTTATGAAAGGACGGACGGAAATGAAAAAGAAATCCGTTCTCTTTTGTCTGCTGGCAGTGCTCGCCGCCGGGCTTTCCGTATTCCTCCTTGTGCGCGGCAGCCAAGGCTCCGGCGCCTTTCGCGGCTCGTTCGTGAAGAATTCCGATTCCTATTTGCTAAATGCGGAGCGCATGACCGGCACAGACACCCATACACTTGCGCTGCAAAAGGGTGATGTGCTGCAGATCCATTTTGCCGTGGAAAAAGGCTCGCTCAAACTGACGATCACCGCGCCGGACAGCACGGAGCTGTACGCGGGCAACGGCACGGAGGCGGAAGATTTCACGGTGAACATCCCGGCGGACGGCGTCTACACCATCTCTGTCGAGGGCCGGCAGGCAGCGGGAACGCTGCATATCCAGAGGACCGCAGAGAAAATCTTTTCAGCCGAGCTCTGTTATGGTAATCGCGCTTCCATGACGGGGAAAGACTGTTTTTCGCGGAAAAACGTATTTGCAAACGGCGAGTCGTGCTTTATAATGGCAGATGAAAAGTGAGGTCATCTCCATGCTGCTCGGTTCTCTTGTCAATGGCGCCGCCATTCTCGCCGGTTCTGCCGTAGGACTGTTTCTCCGCTTTATTCTCCGCCGTTCCTCCCGCCGAAGCAAGAGTGAAAACGGGATCGGAGATCGTTTGCAGAAGATCGTCATGCAGGGGCTCGCGCTGTGCACAATGTATATCGGCATCAGCGGCTCGCTCAAGGGGCAGAATACGCTCCTTGCGATCCTCTCGCTCGTGATTGGCGCCGTGATCGGAGAAATTCTCGATCTGGACGGGGCAATGAATCGCGCCGGGAACTGGGTGCAGAAAAAAGTGACGCACCCCGGCGAGGAGGGCGCGGCCTCGACCGTGGCAGAGGGTTTCGTTACCGCATCGCTTCTCTTCGGCGTCGGCGCGATGTCGATCGTCGGCTCGCTCAACAGCGGACTGCTGGGCGACCACACTATGCTCTTTGCCAAATCGCTTCTCGACGGCGTTTCCTCCGTTGTATTCAGTGTGTCCTTCGGCATCGGCGTGCCTCTCTCGGCCATTGCCGTGTTTGTGTATGAGGCGCTCATCACACTCGCTGCCGGCGTCCTCGCTCCCCTGCTCAGCGACGCCGTGATCGCCGAAATGACCTGCGTCGGCTCACTGATGATCATCGGTCTCGCGCTCAACATGCTGGGGCTTACGAAAATCAAGGTAACGAACTTCATCCCCGCCGTTTTTCTTCCGATCCTGCTTTGCCGGTTTATGTGACGGACGCTCTTGTATAAACTTTGAACCCAGCCCCCTCATCAGAATGGATTTTTCATACAGTCAAGACCACCGGCATAGCAGGTGGCTTGCACAAGCCCTATACGGGCATGTTACCGGCCGCACCTTAAGGTGCATTGAGGTTCTTCCTTTTGCACGAAATGCTCCGCTGTTATTAAAATAGCTTTTTGCCCTACGAACGCAGTTCGTGCTATAATTACCTTATCCTTTGGGATAACCTCCGTTGATTCTGTCCGTTGTCGGTTGGCGAACCTGACTTCACTCTATCATCGGAGGTTTTCTTTTTCCATCCATAAGTAGAACTCTTCGCGTCCACCGGCATAGCCGGTGGTTTCCTTTCTTATGAAGAAAAGTGTGGACTCCCCCCTACGTGGATCCCACACTTTTTTGATCGGCCTCATTCACAGTATTTCTGCAGCTTTTTTCGGATCCGCTGCATGGTGTTGTTTACCGACTTGACGGTCTTATTCATCGCATCGGCAATGTCCTGATAGCGCTTTCCCTCCATATAATACCGAAGGACCTCTTTTTCCGACGGCGTCAACACAAGATGGATCGTCCGCTCCCAGTTTCGTATTTCCTCTTTGGCAATGATATGTTCTTCCATGTCGGGCGCCGCTTCGTCTTCGATAAGCCCCATGAGCGAGGCGTCCTCCGTATCGTCCACGGGCGCGTCGAGAGAAATGGAGGAATTGAGCATCAGATGCTTCTGCCGGTTGTATTTCTTTACGGCGGAAAGTACCTCCCGGGTGATGCAGATCGAGGCAAAGGCGGAAAACGAATCGCACTTTTCCGCATCGTATGCGTAAATAGCCTCGCAGAAGCCCAGCATTCCCTCCTGCAAAAGGTCATCCTTCTCGGCGCCCGGCAGAAAATAGGGCCGGGTTCGCTCGTATACCAGACCTTCAAAACGGCGGATCAGGTGTTCTTCCGCAAGACGGTCTCCCGCGGCGGCCAGCGCTACAAGCTCTTCATCCGACATCGGCGCATAACGGTCCAAAACGCCACCCCGCCTTCTCATAAGTAAAATCATTTGAAAACCCGATATTTGTTTATTATCGCATATTCTGCCCGATTCGTCAATTTACCGTTCTCCCACGGCCGGCCGGCGGCAGCATCCTCTTTCCCGGAATAAACGTCAATTATGCCTTTTGCAGAAAAAAATGGACGGCACAAAATCGTTCATGACTTTATACCGTCCATGTTGCTTTAGGTTCTGTTTGCAGGAAGAAAAACGTCGTTCACGCCGTTACAGCAGCCGGAAAAGGCTGCCCGGCGCATTGCTTTCATGGATGCCGAGCTTCTGAAGCGTGTACCAGAGCGAGACTTGGTTGCTCGTCAGGACCGGCTTTTGGAAATCAGCTTCCATCGCCGCGATCCCATCCATGACTTGGATCCCGGTACAGCTTACGAACACGGCGTCCGCATTCGCCACTGGCAGCTCCTTTGCCAGGCGGTACATCTCCGCCGTTGTTGTGCGCGGCATGCAGTTTGGGTCCGTATAGCCCAGTCCGCGGATATCCAGCACTTCATATCCGCTGTCTTCCAAAAACTGCTTTTCCGCCTGGTTGACGCTGTCGGAGTACGGCGTTGCGATGACCAGCTTGCGGATGCTCATGGCTTTCAGGGCTGCCACAAGCGCCGTGGACGTCGTTACCGCCGGGATATGCGCCGCTTTCTCCAGCTGAGCGATCAGCTTTGCGTCATAGCCGAGCCCCTGGATCAGGCTGCCGGTCGTGCAGCCGAACAGCAGAATGTCCGGCTTCGCGGAAGAGAGGATCTGTGCCGCTTCAACGCTCCGTCCCGCAAGAGCGGACAGGCCTTCTTTATCGACCTTTTCAAACAGGATCCGCTGGGTCATGACCGCCACGCCGTCCGGCACATATTCATGAAATTCCATTTCCATGGAGGTACCGTTGGCCGGCGTGATCACGCCGAGTTTCGCTCGCCATCCGTAGTACATACGTTATCCTTTCTCTGTTTCTGTTTTATTCGGAGAAGATCCAGCCGAGCTCGGCTACATCCTCGCAGTCCTCCAGATGAGACAGGGCCTCGATTGTCTTTTCGATCTTGTCCGCATCCAGCGTGGGCGCGGCCTCGATGCGGAAGCGGTCGCAGAACTCCTCATGGCTCATCATGTTTCTGGGATGGCCGGGATGGCAGTCCATGCTCTCGGAATAGGTCTTTCCGTCCTTCGTGGTGATGGTCACAGTCTTCATCGGGAATTCGCCGCGCTGGAAGCCCTTGAAGCAGAGGTTGATGATATCCGGGCTGCTCTTGCCGGGTTTGACCTTTGCGGCCAGCTCGAGGACTTTCGGGTCGCGCAGCATGGAGAGATCGAACCAGTTGGGACCGGGCACGGGGTTGAGCAGATACATGGCGATCATGTAAGGACCGCTGAACTGCGCCTGCGTCAGGGAATTGAAGCCGGCCGGATCGAAGAACATGCGGCCGAGCGTCGGCGGGTCGAGAACGATCTCTTCAATGTCTTCGGGCTTGATGCCGTTCTTCGTGGTGATATTGTGGACCAGCTCAATGGGCGTCTGGAGCCACATGTTAGCCGGCCAGTGCTTTACCAGGACTTCCTTGGTCAGCCAGCGGCTGCCGAGCTCCTTGGTGTACCAGTCGCGCTTGGGCTCGCGGGTCATGTGATAGTCGAAGGAATAGGTATCATCGAAGCAGTCCATGTAGTTTTCCACGCCGGCCTTGGCCGTCAGGGCCGCCAGAATGCCGTCCTTGGCGCGGAAGCCGTGCTCATAGTGGTACGCATCGGACATGGTGATATGATGCAGATTGCTCTGCACCGGGCAGCACAGCACGCCGAAGCCGAAGGCCTGGTTGATCTGATCCGGCGTCAGCCCCATGAGCCGGGCCGCGGGCGCCACACCGGCAAACACCTGCCAAGACGTCAGGCCCCAGCCCTTGAACACGTCCTCATCCTCCGGAGGCTGCACGACCATGGCGATGCGGGTATACACCTCATACGCCGCGACGATCGCGGTGATCAGCTCCTTACCGGAGCGGTGGAAGCCCTCGGCGGCAGCCCACGACACAGGGATGACGCCGGCGGAAGGATGGCCCGTCCAGGCGCAATCCTCCCAGTCGAGAGCGTCGGCCAGCGTGCTGTTGGTAAACACTGCACTGCTCATGCTGACCTTGCCGCCGTCTACCCAGAGCGTCGCTTCCGGCTCGCCGACGCCGCAGGACTTTCCGATGGCGATCGCGTCATCGGAAAGCTTCATTCCCTTGGTGCCCAGCGCCACGCCGATCGTCTGCATAGCAAGATGCTTGGCGCGCTCCCGCACGTCCTCGGGGATGTCTTCATATTTCAGATTTGCCGTGAACTCGGCCAGTGTCTGCGTATAATTGGTCGTAATATCTTTTGCGTTTACACGATAGCCCATAATAGTCTCCTTTTTCATATACGAAAAATGCTTACGTTTTAAATTCCAAAATACCGGTACTGAAGTACGGCCAGCCGCAGCTGGACGAGATCGTCGATATGATAAATATCAAAGCCGGTGATCTCCTTGATCTTGCGAAAGCGGTACTGCAAAGTGTTCCGGTGAATAAAGAGCTTCTCCGCCGTCTGGGATACGTTCCCGTTCATTTCAAAATAAGTGAACAGTGTTTCCAGCAGGCTGTCTGCGTGATTTTCGAGCAGCTTGCTCAGAATATCGCGCTGGAGGATTGGGCGGATCTCCGGAGAAAAGCTCGCCACGATTCGGCCCAGCCGCATCTGGCTGTAAAAGTACAGTCCCTCTCCGTTCTCAGTCTTGGCTCCGATCTCTGCGGCCATCCGGCCCTGACGCAACGCCAGAGGGATGCCGGTATAATCGCCGCATTCCTCGCTGACGCCAATCAGCGCCGACACCTTGCATTGCTCCCGCAGCTCGGCATACAGCCGCGCCGCCGCCTTTTCGATCTGCCGCCGGCGCTGCGAAGCATCCGAATGCTTTCCGGCCGTCAGCAGCACGGTCTCCCCGGTATCATATTCATAGAGCAGATCCTCCTGCTCGAAAAAAATGCTTCGGATCGCCCGGTGCATCGTTTCCTTGATTTGGGAAAGCTCCAGTGGGCTCTTTTCATCGAATTTCTCGAGATTGATCTGCACCGTCAGCACATAGCGCGGACGGGACAGATCGATCTTATAGGTGTCCGCTCGTTCCTTGATCCATTCCGGACTGCCGTACTGTCCCTGCAGCAGCCGCAGAAGGAATGCCTTTTTATCCTTGGAAATCAACTTCAGTTCGTCGCTTGCCTTTTTCCGGTCCAGCATCAGCTGCAGTACGAGCTGCGCGGTTTTGATACTCTGCTTGATCTCCTCCGGCGCACCCACCAGACCGATCAGCCCGATGCACTCCCCGTCGTAAATCACCCGTTCGCCGTAGCCCAGCTGAACACCCTCGGGAACATTCACATAGGAGTCCGTGGCAATGTCCCAGCTCTCGATGGGCTGTCGCTCGCAGAGGATCTCGTAGGCGGAAGGATGAAACTGGTTGAGGCGGGCCGGGTCACTGCTGCCGACGATATACCCGTTGGTGTCGGTGATCGTGACCTTATAGTGGAGCGCCTCCTCCAGCGTCGCGATAAAAGGCTGTACGATTTTTGCTGTCAAAGTCATCATGGCATTTCCTCCGGGTCTTCCGCAGTTTCTTATCAGGCTTTGAAGCGCCGGATCAGTTCCTCCCGGCTGAGATCGCCCCAGCCCAGATTTTCGAGCGTTCTGCCTTCGGCGGTGAAATTGCGTCCCGCCGCAGCGGAGAGCAGCCCCACAACGCCTTCAAAGAGCGGCACCTTCACCCCCGCGGCATGCGCCACAGAGATGAAGAAGCACGTGAGATACGGCACATCCTCGGTGATATAGCGGTGCTCTAGACTGCCGGGGCCATCCATGAGGCGGAAATAGCGGTAGTCCTCGTTCTGTACGTCCATAACGCCCGCCAGCATTTCCCGGGGCGCCGGAGATGGCTTGCAGCCCATGGCCTCATAAACACGGGTCTTTTCCTCCCAGAGCGCGTCCGTAACGTTCAGAAACCCTTCCGACAAGCCGTCGGTAAAGAGGCAGAACTTTCCGCCGCTGCGGCTGATCGCCGAGGCGTTCAGGATGCAGCCCGCGCTGTGGCAGATAAGGTTCGGGCCGTTAAAGAGCGCGTCCATCATGCTGCCGCAGGGATTGAGCTCCCAGACCTCCGCGAAGCGCTCCGCGGCCTCCGCAGCACGCTGCGGCGTGAAGGACGTCACGCCCTTCGGTGCCAGAGGAAGGCCGATCGTGGACTCCCCCGCGCCCGTCACGCGGGCGGGGAAGAAGTTGCCCGCAGTCTCAGCGGTCAGCACATCGCCTTTCCCGGCCTCTTCAAAAATCTTGTGGTACACGATCGTCGCGCCGTTGCCGGCGCCCACCAGAACAGCCTGCTCCTTTGTCACCACCGGCGCAAGCGTCCGGGCGATCTCCTCATCGCGGTTGGAAATCGTGCAGCATACGATGAGCTCCGCGCGCCGGACCGCCTCCTCAATGTTGGAAGTGACGAGCGCAGGGCGCCCCTCGCAGACCTTCGTGCCCTTCGTACGCAATACTCCGGCTTCCTGCGCAGCTTCTACTACCGTTTGATTCAAACTGTCGGTCAGATAAACCTCATGTCCTTTGGACGCGAGGATCGCACTCAGCGCGACACCGGTGCCGCCTGCGCCGATCACAGCGATTTTTTTCATTATACCAAATCCTTTCTATGGATCCAAGGGTCCATCCATATCGGGTGCGGGCCATCAGCCTGCGCTCATTATCCCAAAATAAAGTTGAAAATGCTCAGCACAAGAACGCCGGAGAGGAAAATAAGCAGCGTGCCGAAGCCGGCGAATTTGACTCTTTCCTTCATGTCCGGGATCATATCGTGCGAATGGTAGATCGCAGCGGGAGAAGAGGAGCCCGGCAGGCAGTAGCCCTGCTGCACCATGAACACGACGGCCACGCAGGCGACGACCGGATTCAGGCCGCTGGCGATAACGAACGGAGCAACGATGGGGATCATAGCGCTGCCGAAGGCGATGTTGGAGCCGATCTGCGTTGCGATCAGCGGGACAAGAGCCGCCACGACGAGCGTGACCCACTTGCTGCTGCTGCCGAACAGGGGCTGGAAGACGCCGCTCAGCCAGGCGCTGATGCCGTAATCCGCCTTCGTCACCGCGGAGGCCAGCGTGATGCAGGTAGCGCACATAAAGACACTGTTCCAGTTGATCAGGTTCTTTGCGTGGACCTTGAAGTCCAGGCAGGCTTTACCGTCGCCTTCTCCGCTGGGCAGGATCATCAAAATCACTGCGCAGATGGCATACATACCCGCATTGGTCAGATTGCTGTTCACGAGCTTCTTGAGCGGGTTGCCGGCGGGCAGCGCCGTAGCGACGATGCAGATAATAACGGTGATCATATAAACGACGAACACGCGCTTGGCTCTGGGGCGGAGGTGCTTCGTCTCTTCCGGCATGCGGTTCGTATCATAGGCCTGCAGACGGGAGAGATCCACCTTCAAAATCGGCTTGAGCAGCAACACATAGGCCGTGATCGCAAGGAGGAAGATCAGCGTGGTCATCAGACCGAAGAGGACGAGGTTGATCTCGCCGCCGACCGCCGCGCTCCATGTCTCGGCCAGGCCGAGCTTCCAGGACGTATAGGGGATCAGGCTGTCGCCAGCCGTGCAAGCAAGCATGATGCCGGTGAAGCCGGCGTAAACGAATTTGGAATTCTTTTCATAACCGCAGCTCTCCGCGATGTCCGCCCAGACCGCATACAGCAGAACCTGCAGAGGGACCGTGTAGATCACGACGGCGGAAAGGCCGAAGATGACCAGGAAGCACCAAATGTAAATGATCGGCTTGCCCTTGAACACCTTCCGGGAAAGGGACCAGCGGACAAACCATTTGCTGAAGCCGAACTCAGAAAGAGCGCCGGCGGCCAGAAACGCGCAGATGCTCTGAAACACTACGCTCTGGCCCATCATCGCCTGGATGCCTTCCTTCATGGTAACGGCGCCGGACAGGCCGTAAGCGACAAAGCCGAGGATGGACGGCCACGCGATCTCACAGGTGCAATAGCCGTAGATAACGCCGAGGAATACGCCCAGCACGTTCATGCCGACCTCGGTAATACCGCCGAAGGGCGGGATCACGCGGCCGAACAGGAACATCAAAAAAATCGTAATTGCGGAATGGATCACTTTTGAGACCGGATACTTGGCCTGTGCGGCAGCCTTAGCCTGGTTCATATTCAAGTACTCTCCTTCTCGTTTTAAATAGTAAGACAGATTTGTATCTCTTTCGGATTTGAGCGTTCCAAGCGGATACATGCCTCTCTTTTGCACGGTATACAATTCGACGTTTTTTGTTCCGCTGCCTTTGGTCTGTCGACTATTTATAGGCAGTTTTTTGAACAGATTTTATGTCATTTGACCTCAATTTTCAAGCTATATTCCTTCGCCCTATTTTTCATGCTATAATTTAATAATAATTATTCCGTCGAACAAAGGTTGTTTCGTCGATTTTGTCGAATTACAAGGCGAGCGTTCCGGGAAAGTCATGCACGATCACAAGCGACGATTAATAAGGACACATGCCCTTGTCAATCGACGAAAGCATTGCGCCGGTCCGTCCGATATTGACATCCGTCACGGATCTCTATGCACAATACGGACCAGAACACCTATTTTAAATCAGAAAACAGGAGGACAACTATGTTTTACCAGTGCAAAATGGGGCAGAACACTCTTGAGGATGTAGTGGATAAGTTCAACATTCGTGAGCTTATTGAGTTTGAGCGTTATTGCCGCGACTACAAGCTGTGGGACGAGATGCGCCCCCTCTACCATGACGACGCCAAGATCGTCGTCTCTTGGATGACCGGCACACCGGATGAGTTCGTGGCCGGTTCCAAACGCATGAATGCCTCCAAGGCGCCCGCCAAGCACAAGGTCTTTGATACCGTCATCTGGAAAAACGGCAACCGCGCCGTCGCCGAATGCATCACCGCCATCCAGATCCGCTGTCCCATGGGCGATGACACTGTGGATATGTCCACGCATACGCGCCTGCACTATCACGTCGAAAAGCGCGACGGCGTATGGAAAATTCTCTTCATGGCCCCCATTTACGAAAAGGACAGCATGCACTCCATGTATACGGACGGCACGTTCCACGCCAGCAAGGAAGAGCTGGATCAGTACCGTCCCTCCTATGCCAACATGATGATGCGCCAGGTGCGCTACGGCCTCACGCCCAACGGCGAGCTGGCCGGTGAAGACCGGCCCGAAAGCGTTGCCGAGCTCTACGAAGAGAGCAGCAAGTGGTTGGGCATCTGAACGCAAAGAAATAGTTTATACAAAGGCCGCCGGAACAAAAGTTCCGGCGGCCTCAGCCTGTCGAGAAACCCGGCTGCCGCTTAGCTCCCCCTCGTCAGAGGGGGCTTTTTTATACAATGGAAACCCCGCCCCGATATGCATCGGGGCGGGGCGTTGGTTTTATTCCATGGTGAACGGGATATCAAGCGTTTCGCGTATGTGCCGGACGGTGTCCTTTTTCCGCACATCGGGGATCATCACCCGCAGCTCCGGTATCTGCCCGCGCAGTTCCCGCAGCAGGTACTTGGCGAGACCAAGCCTTTGAAACTGTCCCAGCACATACAGGTTTTCAACGACGCTGTTTCTTTCCGTGGCAAAGCCGCAGAGCTTTCCGAAGCGGAGCGTGTATATTTCGGCGCCGCTTTCCAGCGCGTTTCGGATACGTTCCCGTATCGCTGTTTCCTCTTTTCTGCGCCGATCCTCGTTCTCTTCCCGGGAAAGGCTGTAGTCGAAAGCTGCGTACCCGTTGGCAGTAAATGCGATATCCAGCAAAACTTCCGTCTCCGGTTTTTCCCTGCGGAGTTCCGCTTCTCTTCCCATAGACGCCAGAAACAGGCTGTCCGCATCCCACGAAGCATTGCTGAACCGCAGAAAGATGCTCGGAGGGAAATTGGGATCCTTTTTCTGCTTCTCGGATATCTCCGGCGGTGTTCCGTGGCCGATAACCTGCGCTTTCCGTTTTCGGAAATAGCTCATCTTGCTCTCGCAGAGAAAAACAGACGATATGCGGTTAAGAGAAATGATCTTCGCGCTTTTCAGCGAAGCGGTATCGATCCCGGAAGGCACATCGTCATACACGCCGTCGCACAGCCGGAATGCCGCCCAGTTGTCCGAGATATCCGGAACTACCGCGCTCCGAAAGCCGGTTTGGGTGAACGCCTTTTGCAGAATGATGTATTTTCCGTCAAACGCCGGAAATTGCTCCTGTGTTATGTCGGAAACAAGAGCCGCCCGGGAGCATAAAGGTTTATCCTTCGTCATCAGCCGGACGGCGATATAATCGCCGTCCGAGAAAACGCGTTCCGTTTGAAACTTCAGCCGGATCGGCTTCCGCTCCGGCATTGGGGACCGGAGCTGCACGCGGAGCTCTTCCAGCGCCTTCCGCCGCTTGGCGAGCGCACTTTTGCCGCTCTTCTCCCATTCGTCCAGCCCGAAGCCGGAATCGATCATGGAAACAGCGGCGGTTTTGACCGCCTCGGTGAGTATTCCCTTTTTCCACATGAAGTCCACCAGCGAATAGATATAATTGCACCACTCTATCGTGTCGGACTCATCGCCGATGGAAGTACGCACATACTCGTCGAGCCGGCGGACAGCCTCCTCGGGGTCGTACCGGTAAAAGGCGCATTGGTACTCGAATTTTAGGTCCTCCGCCGTGTCGTTTCCCCAGACGCCTGCGCTCCAGGAACCCATGCGTTCACTCCCCTTTCAGCGTGATCCAGTAACGCTCCAGATTTTCATTCTCGTTCGGCTCGTGCTCGGTGCTCTCGTATACGCCGCCCGCGTGCAGGATCGTCCGGCGGCTCGCCTCGTTCGTATCGAGGCAGGTGATGAGCACTTTTCGGAGCCCCATCGAGCGGCAGTAATCCAGTCCCTGCGCGAGCATCCATGAGGCGTACCCTTTCCGCCGCTCGTCCGGGCGCACCGAATAGCCGATGTGCCCGCCGTAGTGCAGCAGATAGTCGTTGAGCGCGAGACGCACCTGCAGCATGCCGACGATGCGCCCGTCGCTCACGCGTTCGCAGACGAACTGCGTGCTCTGCACCTTCCCCTCCGGGACGGTGGCGGGGTCGGCGTACTGCGCGTTGATGGCCAGCCACTCCATCGGATCGGGCGTACGGCGCATGGGACCGGTGCCGTCCATGGAGCTTCCGGCGTCAAGAAACGCCTGCCGGTAGGAAATATATTCCGCGGCGTCCTCCGCCGTCGGGAGACGGAATTTCAGTTTTTCGTTCATGACTCTTCCCTCTTTTCCTCTTTTGCAAATATCGTCCGCGCGGCGAACGCCTTTACCAGCGCTTCGTACCGCGGCATGTCCACAAGGCAGCTCAGCCCGTGGCCCGCGCCTGGAAACGTGTGAAATTCGATCTTCTCCGGATTTGCCGCGGCAATGGCGCGGGACATATCGCACGGCACGAACCGGTCGTCCTCGCCGTGAATGAGCAGGATCGGCACCCTTGCGCTCTTCACAGCGGAGAGCGCGTCCGCCTGTGTGAGATCGGCACGGCCAAAGAGCTTCGCGCTCAGGCGCACAAAGGGATACAGCAGTTCCATGGGAACGACCGAATTGCGCCCGACGGAGCAGATGATATCCTTCGCGCTCGTATACGGGCAGTCGGCGATCACACCGCGGACGTTTTCCGGCAGGCCGAGCGCCGACGCCATGAGCACCGTCGCCGCGCCCATGGAAATGCCGCCGAGCAAAATGGGGATACCGCCGAACCGATCGGCTGCCCAACGCGTCCAGAGAAGGACATCATATTTCTCCATCGCGCCGAAGGTGATCGTGTGCCCGGCGCTGCCGCACTGTCCGCGTTCTTCAATGAGCAGCAGCGCGCAGCCCATAGAGCGGTAGATCTCCGCCCCGACGCTGAAATCGCGCGAGGGCGTGCCGCGGTAGCCGTGGCAGGCGATCACGAGCGGCGCGCCCGGCTTTGCCGGATAATACCGCCCCGTGAGCCGCAGCCCGTCGGCCGAGGTGATGTACACGCGCTCGCACGGCAGCGCGTTGAGCGCGTCGATGGCGCGGGATATCTCTTCCCGGTAGACCTGCATCTGCGGGTTCGTCGATATGTGATGGTCGTCGTTCTGCGCGCCGCGGGGCGAATAAAATGCGTAGCGGTACAGCCCATACAATCCGCCGAGCGCGGCAAGCGCCGAAGCGGACGCGGCGCAGAGCGCCTTTTTCCGTTGGATCACAATCAGCCCTTCTTTCCTGCGCATTATACCACAAATCGTCCGCAGTACAATTAACATTTTCGCCCGCGCTTTATTGACGACTTCGCGTTATTGCGTTATAATTGTTGCGCAATATTCGTTGCGCAACAATTATAACGCAAAGAAAGAATGACCGACCATGCCGCCGAAAGCCAAATTTACCCGTCAGGAGATCATCGACGCCGCCGTGGATATTGCCCGCCGCGCCCCGCTCGAAGCCGTTACCGCGCAGGAGCTTGCGAGCGTTCTCGGCACCTCCACGCGCCCGGTGTTCACCTATTTCCGCACGCTGGAGGAAGTCCGCGCCGCCGTAGTGGAGGAAGCCGGGAAAATCTACGGACGATACGTGGAGCGCGGCCTTTCGATGAACCCGCCGTTCAAGGGCTACGGCATGGAGACCATCCGCTTTGCGCGCGAGGAGCCGAACCTCTTCCGGCTGCTCTTTCTGCGCCGGAGAGACACCGCCGAGTTCCCGCCGACGGAAAACCACAGCGCCGATATCCGCCGCGCCATTCGGGAGACCTTCTCGCTCACCGACGCGCAGGCCGACGAGCTGCATCGGCATCTCTTGATCTATGTTCACGGGCTCTGCACGCTGATCGTCACGGGCGTGAACGACGTACCGGACACGGAGGCGGCCCGTCTGCTCGGCGAGGTGTGCCGGGCGCTGCTCATTGCGCAGCGCGTGCCGCGCGACGCGCGGACCGCCATCGTTCCGGGCAAGAAGGTTGACGCCGGGGCGCTCGGCGAGTATATCGCCGCGCCTGATAAGAAATAAAAAAGAAACGAGAACAGGAGAACTGTCATGCTGAAAATCGAACACCTTACCAAGGCCTTCGGCGATAAGCTCGCCGTGGACGATCTCTCGCTGCACATCGCCCCGGGCGAAATTTACGGTTTCATCGGTCACAACGGCGCGGGCAAAACCACGACGCTGCGCTCCGTTGCGGGCATCCAGCAGTTCGACAAGGGTGAAATTTTCATTGCCGGGCATTCCGTGCGCACCGAGCCGCTTGCGTGTAAGCGCGCTCTCGCCTATATCCCCGACAATCCCGATCTTTACGACTTTATGAGCGGCATCAAGTACCTCAATTTTATCGCCGACATTTTCGGCGTAAGCGCCGACGAGCGCGCCGAGCGTATCCGCCGCCGGGCCGCGGAGTTTGCGCTGACGGACGATCTGGCGCAGCCCATCGCCGCCTATTCCCACGGCATGAAGCAGAAGCTCGCGATCATCTCCGCATGGCTGCACGAGCCGAAGCTCATTCTCATGGACGAACCGTTCGTCGGTCTTGACCCGAAGGCCGCGCACATTCTCAAGGGCATGATGCGCGAGCACTGCGACGCAGGCGGCGCGATCTTCTTCTCCACGCATGTGCTCGAAGTTGCGGAAAAGCTCTGCGACAAGGTCGCCATCATCCGCCGCGGCAAGCTCGTCCGCTCCGGTACGATGGATGAGGTGCGCGGCGACGATTCGCTCGAAGAGGTGTTCCTTGAGCTGGAGGAAGACGCGAAATGACAAAAATTCTCCTCCGCAAGCAGCTCGCCGAGATCTTCCGCACGTATTTGTACGATGCGAAGAAGAACAAGGCGCGCTCCAAAGGCACGGTCATCGCTTACTTTGTCCTGTTCGCGCTCCTCATGGTCGGGCTGCTCGGCGGCATGTTCACTTTTTTGGCATTCACGCTGCGCAGTACGATCGTAAGCGGCTACGGATGGTTTTACTATCTCATCTTCGCGCTCGCAGCCGTATGTATCGGCGCGTTCGGCAGCGTGTTCAACACGTTCTCCGGGCTGTATCTGAGCCGCGATAACGATCTTCTGCTCTCCATGCCCATCCCGGTGCATTCGATCATGGCGTCCCGGCTGCTCACCGTGTTTCTCATGGGGCTTATGTATTCCGGCGTCGTTTCGATCCCGGCGGCGATCGTATATCTCGCTACGGCGGGATTCTCGGTAAACGGTTTTCTCGGCGCGGTGCTGTTTGTGGCCCTCATTGCCGTATTCGTGCTCGTGCTCTCGTGTCTGCTCGGCTACGGCGTGGCCCGTCTCTCGCTCAAGCTCAAAAACAAGAGCTTTATGACGGTCATTTTCGCGCTGCTCTTCATTGCGATCTACTATTTTGCCTACTTCAAGGCGGGCAGCTTTATCGGCGAGATCGTGGCGAATATAGCGCTCTACGGCGAGGATCTGCACGCCGCAGCGCCTCTCGTTTTCGGCATTGGCCGGGCGTTTGAGGGCGATCTTTCCTCCCTCCTTCTCGTAACGCTCGCCGTAGCCGCGCTCTTTGCGCTCACATGGTACATCCTCTCGCGCAGCTTTCTCAAGATCGCCACCGCGACCGGCAAGACCGACCGGAAGGTCTACCGCGAGACGCGCGCGAAGAGAAAGAGCGCCTTTTCCGCCATGCTCGGAAAAGAGTTCGGCCGCTTCACCGGCAGCGCGAATTATATGCTGAACTGCGGCCTGGGTACGCTTCTGCTGCCCATTTCGGGCGTTTTGCTGCTTCTCCGCGGCGGCGTTATCGCCGGAACGCTCGAGAGCGTGTTCGAGACGGACGGCGCCATGCCGGTGCTGCTCACGGCGGCGGTGTGTCTCGTCTGCTCGATGAACGATATGGCCGTGCCGAGCGTGTCGCTCGAAGGCAAGACGCTCTGGATCTCCCGGTCGCTGCCCGTCGACGCATGGACGGCGCTGCGCGCCAAATGCGGCGTGCAGCTCCTCCTCACCGCGCCGGGCGCGGTCTTTGCCGCCGTGTGCTCGGCGATCGCTCTTCGCGCCGGATTTGCCGCCGGACTTCTCATGGCGCTCTGCTGCGCGGTGTTTGTGTTCTTCTCGACGTATTTCGCGCTGTACATCGGTCTGCACAATGTGAATCTTGTCTGGACGAATGAGATCAACGTCATCAAGCAGGGTTCGCAGATCATCCTTGCTCTGCTCGCCGGATGGGCCGCGCCGGTGATCCTTGTCTTGCCGTATATGCTCGTGCTGCACGGCAAAATTTCCGGTGAGGCATATATCGCACTGCTCACGCTTGTGCTCGCGCTCGCTGCGGCGTTTTTCCGCCGCTGGCTGCGCACAAAGGGCGCGGAGCGGTTTGAAAATCTCTGATACACAGACATACAAAAAGCCCGCCGACCATGCATTGGCATGATTGGCGGGCTTCAGACTGTCGAAAAAGCCTCGC
>DPHR01000008.1:20618-22562 GCA_003522945.1 Clostridiales bacterium
GGTCTCGTTTGAGAGCTTGTCAAAAATTCTTTTTTGACAAGCTCAAGCCCGCCGGACATGCATTGGCATGGTCGGCGGGCTTTTTCGCAAAATATTTACAGCTTTACCGGGCAGCGGTAGCGCGGCTTGCCAAGGCTCTTTTTGCCGTATTCGATCGCCTCGGCCGGGCAGCGGGTAATGCATGCCATGCAGTGCGTGCAGTTATCCTCCCAAACCGGATGGCCGTCGTGCAGCGTGATGGCGCATGTCGGGCAGAGCTTCGCGCACAGGCCGCAGCCGGTGCATTTTTCATTCACGGTGAACTGCTTGGCGTGGACGAGGAGCGGATAGAACGCTTTGTTCACGACGCCGCTTTTGAGCTTGTCAGCAGCGCTCACCTTCGGCTGCGGGAACGGCTTTCTCTCGCGGATGAGCTCCGCCAGACGGTCGAGCACGGGATCCGCCGCGGCAACGATCCCGCGCGCCTTGGCCTCATCCGGCACGTCAAACATCACAATATAGTTTTCCGGCATGATGACGCGGGCGTAGCCGCGGTATGTGAGATACTTCTCCGCGCAGAGCTCGGCGGCGTATTTCCCCGCTTCGCCGATCTCTCCGCCGCAGGTCATAACAAAATAGATCTCCTTGCTGCCGCGGAGCAGCGTGCGGCGCAGATGGTCGCGCACGATGTGCGGCAGCTGCCAGGCATACGTCGGCGTGCAGACGATCCACGGCGTTTCGGATTCGAGCGGCGACGTATCGTTGTGCCGGATGCGCTCCATGAGCGGCATTGTCTCCTCGCCGAGCGCGGCGGCGAGCTTCTTTGCGGCGTATTCGCTGTTTCCCGTACCGGTAAAATAAAGGATCATGGCGTTACTCCCCTTTCTCCGGCGAAGGCCGGAGGAATATTAAGTACAGTATATCACGCGATTTTCCGCGCGGCAAGGTCATTCCGAAAGATCGATCGCCGCGTCCGGAAGATCGATCCCCGCGGCCTTCGCCGCGAGCGTATAGAGCACCGGCTCAAACCGCACGCCGTACCAGTGCTCCGGCTCGGTGCGCCGGATGCACGCGAGGACGAACTCCGCCGCGGCCTCCGCCGCCGGGAACGGTTCATACCCGCGGCACAAAAGTCCCGTGAACGCCGAGGCAAAAAGATCGCCCGTGCCGTGGCAAGTCCGCGCAAGGCGTGCGTGGCGGTAGTAGCCGCGAAACCCCTTCCCGCTCACTGCGACGCCGGTCGTCTCCGGCTCGTAGCTCACGCCGGTGAGCACGACCGTGCCGACGCCCTTTTCATGCAGTGCGGCGGTGAGCTCTTCAATATACGCCTCGTCATACTCTTTGCGGTACTCCATGCCGGTGAGCAGCGCCGCCTCCGTGATATTCGGAAGCAGGATGTCCGCCGAGAACGCCAGCGTCTTCATTTTCTCCACGAACGCGGCATCAAACCCCGCATAGAGCTTCCCGTTATCGGCCATGGCGGGATCAACGATGCGCGCGCCGCCCGGCACGAGCAGCGTGTCCATGATGTGCCGGACATGGGTGATCTGCTCGCCGCTGCCGAGATAGCCGGTGTACACCGCGTCGAAGCGGAACCCCTCTTTCTGCCAATGCTGCGCAATGGCGGGCATGTCCGCCGTCAGGTCGCGGAACGTATAGCCCGCGAAGCCTCCGCCGGTGTGCGTGGAGAGTACTGCCGAGGGCAGCACCGCCGCTTCCACGCCGCACGCCGACAAAACCGGCAGCGCCACCGTGAGAGAGCACTGGCCCACACAGGAGATGTCCTGCACCGTTAAGACCCGTTTGTTCATACCGTTTCCTTTCGTTTTTTGAAAAGCCAAAAGGCTCCCCGCTTATGCGGGGAGCTTGAGCGTGTCAAAAAAGTATTTTTGACACGCTCTCAAACGAGACCCACTGCGTTGGGCTCTCGTTTGAAGGGGCTGCGGCTCGCCGCAGCGCACTCGC
>DPHR01000008.1:22785-23114 GCA_003522945.1 Clostridiales bacterium
CGCAAACTCTGCGAGGCTTTTTCGTCAGGCTAGTCTCCCCGCATTGGTGGGGAGCTTTGGCTATGCGATTTTTTTACTTTGCCACGGGGACGGCGCCGGCCTGACGGATGAGGTCGTTCGCCGCGGTGCCGGTGGCGTAATCAAAGAACGCCTGTGCCGCCGGGGAGAGCGTCTCGCCCTCGCGGGTCACCAGAACGAAGGGACGCTGCACGGCGTAGGTGCCGTCCAGAACGGTCTCCTCGGAGCAGTCAACGCCGTTTACCTTCAGCGCCTTGATGCCGTCCTGTCCTTCGACCGCGGAGAGAGAGGCATAGCCGATGGCGTTGGGG
>DPHR01000164.1 GCA_003522945.1 Clostridiales bacterium
TCGACGATGATCTTGCGGCCGGTGAGACCGCTGTCGCCCTGCGGGCCGCCGATGACAAAGCGGCCGGTGGGGTTGATGAAGAAGCGGATGTCGCCCTTGTTGAGCTCGGCGGGGATCACGGGCAGCGCGACCTCGCGGATAAGATCCTCGCGGATCTGCTCAAGAGAGACCTCCGGCGCGTGCTGGGAGGAGATGACGACCGTGTCGATGCGCACGGGGCGGTTGTCCTTGTCGTACTCCACAGTGACCTGGGTCTTGCCGTCCGGACGGAGATAGTGGAGCGTGCCGTTCTTGCGCACCTTGGTCAGACGGCGCGCCATTTTATGCGCGAGAGAGATGGGCAGCGGCATGAGCTCGCTCGTTTCGTCGCAGGCGTAGCCGAACATCATGCCCTGGTCTCCGGCGCCGTTGGTGAGATCGTCGCCCTCGCCGCCCTGCTTGCGCTCGAGCGACTCGTTGACGCCCATTGCGATATCGGCGGACTGCTCGTGGATGGACGTGAGCACCGCGCAGGTCTCGCAGTCAAAGCCGAACTTCGCGCGGTCGTAGCCGATGTCGCGCACGACGTCGCGCACGATCTTCGGGATATCGACGTAGCAGCTCGTGGTGATCTCGCCCATGACGAGAACAAGGCCGGTCGTGGCAGTGCACTCACACGCAACGTGGCCGTCAGGGTCCTTTTCGAGAATGGCGTCGAGCACCGCGTCGGAGATCTGATCGCAGATCTTATCGGGATGGCCTTCGGTGACGCTTTCGGATGTGAAGAGATAGTTTGCCATGGTTTCCTCCTGATGTAAAAAAAATATCGCCGCGCCTCTGGCCGGGATGATCCCGTGCTTACGGCGGAGCGATAAAAATCTTATCTTTCGACTTCCGCCGACGGATTTGGCACCTTATGCTCACGCACAGGTTGTCGGGCTTCACAGGGCCGTTCCCTCCACCACTCTTGATAAGCCGTATTTGGTTTGGCGATTCAAGAATTCTGCCGGTTTACCCGGCGTCTATTGTTCTACCACGTTTTTCGCGCCTTGTCAACGCCGCAGGGCGTACAAAATCCGCGGTTTTGTACGCTCTGCGGCGAAATTCGCGTTATGTATAGGATTTATCGATCTGGATGATGCACCGGCAGTCCGGGTGGCGCTCCTCCACGGCGGCGCGGACGGCTTTGCGCACGTCCTCGTCCGAGAGCTTATACCCGAACGGCACGAGCACGTCAAAGACGAGATTCGTCCGGTGCTTTCCCGGCACCATGCGGAAATCGTGCAGACTGAGCACGGGATCGATGCTCCGCAGAAGCTGCACCGTTTCCTCGCGCATCTCCGCCAGCCGCTCGTTTTTCGTGTCCACGGGGTCCATGTGGATGACGGAAAAGCAGCCGAGCTTGTGGTCCAGCTCGCTCATTGCGCGGTCGATCGCCTCGTGCAGCTCATAAATGTTCCCCTCGCCGTCCACCTCCGCATGGAGGGAGACGTGGCAGCGGCCGGGGCCGTAGTCATGGATAACGAGATCGTGGATGGCGAGAACCTCCGGATACGACAGCACGATCTGCCGCACCTTTTCCGCGAGCTCCGCGCTCGGCCGCTGGCCGAGGAGCTGCCCGAGCGTTTCCTTTCCGCCCTCGTATCCGGTTTTGAGCAGCAGTACCGCCACGACGATACCGGCGTAAGCGTCAAGATCCAGCCCCGTAAATTTATAGACGAGCAGGCACACGAGCGTGAGCGCCGTGGAGATCGTGTCGTTGAGCGCGTCCGCGCCGGACATCTCCATGGCCGTCGAGCCGATCTTCCGCCCGATCCGCCGGTAGAACACCGACATATAAATTTTCACGAGGATGGAGAGCACAAGCACCGCGACCGCCGCCCACGTGAACTCCATCGCCTCCGGGTGCAGCAGCTTGCCGGCAGCGCCGCGCAGCGCGTCGATCCCGGCATAGAGGATGAGCCCCGCGATGACGAGCCCCATCACATACTCGATCCGCCCGTGGCCGAACGGGTGCTCAAGATCGGGCTTTTTCCCCGACAGGCGGAAGCCGACGAGCGTGAGCGCGCCGCTGCCGACGTCGGAGAGGTTGTTCATTGCGTCCGCCGTGATCGAGACCGACCCGGCGAGCGTGCCGACGACGAATTTGGCCGCCGCCAGCAGGATATTGAGCGTGATGGCGACCGCCGAGCAAAGCATGCCGTAAGCGGTGCGGACGCGGGGATCGTCCGTATGGCGGCTGTTTCGGATGAACAGCCGCGCAAGAAGCTCGATCAAAGCGCGCTTCCTCCTTTGTTATTTCGATGCGCCGACAGTCGGGTCAAGGATCCACGAGCCGCCGCCGAACGTCCATGTCATCTGCGGCACGAAGCGCAGCGTACTGTCGATCTTCTTTTCGGTGAAGAGCGGCGCGTCGTCGCTGTAGGTCTCGGTCTCGATGACGAGCCGGTCGTAGACCTTGAGGAAATTATCCATCGACTGGCCGTTGTCGGTGCCGGTCGTGAGCACGTCGTGCGGCACACGCGCGCTCAGATGGACGTTTTTGTCCTTCATCGTCTTGTCGATCGCTTCGCGCACGGCGATGGAGAAATTCATGCAGAACGCCTCTCGGTTGAGACTGGAGGCAATTTCGCGCGTGTACATGACCTCGGCGAACGGATGCTCCACACGGGAGAGGATGATCTCATCCACGCCCATCGCCATGAGGTCGGTGCAGAGCTCTTCGATATACGTGCGCACATCGCGGTTCCAGAGATCCACCCAGCCGCCGGACTCGTCCACATAGGGCGCGCCGGTGCGGTCGCGCAGCGCAACGTCCGGGTTGGCCGAGGCGAGCAGCGTGTCCACGGCGCAGCAGATCTCCGCCGTAATGGTCCACCCCTGCGCCTTGAGCTCGCTCAGATACGCCGTCGGGTCCCAGGTGCTGTTCGCGGCGTTGGACGACGCCGTTGCCACGCCGGACATCCATGCGAGCTTGCCGCTTTCGTCCTTCATTTCCAGCACAAGGCCCTTCACGCCGCTGCGTTCGGCTTCCTTGACCGCCGTTTCCAGCCCGTTGGCATTCACCTTGGAGAACGGGACATAGTATCCGGTCAGATACTGCAGTCCCGCGCTGCTTGCGAGCGAAACGTTGGTATAATCCGGCTCGGCGACCTGAATGGCGGCCGAAGCGTCGCCGGTATAGGGCACGGGGGCGGAAATGCCCTCCACGGTGTAACCCTTTCCATCCTCCTGCAGCATCGGCACGACCATCTCCACGCCGTCGCGGTGGTAGACAACGTATTCCGGCAGCAGCGAGAACGCGAGCAGCAGCCCAAGGAGCACGAGCACGAGGATCGTGAGCAGCACCGGAGAGCCGCTGCGCCCCGCGCCGCGGCGGCCGCGGTATACGCGGTGGCCCTTAACGATCATGGTTTTCGAGCGCGGAGATCATATTCACGCGGTCAGCATGGCGTCCGCCGAGAAACTCCGTCGTGAGAAAGAGATCGACCATTCGCTTGGCAAGCTCGGGGCCGGTGACACGCCCGCCGAGCGCGCACATGTTCGCGTTGTTGTGCGCGCGGCACATCTCCGCGCTGAAGCAGTCGGACAGCAGCGCGCAGCGGATGCCGGGGATCTTGTTCGCCGCGAGCGACATGCCGATGCCCGTGCCGCAGACAAGGATACCCTTTTCGTACTTCCCTTCCGCAACGCCGCGCGCGGCGCGCTCGGCGTATTCGGGATAGTTGCAGCTCGCTTCGGAATAGGTGCCGATATCCTCGAACTCGACGCCCTTTTCCTTCAGGTGCGCCATCAGCTCCTGTTTGAGGGCGTAGCCGCCGTGGTCAGATGCAATAACGATCATGATGTTTATCTCCTTTGTTTATTCCAGCGATAGAAATGTGGGCTTTCTCTGTTCAAACACCGTGTAGTACCGAAAGCCGATCGTCCGCAGCAGCTCCGCGCCCTCGCGGATGCCGATGGAGGCATCCTCCGGCGTGTGGGCGTCGCTGCCGAGCGTGATGATCTCGCCGCCGAGATCGTAATAGAGCGCGAGCGCCGAGGCGTTCGGGTAGCTCGTGTGGCCGGTGCGCAGGCCGGATACGTTGATCTCAATGCCGCGTCCCTGCGCGATGAGCGCTTCGTATACCGCGGCGAGCTCGTTGCGGTATGCCTCCGCCGTGATCTCGGCGGAAAAGCCGTCGCGGTGCATATACCGGGAAGTATACCCGATGTGCGCCATGGTGTCAAAGTACGGAAACTCCGTCAGCTCCAGGAGCTCCGCGAGATACTCCCGGTTGAGCTGCGCGCACTGCGCCTCGGACGTGTACGGATACTCATAGAAATCCGGCTTTCCGCGCAGATTGTGCAGCGAGCCGAGAACAAAGTCCAGCCCCGGTTCGAGCGCGGCTTCCTTCGCCGCGGCAGGGTCATGGTTCGCCTCGCCGAGCTCAATGCCGCAGCGGACGGTGATACCCTCCACGGGGTTTGCCCGCACATCCGCCCATGCCGCGCGCAGGATGTCCTTCCGCGCCTCCCAGCGCAGATCGCCGAGATTGCCGAAGTCCATGTCGATATGGTCGGTGAAGCACACGGCGCTCATGCCGTGGTCTCGCGCCGCCGCTGCCATTTCGCGCAGCGGCGTGTGCGAATCCGGCGAGCATTGGCAATGAATGTGCTGATCGGTATAGATCATTTTTCTTTCTCCTTTTCCGGCGCGCGAAGCGCACGGGCAAGCGCGGCGCGTCCCGCCGCGAGCCGGTCGTTCCATATGGTTTCGTCCGGCGTTTCCGCCGTAAGCGCCTCTTCGAGCGCGGCGGCGATATCTCCGCATTCTTCCACGACGCGGTACGGTATGCCGCATTCTTTCGCAAACGCGGCGATGCGTCCGTCACCGTCGATGCCGAACGCCGGTGTTCCGGCAAGATACGAGAGTGTGAGCGCGTGCAGCCGCATCGATACCGTGAGCCGTGCCGAGGCGAAAAGGCGCGTGAGCGCCGCGGTATCCTCCCACGCGGCGGCGGCTTCCCCGCCGGTCTCCGAGACCAGCGCGCGGCAGAGCGGCAGATCCTGCCGGACGTTCATGGCGATATACCGCAGCTTCCAGCCGCGCTTTGCGGCGATCTCCGCGGCGGCGCGGGCATATTCC
>DPHR01000036.1 GCA_003522945.1 Clostridiales bacterium
GCCGGGCGAAGCAACGCCGGAGGTTACCGCCGAGGAATCCATGACGCCGAAGCCGACCGCCGAGCCGACACCGACACCCTCGGGCGCCAAGGCGCAGCGCGACGGCGATCTCATCGTCCCTGCCGACTGGGGCGCGATCGTGCCCGAGCGCGCGAACGCGGTGTACGACAGCCATTTTGACCGCTCCTGCATGATCGGAAACTCGCTGGTTGAAGGCTTCCTCATATGGTCGGGTGTAACGAACATGAAGTATATTTACGGCACCGGCGCGGTCGTGAACAACGTTCTCGGCACGCTCGACCTCTCGCCGCTGACGCTCAACGACGCGGATTACTATCATGACATTTATCTCATGTTCGGCCTGAACGAGGTCGGCACGGACGTAAACTCCTTTGTCCAGAGCTATAAAACGCTCATCGAGTACGTCCGTGAGCACCAGACGAAGGCGAACATCTATGTTATCTCCGTCACACCCGTCACGCAGAAAGTGGACGCCGATCCCAACGAGGTGCAGAGCATGGACCGCATCAACGCCTTCAACTCCGCGCTCAAGCAGCTCTGCGCAGACGAAAAATGCTGGTATCTCGATATCTACTCCATGCTCGTGGACGAGTACGGCTACCTTTCGAGCGACTATGCCTTCGCCGGAGACGGCAAGCACTTTGAAAAATCCGGGTATGTCGCCTGGGCAAATTACATGAAGACCCACTATGTGGACGAGGGCCTTCTCACCGAATAAGAAACGAGGTAATTTTATGAAAAAGACCATTTCTCTCCTGCTCGCGCTCTGCTGCCTTTTCGCCGTGCTCACCGGCTGCGGCGGCTCGAAAAAGACGATGGAGCCGCGCGCGTTCGTGGACGACGTGCTCGCGAACGCCAACTTTACCGACAGCCTCAGCCAGCTGGATGATGCCGTGATCCCCCAGTACTACGGCGTGGACAGCGCCGACTATAAGAGCGCGCTCGTCTACTGCGGCACGGCGGCGACTGCCGAGCAGATCGTCTGCTTCGAGGCCGTGGACGCTGCCGCCGCGCAGCGCCTGCTCACCGCGCTCCAGACGTTCGTCGCCGACCGGATCGAAGCCTATAAGAGCTACGGCCCCGCCGCTGCCATGTCGCTCGAAAACGCGCCGGTAAAGACGATCGGAAACTATGTCATCGCCGTTGTCTGCGCCGACAGCGACAGCGCCGCCAAGGTCGTCGATCAGTACGCCTGATCGCAGAAACAGCCAAAATTGCCCCGCCGGGATACCCGGCGGGGCTTTTGTCTGCTGCGTCAGCTTTTCGGCGGCTCCGTCGCTTCGATCTCCTCCGGGCATTCCTCCGGGATCCCGGCCAGGGATGTGAGCAGCGAGAGCACACCGGCGAGCAGCGATGTGCTGCCGACCATCAGCCAGTTGATCTCCGAGATCACAGCAGATGTGCCGATAGCGGCGAGAGCCGTCTGCGCCACGGTCCTCAGCGCACGGATGCCCGCCTTTCGCAGCCAGTCCTTCCAGCAGCGTTTCATGGATTACCCCCTTTCTGCCTGCGGCTTTGAGGGGCGCCTCGCTTCATAGTATGGAAAAGCGCTCTGCACCGTGCAGAGCGCTTTCACTATAAAACGAAGTTACATATAATACCCGGACACAATGCCGTCGATCACCACGGCGTCGCAGTCTCCGGCGGCGAGCGCCGCAAAGCAGGCGGAAAGATCGTCGTAGTACCAGACCGAGCCGACTTTCGCGTCCATTCCGCTTTCCTTGAGCGCGGCGAGCGCGGTGGCGTCGGTGATGCCGATCACCTTGCCCTTGAGACTGTTTTTGCGCGTATAGCGGCTGTCGCTGCGCACAACGAGTTCATGCGTGTTGCGAAGCCAGCCGGGGGAGAGGGAGACGGAGCTTGAGCTGCCGGAGAAGGATGCCGCCATCCACGCGCAGTCGATATTGCCGCTGCCGAGCTCGGCGGCGACGTTGTCGCTGTTGATGACCATATACTCAAATGTCCACCCGAGCTTTTCCGCCACGAGCTGCGCAAGATCCGGGATCAGCCCGCCGAAGGAGCCGTCGTCGCGGGAGGAGGAGATCGGAGCAATGCCGTCCTGCACGCCGATACGCAGCTTACGTCCCGGCTCCGGCTGCGTTTCCAGAAGCTGCAGCGCGCCGGGCAGCGCCTCCATGCAGGTATAGTCCGTGCCGAGATACTGCGCGCTCAGCCGGGAGATCTGTCCGTCGGCGGAGAGCTCCTTGAGCGCGGCGGTGAATATATCGCAGAGCGGGTCGCCCTTGCGGAAGGCAACACAGAATTCCTCCTGGTTGAGCTCCGCGATCATTTTAAACCGGATGGTGTCGCGCGAACCGCAACCCGTCAAAAGCAGAAAACACAGCGCCGCGCACAGCACGAACGCCAGAAATCTCCGCAGCTTCTTCATAAGTTCGACCCTTCCCAACAAAAAAATCCGCCGTTTTACATGGATTATGTAAAGGCGGATTTTATGATAGCGGATTCCGGTGAGAAAATCAAGCCCCGGAGGAAATTACCGTTCCAACCGGCGCAGAAAGGCGCGCGTGCGCTCCTGCTGCGGCGCGTCGATGACCTGTTCGGGCGTGCCCTCCTCCACGATGCAGCCCCCGTCCATGAATACGACGCGGTCGGCGACCATGCGGGCAAACTGCATTTCGTGCGTGACGATCACCATCGTCATCTTTTCTTCGGCGAGCGAGCGGATAACGCGCAGCACCTCGCCGGTCAGCTCCGGGTCAAGCGCGCTCGTCGG
>DPHR01000030.1:0-3603 GCA_003522945.1 Clostridiales bacterium
GCAGGCCGTCGCGGTGGAGACCGCGCGCGTGCAGACCGAGGAGCTGCGCACGCAGATCGCCGCGGCGGAGGAGCGCTGCGCCCAGCTCGAAGAGGAATCCAAAAAGCAGATGGAATCGCTCGAAAACATGCAGAAGCAGCTCGAGGAGCTGCCGGGCGAGCTCATGGGCGGCGTAACGAAGATCTCGCTCGCTGGCGGCCAGCTCGCCGCGGCGCAGACCGCGCTCACCAGCGCGCAGACGCAGCTCGACGCGGCGGTGAAAACGCTTGAGGAGCAGCTCGCCTCCGCGCTCGACGCGGCCGACCTCCACGGCGTCATCACGCTCGAAACGCTGAGCAGCCTCATTGCCGCGCAGAATCTCGACATGCCCGCCGGGTATGTGTATGACGAGAACGGCAACGGCATCATCGTCACCGTCGGCGACGCCATCGCGGACGGCGAGGATCTCGAAAACCTTGTGCTGCTCGATCTCGGCATCGAGGGCCTTGACCCCATCCGCGTGTGCGATGTGGCGGACGTTGTCCGCGCCGACAACGCGGGGGAGATCTATGCCTCGCTCAACGGCAACAACGGTCTCATCCTCATGTTCTCCAAGCAGTCAAACTACGCGACGGCGAAGGTGTCTGACAACATCAACGCCGCGTTTGAAGAGCTGAGCGCGCAGTATCCGGGGCTGACGTTCACCGCGCTCATGGATCAGGGCGATTATATTTATCTCCTGCGCGACTCGATCCTCTCGAGCCTTCTCTGGGGCGCGCTCTTCTCGGTCATCATTCTCTTCCTCTTCCTGCGCGACTGGCGGCCCACGGTCATCACGCTCTGCTCGATCCCGATCAGCCTGCTCTTCGCGCTCACGCTCATGTACTTCACCGGCGTTTCCATCAACATCATGTCGCTTTCCGGTCTTTCGATATCGGTCGGCATGCTGGTGGATAACTCCGTCGTTGTGATCGAAAACACCTACCGCCTGCGCGCGCTCGGCGAATCAACGGTCAAGTCCGCCGTGTCCGGCGCGCGGCAGGTCGGCGGCGCGATCGCGGCCTCCACGCTCACGACCATCTGCGTCTTTGTCCCGATCGCGTTCGTCGAGGGCCTTACGCGCGACCTCTTCACCGATATGGTGCTCACGCTCAGCTACGCGCTCATCGCCAGTCTCATCGTAGCGCTCACGCTCGTCCCGGCGCTCGCGGGCAAGCTGCTCGCGCACGCCAGGCCCCAGAGCGAAACGGCGTTCACGCGCTTCATGCCGAAATACAAAAAATCCGTCCTCTGGGCGGTGAACCACAAGGCCGTCACGCTCCTCACCGCGGTGGCGCTGCTCATCGCAAGCGGCGCGGCGGTGATCGCCAAGGGCTTCACGTTCCTCCCCGATATGGAGATGGAACAGATGATGGTAACGCTCACGATGCCGGAGGGCAGCTCCTTTGCCGACACGACCGCCGCGGCGGACGAGGCGGCGGCGCGAATGCTCACCGTGCCGGGCGTGGAGACCGTCGGCGGCGCCATCGGCGACAGCGCCGGCTCCAGCCTTTCCATGATGACCACCGAGGGCGACGTTTCGTTCTATGTCCTGCTCGAGAGCGGATATAAGGCGAGCCGCGTGGCGAAAGAGATCAACGAAAAATGCGCCGATATGGAGGCCGCCGTGAACGCCGACGCAAACTCGCTCATGTCCTCCATGACGCAGATGCTCACGAGCAGCGGCATCACGGTGCGCGTATACTCCAACGATCTCGACGATCTGCGCGAGACCGCCGACGCCGTGGCCGATGTGCTGCGCGGCGTGGACGGCACGGAAAACGTTGCCGCCGGGGAAGAGGAGCCCACCGCCGAGCTGCACTTCACCGTGGACAAGAAAAAGGCGGCAAAGGAGCAGCTCACCGTGGCGCAGGTCTATATGCAGGTGGCAAAGGCGCTCACCGGCTCGGCCGATCTCATCGAGCTTTCGGACGGCGGCGACACCTATGCCGTCAGCGTACAGACCGCCGGGAAGGACAAGATCACGCCCGAATACGTCCGCTCTCTCACGTTTGACGTGACGGCGAAGGACGGCACGGTGCATTCCGTCGCGCTCCGGGACATTGCCACGGTCGAGGAGACCGAGAGCCTTTCGAGCATCCGCCGTCTCAACCAGCGCCGGTACATCGACGTGACCGCCGACATCGCCGAGGGCTGCAACGTCACGCTCGTGACGAACGCCGCCGAGGAAGCGCTCGCATCGTTCTCTCCCTCGGACGGCACGACCATCGGCTTCACCGGCGAGCGCGAATCCATCGTCGAGGCGCTCAGACAGCTCGTTTTGATGCTCGCGGTCGGTATCCTGCTCGTATATCTCGTGATGGTCGCGCAGTTCCAGGATCTCAAATCGCCGTTCATCGTCATGTTCACGATCCCGCTCGCGTTCACCGGCGGCTTCCTCGCGCTGCTCATTGCGGGGCTGGAGATCAACCTGCTCTCGATGCTCGGCATGATCATGCTCGTCGGCATCATCGTGAATAACGGCATCGTGCTCGTGGACTACATCAACCAGCTGCGCATCGGCGGCATGGACCGGCGTGAGGCCATTGCGGACGCCGCCGTCACCCGTCTGCGCCCGATTCTGATGACGAGCATCACGACCATCCTCGGTCTCATCGTCATGGCGCTCGGCCAGAGCGAAGCAACGTCGCTCATCCAGCCGCTCGCCGTAACGTGCATCGGCGGACTGCTGTACGCCACGCTCATGACGCTTTACATCGTGCCCGTCATGTACGACGCGCTCTCCAAAAAGGCGCTCTACCACGTAGACGAGGCCGATCTCGAACTCAGCGAAAAATAAATCCCTGCCTTGGAACCCCCTGCTCTTGAAAGAGCAGGGGGTTTCGGTTACAATGAGATAATGTGATATTATAAGGAGGTCGTATTTATGAACGTTCTCGTTACCGGCGGCGCCGGATACATCGGCAGCCACGCCTGCGTGGAGCTTCTGAACGCCGGACATTCGGTCGTTGTGGTGGACAATCTCGTCAACGCCAACGCGGAGTGCCTGCGGCGCGTCGAGCGCATCACCGGAAAGACGCTCGAATACCACGAAATGGATCTTTTGAACCGCGCAGCTCTCAATGAGCTTTTCGATACGCACCGGTTTGACTGCGTGCTCCACTTTGCCGGTCTCAAGGCGGTAGGGGAGTCGGTGCAGCAGCCGCTGCGGTACTACAACAACAACCTCGGCACGACCATCCATCTCTGCCAGACGATGGCGGCGCACGGCGTGAAGAAGATCCTCTTCTCCTCGTCCGCGACGGTGTATTCGCCGGACAATACGATGCCCGTGGACGAGAGCGCCCGCACCGGCGGCTGCACGAATCCCTATGGCTGGACGAAGTACATGAGCGAGCAGATCCTCTCCGATACGGCGAAGGCCGACGGCGAATGGAGCGTTATGCTGCTGCGGTACTTCAACCCCGTCGGCGCGCATCCGAGCGGACTCATCGGCGAGGATCCGCGCGGCATCCCGAACAATCTGATGCCGTACATCGCCCAGACCGCCGCCGGACGGCGCGAGTATCTGAGCGTATTCGGCAACGACTATCCCACGCCGGACGGCACGGGCGTGCGCGACTA
>DPHR01000030.1:3757-13680 GCA_003522945.1 Clostridiales bacterium
GACGGCACGGGCGTGCGCGACTATCTGCACGTCGTCGATCTCGCGCGCGGCCATGTCGCGGCGATGGACTATATGGCGGAGCGGAAGGGTGTTTTCGTGTTCAATCTCGGCACCGGCCACGGCTACAGCGTGCTCGACATGGTGCATGCCTTTGAAAAGGCGACAGGGAAGAAGGTCCCCTACAAGATCGCCCCGCGCCGCGCCGGAGACGTCGCCGAGGTGTACTGCGACCCGGGCAAGGCCGAGCGGGAGCTTGGCTGGAAGGCGGAACACTCTCTCGAGGATATGTGCCGCGACAGCTGGAACTGGCAGAGCAAAAACCCGAACGGGTTCGCGGGATAAAGCGCCCCTCCCGGAGGGAGACGGTTGGTTTTGCGGCAAACGAACACCATGCCTGTAGGGGCGGGGCTCTGCTCCGCCCACGCAGCGTTCCGCGCAAAACGTTTTTCCCTCCGTCTTTTGCCCTCGCCAAAATCCACCTCCCTCAAAGAGGGAGGCATTTTTTAAATGAATAGATGAAAAGGAGACGACCCATGCCATCCAAAGTATTTGATTATATCGCCCGCGAGCAGGCGCGGCAGGACACTACCGTTGAGCTGATCGCGAGCGAAAATTTTGTGAGCGAGAATGTCCTTCGCGCCGTCGGCTCGTGTCTCACGAACAAGTACGCCGAGGGCTATCCCGCCGAGCGCGTTTCCGGAAACCGCGGCCGCTACTACGGCGGCTGCGAGATCGTGAACGACCTTGAGGAATACTGCTGCGCCATGTGGAAAAAGGTGTTCCATACCGACTACCATGTGAACGTCCAGCCGCACAGCGGCGCGAACGCGAATCTCGCGGCGTATATGAGCATATTGCAGCCGGGCGACACGGTCCTCGCCATGTCGCTCAATAACGGCGGCCACCTGACGCACGGCTCGTCCGTCAATTTCAGCGGCAAGCTCTTCGACATGAAATTCTACGACGTGGACGCGCAGGGCTTCATCGACTTTGCGGACGTGGAGCAAAAGGCCGCCGAATATAAGCCGAAGCTCATTCTCGCGGGCGCTTCGGCGTACAGCCGCGTCATCGATTTCGCGCGCTTCGCAGACATCGCCAAAAGCGTGGGCGCATACTTTATGGTGGATATGGCGCACATCGCGGGTCTCGTCGCGGCAGGGGACCACCCGTCGCCGTTCGGACTCGCCGACATCATCACGACCACGACGCACAAAACGCTGCGCGGGCCGCGCGGCGGCATGATCTTCTGTAAGCCGGAGCTTGCGAAGAAGGTGGACAGCGCCGTGTTCCCCGGCACGCAGGGCGGGCCGCTCGAGCATGTGATCGCGGGCAAGGCCGTCGCCGCCGAGGAAGCCTGCACGGACGAATACCGCGAATACATCCACGCCGTTGTGCGAAACTGCCGCGCGATGTGCGAGGAGTTCCGGAAAATGTGCTACGACGTTGTGACCGGCGGCACGGACAACCACCTGTTCCTGCTCGATCTCACGAAAACGGGGCTCACCGGCAAGGCGGTGCAGGATGAGCTCGACCGCCATGGCATCACGCTCAACAAAAACTGCGTTCCCAACGAAACGAGAAGCCCCCAGCAGACCTCCGGCGTGCGCATCGGCACCGCCGCGATGACGACAAAGGGGTACACCGAGGCGGACTTCCTCGCCGCCGCGCACCGGATCGACGAGGTGCTGCGCGCGATGCAGGCAAAAACCATGTAAAGTTTTGGCGAAATGCCATAACAGGTCTTGCGTTGGAAACGGTTTTATGGTACGTTAAATACAATACCGAACGGCTTCCGCTCTCCACCTTACGAGCGGTACGCGGTTCGATGAAAGGAGTTTGTTTTCCCCGCAGGATCCGCGGTGCGGCAGTGTGGAGACCTGCCGTATGTCCTCCGTACATTCATCGGCGGAGGTAAGGTCTGAGCAGCGGAGGCTCTCAGATCAGGATCGGTACGCATGGCAGAAGTACGTCTGGTAGACATCAAGAAGATCTATCCGAATCAGGGCGGCACGAAGAAGAAAAAGGGCGACGTTCCCGAGAAGAAGCACAATCTGCAGATCACCGAAGAGGGTGTCGTTGCGGTGCAGCAGTTCTCGCTGGATATCGCCGACCGTGAATTTATCGTGCTCGTCGGCCCGTCCGGCTGCGGCAAGTCCACGACGCTGCGCATGATCGCCGGTCTCGAGGAGATCACCTCGGGCGATCTTTTCATCGACGGCAAGCGCATGAACGACGTCGCCCCCAAGGACCGCGACATCGCCATGGTATTCCAGAACTACGCTCTTTACCCCCACATGACCGTTTACGAGAACATGGCGTTCTCGCTCAAGCTCAAGAAGCTCCCGAAGGCCGAGATCGACAAGAAGGTCCGCGAGGCCGCGGAGATCCTGGACATCACTGCCCTGCTCGACCGCAAGCCGAAGGCGCTCTCCGGCGGCCAGCGCCAGCGTGTCGCCATCGGCCGCGCCATCGTGCGCAGCCCCAAGGTGTTCCTCATGGACGAGCCGCTCTCCAACCTCGACGCCAAGCTCCGCAACCAGATGCGCGCCGAGATCATCAAGCTGCGCGACAAGATCGACACCACGTTTATCTACGTCACCCACGACCAGACCGAGGCCATGACGCTCGGCGACCGCATCGTCATCATGCGCGACGGCTTCATCCAGCAGATCGGCACGCCGCAGGAAGTGTTCGATAAGCCCGCCAACCTCTTCGTTGCCGGATTCATCGGAACGCCGCAGATGAACTTCTTCGACGCCGAGCTCAAGCGCGACGGCGACAAGTACACCGTCGAGGTCTGCGGCGAGCAGGTCAACCTCACCGAGGATAAGCAGGCCGCGCTCCTCCGCAACGACGTGAAGTCCGGCCCCGTGACGCTCGGCATCCGCCCGGAGCACATCGTGCTCGCAAAGACCGGCGGCATTCCCGCGCGCGTGGACGTGTCCGAAATGATGGGCTCGAGCGTGCATCTGCACCTCACCGCCGCCGGCCACGACGCCGTTGTCATCGTCCCGACGCTCGAGCTGGACGCCATCCCGTCCTACGGCCAGCAGGTCTCTCTCGTGCTGCACGAGGACAGCATCCACCTCTTCGACCGCGAGAGCGAGAAGTCCCTGCTTCTCTGATCGACCTCTTACAAAAACCCCGACCCGCCGGGATATCCCGGCGGGTCTTACAATGCGAAAATTTTTCGGAGGAATCCCCTATGGAAAACCCTGCGCTTATTATCATGGCCGCCGGTATGGGCAGCCGCTTCGGCGGGCTCAAGCAGATCACGCCCGTGGGCGACAACGGCGAGATCATCATGGACTTCTCGCTGTACGACGCTTACCAGGCGGGCTTCCGCAAGGTCGTGTTCGTCATCAAAAAGGAACGCGAGGCGGATTTCCGCGCCATCGTCGGCAGCCATGTGGAAAGCCGGATGGACGTGCAGTATGTGTTCCAGTCGCCGGACGATGTGCCGGAGTGGTTCACCGTTCCCGAAGGGCGCGAAAAGCCCTGGGGCACGGCGCACGCCGTGCGCGCCTGCCGGAACGTGATCGACGGCCCGTTCGCCGTCATCAACGCCGACGATTTTTACGGCGCGGGGGCATTCCGCGCGCTCTATGATTTTCTCGCCGAGCCGATGGCGGAGAGCGAGAACGCCATGGTCGGGTACCGCATGCGCAATACCGTTACCGAAAACGGGTATGTCGCGCGCGGCGTGTGCGAAACGGCAAACGGCTTCCTCACCTCGATCACCGAGCGGACGCACATTGAAAAGCGCGGCGACCACGCCGCCTACACGACCGATGGCGAGACTTTCATCGATCTTCCCGGCGATACGCTCGTATCCATGAACTTCTGGGGCTTCCGCAAGCGGATGATGCGCGCGTTCGACGAGCGGTTTGAGGATTTCGTGCGCGAGATCCTGCCGAAAAATCCGCTCAAGGCGGAGTACTTCCTGCCGTGGGTCGCGGATAAGGAGATGCACGCAGGCCTTGCGCGCGTGCAGGTGCTGCCATGCGAGGAGACCTGGTACGGCGTGACATACCGCGAGGATCTCCCGCGCGTCCAGGCCGCCGTAGCGGACATGAAGGCGAAGGGCGTGTACCCGAAGACGCTCTGGAAATAACAGGGGAAAAACCCCTCAGTCAGCCTTACGGCTGCCAGCTCCCCTGTTAGGGGAGCCAAGTTAGTATTTTGCAAACCCACTTGCCTCCCCTAACAGGGGAGGTGGCAAAAACATAGTTTTTGACGGAGGGGTTTGCCCCTCCCGGAATATGACAAAAGGAACTGCCGCAGAGGCCATCTGCGGCAGTTCCTTTTTTGCGCTGCCTTATTTACTTTTTCCCAAAAAGAGAGAATTTCTTCTTCTCATAAGGCTCCGAGCGGATCGCCGTGATCGTGTACCCGGTGCCATCAAGCACACGATGCAGCGCTTCTTCGCTCAGCGGCTCTTCGGAGAGGATCTCCGTTTCGCCTTTTGCATGAGACGAGGTGACTTTCTTCACGCGGAGGGCATTGCGGATGGCGTCATTCACATGACTTTCGCACATTCCGCAAGCCATTCCGTCAATCGTGAGTACGGTCTTAACCATGATGTTTTCCTCCTTCGTGGCAGGAGCCGCCCATCGGACAATGGCCGCAGTTTCCGCCGCAGGACGACTTACCCTGTTTCCTGTCCTTTACGAGCGAGCGTACGATCAATACGACAAGTATCGCCAGAACGATCGTAATGAGGATCGTTCCGATATTTTCCATGATCCAGCTGAGCATGAAACCTTACCTCCTTTGAGGAATTTATCTGTTGGAGAGAGAATGCTTACTTAACCGCCTTGTCGCTGAGGCGGGTGGCCTCGGTGTACTTCTTGAAGAAGAGCATGTAGATGATGAACGCGAGCACGAGCAGAGCGAAGATCAGGCCGATAACGCTGACGCTGCCGGTGAAGAGAGCGCCGAACTGGTTGATCATCAGAGCGACGGCGTAAGCGAACACGCACTGGTAACCGATGGCGAACCACGTCCACTTGGCGTTGTTCATCTCGCGCTTGATAGCGCCGATGGCCGCGAAGCACGGAGCGCACAGCAGGTTGAACACGAGGAACGAATAGCCGGTGATCGGGGTGAACGCCGCGCCGATGTGCTGCCACACCGTGCCTTCGCCGGCGCCGTAGAGAATGCCGAGCGTGCCGACGATGTTCTCCTTGGCGACGAGGCCGGTGATGGAAGCGACCGTCGCCTGCCAGTTGCCCCAGCCGAGAGGCGCAAAGATCCAGCAGATCGCGCCGCCGATGGCCGCGAGGATGGAGTAGTCGATCTGGTCCTCAGACAGCATCTGGAACTGACCGTCGACCCAGCCGAAGTACGTGGTGAACCAGACAAAGATGGTGGAAAGAAGAATGATCGTGCCGGCCTTCTTGATGAAGCTCCAGCCGCGCTCCCACATGCTGCGGAGAACGTTGCCGAGCGTCGGCCAGTGGTAGGCGGGCAGCTCCATAACGAACGGAGCGGGGTCGCCGGCGAACATTTTGGTCTTCTTGAGCATGATGCCGGAAATGACGATGGCGGCCATGCCGATGAAGTAAGCGGAGGTGGAGACCCAGGGACTGCCGCCGAAGATCGCGCCGGCGATCATGGCGATGAACGGGACCTTCGCGCCGCAGGGGATGAACGTGGTGGTCATGATCGTCATACGGCGGTCGCGCTCATTTTCAATGGTACGCGATGCCATGACGCCCGGCACGCCGCAGCCGACGCCGATGAGCATCGGGATGAAGGACTTACCGGAAAGGCCGAACTTGCGGAACACACGGTCGAGAACGAACGCGATACGGGCCATGTAGCCGCAGGCTTCGAGGAACGCGAGGAGCAGGAAGAGGACGAGCATCTGCGGCACAAAGCCGAGCACCGCGCCGACACCGGCGACGATACCGTCAAGGATCAATCCGCTGAGCCATTCCGCCGCGCCGGCCGCCTCAAGAGCGTTGCCGATCAGCACGGGGATACCGGGGACCCAGACACCGTAGTCCGCCGGATCGGGCTCATCGCCGATCTCGTCGAGCGTGGCGAGCGCCTTTTCGTAATCCTTGAGCGTCGCGGTCTCTTCGGTGATCTCGAGGGTCTCTTCGTCTTCAACTTCGTAAGTAAATTCGCCTTCGGGGGCGGCGCCGTTTTCTTCAACGTAAGCGTCGTAGCCGTCCACGATGGCAGAGGCGTCGCCGTACTGCTCTGCGACTTCGTTGTATGCCGCGGAGCCGATGCCGAACAGGTGCCAGCCGTCGCCGAACAGGCCGTCGTTGGCCCAGTCGGTCGCGGGCGCGCCGACGGCGACCATGGCGATCCAGTAAACGAGGAACATGACGACCGCGAAGATGGGCAGGCCCAGCCAGCGGTTCGTGACGATCTTGTCGATCTTGTCGGAGGTGGTGAGAGCGCCGGCGTTTTTCTTCTTGTAGCAGGCCTTGATGACCTCGGCGATATAAACGTAGCGCTCGTTGGTGATGATGCTCTCGGCGTCGTCGTCGAGCTCCTTCTCGGCGGCCTCGATGTCCTGCTCGATGTGGGCCTTGACATCCTCGGGGATGTTCAGGGACTCAAGCACCTTATCGTCGCGCTCGAACACCTTGATGGCGTACCAGTGCTGCTGCTCTTCGGGCAGGGTGTGCACGGCCGCCTCTTCGATGTGGGCAATGGCGTGCTCGACCGGGCCGGAGAACTTGTGCATCGGGATGGTCTTGCCGCTCTTCGCGGCTTTGATGGCGGTCTCGGCGGCTTCCTTGACGCCGTCGCCCTTCAGCGCGGAGACCTCCACGACCGGGCAGCCGAGCTGACGGGACAGCTCCGCAACGTCGATCTTGTCGCCGTTCTTGCGGACGACGTCCATCATGTTCACCGCCAGCACCACGGGGATGCCGAGCTCGGTGAGCTGCGTGGTGAGATAAAGGTTACGCTCAAGGTTCGTGCCGTCGATGATGTTCAAAATGGCATCGGGGCGCGTGCCGATGAGGTAATTTCTCGCTACGACTTCCTCCAGCGTGTAGGGGGACAGAGAATAAATGCCCGGAAGGTCGGTGATGATGACACCGTCATGACCTTTGAGCTTGCCTTCCTTCTTCTCGACCGTGACGCCCGGCCAGTTGCCGACGAACTGGTTGGAGCCGGTCAGAGCGTTGAACAGGGTGGTTTTGCCGCTGTTCGGGTTGCCCGCAAGGGCGATGCGCAAATCCATTTTCACGCTTCCTTTCTGCTCTCAAAAGCTTTTCCGCGGTTCGCCTTCGCTAACCGCTGCTCGAAAAAATCAGGGGCTCTCCCCGAAAAGTTTTTATTCGATCTCGATCATCTCGGCGTCCGCCTTGCGGATCGAAAGCTCGTAGTTGCGGACGGTGACTTCGATGGGGTCGCCGAGGGGCGCTACCTTGCGGACGTAGACCTGGGTGCCTCTCGTGATGCCCATGTCCATGATGCGGCGCTTCACCGCGCCCTCGCCATGGAGCTTCACGACCTTGACCGTCGAGCCGACCGGCACTTCGCGCAGAGTTTTCATACCGTTGCCTCCTTATTTTATATTTTCTTTTTCTTTCCTAAGCGTTGATTCGCAAGGGCGTGTGTCCTTGTCCATCGACGCATGATCAAACCATGATCTTGCGCGCCAGCTCATCGCTGACAGCGACGCGGGACTCCTTGACCTTCACGATCACGTTTCCGCCCAGCGTGGTCACGATGCAGACCTCGCCGCCGACGGTGAAGCCAAGGTCCTCGAGATGACGCTTCGTCTCCGGGTTTCCGCCGATGCGCTTTACGATCTGCGGTTCGCCGACATTCGCCAGTACCAACGGCATCATGCCGCATCCTCCTTCCGGATGTTAGTCCAAGCTAACATATGCGCAAAAATAATCGGTTAGCTCTCACTAACCGCCTTATATAATAGTTACCCCGCGCTAACTTGTCAAGAGGGAACGCCGCTTTTTTTCATCTTTGTATATTCGGCACAAAAGGACATGCTCCGACACGGCATGCCGTTGGAAATTCGCTTGTTTTTCGGAAATGAATATGATATGGTAATAGATAATCATCCAACGAAACGGAGTTTTTCTCATGGTCATGCAGGAATCCGGGGAAATGTACCTCGAAACCATATATCGTCTGAGCCAGTCGCTGCCGGTCGTGCGTTCGATCGACGTGAGCGAATACATCGGCTACTCAAAGCCCTCGGTCAGCCGGGCGATCGGTATTTTGAAGAAGCAGGAATACATCACGGTGGACAAGCTCGGCGCGATCACGCTCACGGACAAGGGCCGCGAGCGCGCGCAGTACATCTTTGAGCGGCACAAGTGTCTCACGAAGATATTCACCCTGCTCGGCGTGAACGCGGAGACCGCCGCCGAGGACGCCTGCCGCGTGGAGCACTACATCAGCGACGAGACGTTCCAAGCCCTCAAACGGCATCTCGCAGAGCACGAAAACTAAACGCCCTGACCGCAAAAACCCCTCCGTCAAAAGCAGAGCCTTTGACGGAGGGGTTTTGTATCAGTTCTCAACGTTCCGCACGCGGTTTTCGCCGTCGGCGAGAATTTCGGAGCATGGACTTATTGGAAGAGGATCATTCGTCCTCTTCCTTTTTCGTTTCGCCTTCCGCTTCGGCGGGCGCTTCCGTCTCCGTCGCGGCCTTTTCCGGCTCGGTCTCCGGAACGTCCTCCGTTTCGGTCTTTTCGGTCTCATCCGTCGTCACTTCCGCTGTCTCGGAAGTTTCCGTCTCTTCGGTCTCGGCGGGCTTCTTTCTGCCGAGCAGCACCGCCGCCAGCGCCACGATCACGACGAGCGCCGCGATGGCAACGTACATCCAGACGTTCGCCGACTTCGCCGCCGGTTCCTCCGGAACGGTGAACAGCTCGTTATAATCCATCGTGCCGAAATCGCCCTTCCACTCGACCTCCGCGTTGTTGATCCAGTCGATGAGCATGTTGTTGAAAAGCTCGTTGGCGGCGTCGGCACGCAGCGTCATATAATCGCCCGTGCCGGAATCCTGCGAGAGGGTCTTGCCGTCGGGATCGAGCGGGAGACGGAGGATGATGTGGTAGCCGTAGCTCGACTCCACGATGTCGGAGATCTCATAGTCCGCGAGAGCGCGGGCGCCGTCCTCAAACTCCTGCACCATCTGATCGTCGGTGAAAATGTAGCCGTCCGGGAAGTTTGTCATGCCGGGGTCGTCGGCTTCCGCCATCCGCTCGTCGAACCGCGCCATCATCGTCTCGCGGTCGGATTCGAGCGCGCGCAGCTCCTCGAGCGTCGTCTCGGCCTCCTTGCGGACTTCGGCTTTCTCTTCGTCCGTCATGTCGGTGCCGTCGTCGTTCTTCGTGAGGAAGAGAATATGCTTGCAGCGGACATAGTTGTTGTCGTTCGCCCACGCGAGGATGTCCGCCTCAGAGAGCTTCTCGCCGTTCGCGCCGTAGGTATCCTCCATGATGGCGTTGAACGCGGCGTTGCTCCGGAGGAGCAGGCGGTAGGTCGGCTCGTCGAGATACGCGCTCTCCATGGCCTCCATCAGCGCGTCCACGCCGCCGTACTGCTCCACGATGCTGTTCCACTGCGTTTCGACCTCGGCGTCCACCGTCTCCGCAAGACCGCGCTTGTCCGCCTCGGCCGCCGGAACGGTGTAATACTTCATGCGCGCCTCAAGCGCTTCGCGCATCGCGTCCTGCAGCGTCGTGCCGTCGCCCGTATCGGTGGTGAAGTCGGGGATCGCCATGGTGTAGCGGATGAACTGGCTCGTCATGCTGGCGATGAGATAGTAGCAGAGCTTCCATGTGACTTCCGTACCGTTCACCGTGGCGACGACGGTGTCGCCGTCGTACTTTTTGCTGGCCGCGTCGAGCTGTTCCATGATCTTCGTATACGCTTCCTGCGCTGCCGCGGCAGCGTCGGATGCAGCGTCAGATGCGGCT
>DPHR01000064.1:0-193 GCA_003522945.1 Clostridiales bacterium
GACGTTTTACGTTCTCTCCGTCTACTTCGGCGCGGCGGGCGTGCGCAAAACGCGCCACGCCGTCCCCGCGGCGCTGTGCGCCGATCTTGCGGGGTTCCTCGCCGCGGCGCTCTGTGTCAACGTGCTGCATTTATAAAAATGCCCCAGCTTCCGCTGGGGCACAACATAAAAGGGCCCCCTTGTGTAAAGGGGG
>DPHR01000064.1:362-4265 GCA_003522945.1 Clostridiales bacterium
AAGGGCCCCCTTGTGTAAAGGGGGCTGGCAGCCGAAGGCTGACTGGGGGATTGTCATTTTGCCAAAAGCGCAGTTTGCAATCCCTCCGTCAAACCCTTCGGGTTTGCCACCTCCCTTTGCACAAGGGAGGCTTCATAAGGATCACTCAATTGGGATATGTGACATCGCTGATATGGCTCGGGCGCGGCTCCTGCACGCGGATGAAAAACCGGTTGCGGCCGACGATCGTATCGTCCATATCCACGCTGTAATCGATCTCGATCTCGCCGCCGTGCGCGCCGAGACGGTTGACGATGCGCCGGGTGTTCAGCCCCATCGTCGCCGAGCCGAACGGCGTTTCGTACAGGAAATAGCGCTTGCGCCCCTCCTCAAACTCCATGCGGGTGTTGAGCGTCCCTTCGCGCGAGAGCACAACGCTGCGCGGCTGCACGCAAAGCGACGTTTTCGTCCCCTCCATGCCGGTGAGCTCGCTCTCCTGCCAGGTGAGCAGCGTTTCCTTCTCGTCCTGGCCGTACTGTCCGGCCGTGACGAGCTCCATGGCGTCAGGGCCGTTCACGCCCTGCTGCACGCCGGTGACCGATATGATAACGTCTTTCATTCGCATGACATTCACTCCCGACACACCGGTCTCCCCGGCATTTGGTTTATAGATTATATGCGAAAACGTCTTCGATGACAAGTGAAAAATTGTATAGCAATTTCCCGGATTACTTGTTATAATATGATGTCAATGTATGTTCACAGAGAGGAGTGGATCGTAATGCAGCTTGAACTGACGGAAAAGGAATTCCGGCGGCTTCTGGACATGGTGTACATCGGGAACTGGATTCTCAATTCCTGCCGGGATGATGACCGGTTTGAGGACTATGACAATCTCGAGGAAAAGCTCTTTTCCCTCTGCCCGGAGCACGGGATGCGCGCGCTCGTTCAGCGCTGGCGCGGCCACTCGTATCCCTCCCGCGCGTACGAGGAAGGCGGCATCCACGAGGCGATCGCCGACTATGAGGACGCCGTTTTCTACGACATTCTGGCCGAGGAGCTCGCGCGGCGCGACATGAGCGCCGAGCAGATCAGCCAGGACGACGCGGAGGAGCTGAACGCGCGCATGGAAGAATACTTTGCCGAGTTTGAGAAGCACGGCATAGAGAATGTGAAGGTTGAAGCATGAAAACGGATATTCTGATCATCGGCGCCGGTCCTGCCGGCATATTCACCGCCCTGGAGCTCATCCGCAAGGGCTACAAGGGCCACATCACGCTCGTGGAAAAAGGCCAGAGTGTCGAGAAGCGCCACTGCCCCAAAGCCGAGACCGGCCGGTGCATGAACTGCAAGCCCTACTGCCACATCACGACCGGCTTTTCCGGCGCGGGCGCTTTCTCCGACGGCAAGCTCTCCCTCTCCCACGAGGTCGGCGGCGATCTGCCGACGCTCGTCGGCGAAAGGCTCGCGCAGGAGACCATCGACTACGCCGACTCCATCTATCTGGAATTCGGCGCGGACACCCACATTGAGGGCATCAGCGATCCCGACAAGGTGAAGGACATCCGCCGCCGCGCCATTCAGGCCGGTCTCAAGCTTGTGGACTGCCCGATCCGCCACATGGGTACCGAGAAGGCCCAGGGCATTTACCTTGCCATCGAGCGCTATCTCGCCGAGAACGGCGTGGAGCTGATCTTCGGCTGGGAGTGCCTTGATCTCCGGCTCAAAGACGAGACCTGTCTCGGCGGCGTCATCTCCAACGGCAAAGAGGAGCGCGAGATCGAAGCCGGGCGCACGATCGTCGCCACGGGCCGCCGCGGTGCGGACTGGCTTGAAACGCTCTGCGCCGAGCACGGCATCGCCCACCAGCCCGGCACCGTGGATATCGGTGTGCGCGTCGAGGTGCGCAATGAGATCATGGAGACCGTCAACGAGGTGCTCTATGAGTCCAAGCTCATCGGCTATCCCGCGCCGTTCAAAAACAAGGTCCGCACGTTCTGCCAGAATCCCGGCGGCTTTGTTTCGCAGGAGAATTACGACAACGGTCTCGCCGTCGTGAACGGCCACTCGTTCAAGGAAGTGAAGAGCCCGAACACGAACCTCTCCATTCTCTGCTCGCACAACTTCTCTGTGCCGTTCAACCAGCCCATCAGCTACGCGCAGAAGGTCGGTGAGCTCACGAACATGCTCGCCAACGGCCACATCCTCGTGCAGCGCTACGGCGACATTCTCGACGGCAAGCGCACCTGGGAAAAGGAACTCGCGCAGTCGAACGTCCGTCCGACGCTGCCCGACGCCGTCGCCGGCGATATCACCGCCGCGATGCCCTACCGCAGCATGACGAACATCATCAACTTCATCAAGGCCGTCGATCAGGTCGTGCCGGGCTTTGCCTCGTACGAAACGCTGCTCTACTCCCCCGAGCTGAAGTTCTACTCCAACCGCGTAAAGATGGACGCCGATCTCAACACGAACATCCGCCGTCTCCACTGCCTCGGCGACTCGTCCGGCTGGACGCGCGGGCTGATGATGGCCTCCGTCATGGGCGTGCTCATGGGCCGTGAGATCATCCGGCAGGAAAACATTTGATGAAATATCCCGCATAACTCCAGAATGCCGCAGAGCCAGACGGATGAAACTCATCCGTCTGGCTCATCTTTTTTCCAATACGATATACACAGGAGGCCGCCCATGCGGCAGGGAGTTTTTTGATGACCAGGCAGAGCGGCCGGATCCAGCCGAACCCGGGGCGCGATCACACAGCGCATCCCGTTCGCCGCGGCTCCTTTGATCCGGTTTTTACAGCGTCTGCTGCTTGATCCCACGAATGGCGCTGATGACCCAGTCCTGCGCCTGCTGCTGGATCACCGTGCCGCAGTACGGGCACCGCGCGCTCGCGTTCACGTCGAGCGGCGCGCCGCAGCCGGGGCAGGTGATGCGCTTTGTCTCGCCGCTCTCGGCGTTCGTCTGCGTGCCGGTCGGGCGCAGCAGATCCCATTCGTAGGTCATGAACTTTTCCTGATCGCGGCTGCCGCGGACGATCTGCTGCGTGCCGTCGTTCACGGTGTAATCCGTGATGCGCGTGCGCAGCCGGAGAAGGATATGATCCTCGCCGCCGGTCTGGTGGAAGCCGAGCGGCGTCACATCCAGCACCGCGATGCGCTCGACGACGTTCGTCTCGCCGCGCTGCGCATACCCCTGCAGCGAGCGCTCCATCTGCGTGAAGAGCGCGTCGGTGAAGTACGGCCGCAGCGACTCGATGTTCTTCGCCGTCCAGCCGTTCTGCATCTGCACATAGAGATTCGACGCCTTCTCGCACAGCGCCGCCGCGTTGAAGGCAGGATCGATCTTCGTATATTCGCCGATGGGCGTGAGCGCGGCGCGGTTGGCGCGGCTCTCGGCACGCTCGGCGCGCTGGGCGGTCGCTTTCTTAGACGTGCTGTTGTTTTTCATTTTCGTCCTCATAGAATACACGATCGCCACCACTACGATCAGCGCCATTATAAGGATCCGCGTAGGGTTGGCGTCGCCGGATACATATCCGTCATCATCGTAGTAACTGCTTCCGGAGCTGCTGCTCGAGGATGACCAGCTGCTGTCGTTATCGCTGTAATCGTAGCTGAAATCATAGTCCGAGCTGCCGGAAAAATCACCGAAATCGGCGAGAGCCGTGACGTTCAGCACGACGAGCGCGCAGAGCAGCACAGCAAACAGAGTAAGAACTTTCTTCTTCAAGGCGGCATCCTCTCCCTATCTTTTTCTATGCGGGACATTTGTCTGAAATTATTATATTTTTGCTGCCGTGCATGGCAGGAACGGCTCGCCAAACCGGAAGCGGGTCACGGCAGCAGCCGCAGAATCCGGGCAGCGCGAAAGGGTTTGCCGTCTGTTCTTCAAGGCAGCAAGCCCTTTCGGCAGCTTGAA
>DPHR01000064.1:4430-4651 GCA_003522945.1 Clostridiales bacterium
AGCAAGCCCTTTCGGCAGCTTGAATTAATTGTCTGACTTTTCCGGTCTCTTCTGCGCGCCGCAAGGCTTTCGGCCGAAGCCGTCCGCCCGGCGGTCTGCCGTGCGAGACTCAGACGTGATTCTTGGGCTCTCCTCCGCCGCACTCACTGCAGAACTTTCCTTTGTTCACAGTACCGCAGATCGGGCAGACCCATTCAGCCGCGGGCGCGGAGCGTCGGGAG
>DPHR01000064.1:4840-6948 GCA_003522945.1 Clostridiales bacterium
GGAGCGTCGGGAGGCCGCCGTTCCGGCAGCCGCCGCAGAAGCACGCTGTCTCCGGCGCTCCTGACGTTCGTATTCCTCGCGCTGTTTCTTTTTCCGCACAAGCAGTACTCCCGCCGTGATGCCTCCGCCGAGGAGCAGCACAGCAACCACGGCAAGGACGATCGGGAGTGCTTTGCCGCCGGACAGCAGGCCGCCCTTTTTCGGCTCCGGGGTCGGCTCTGGCGACGGAGTCGGCGTTTCAACGACGGCCGCCGGAACGGCGGTCGGTGTGGGCGTGGGGGCTTCCGTCGGCGTGGGCGTGGGAGTCGCTGTCGGCTCCGGCGTTGCCGTCGGCTCCGGGGTCGGAGACGGCGTGGGCGTTGCGGCGGCATTCACGGTGATGATCGCCGTGCCGTCGGTATAGGTCCAGAGATTCGTTGCGCTGCTGAAGAGGCAGACCGCCTTCCAGCCGTTCAGCTCCATGGGAATATTTGTAAGATACATCGTCGTGCTGTTACCGCCGGTGATCGTAAGACCGGGGAATTTATCGGCGGTCACGTCGAAAATGACCTCGGTCTTGCCGTCGGGACTCAGAAAGCGCCACGCGCACCACGCCCAGCCGGTGGCGTTTGCCACAAACGTTGCGCTGCTGCCGACCTCCACGGTCTCCTTCGTCGGCTGCTTTGTAATGATCGGCGCTCCGGCAGTCGGCGCCGGAGTATTCGTCGGCGCGGTCGTTGTGCCGGTCGTTGGGGCCGTCGTCGGAGCTGTTGTCGGAGCCGTTGTGGGAGCCGTCGTCGGCGCCGTTGTCGGCGTTGGCGTCGGGGTAGCTGCGAAATCGACAAACAGCCGCACCTTCCAACGGAGCACCCAAGAGGCTGCGTTATCTTCGTAGTGTGTCTCGCCGGTCAATATGTAAGTGCCGGGAGTTGTCGGCGTGCCGAAAAGGCTGGACACATCCTCATTCTTGCCCAGCGACATACCGGGCGGCAGCACACCGCCGGTCTGCACGACCTCCGTGACCGCACCGCCCTCCCCGGCTGTGATCGTGATCCATTTGTATACTCCAGCGGTAGCGACCTCGTGTATTTCTTTATCGGCAGCGAGCGCAGGGGTTTCCAGCAGCGGCACGGCGAACGCGCAGAGCAGCACTGCGGCGAGCAGCAGAGAGAGCGGCTTTTTGAACTTCATTTCGTTTTTCCTCCCCGTTTTCTGTTCCCGATTTTGTTTTCCTCCATTGTCAGTATATCACAGCGTCTGAAACGCATGCAATATGAAAAATTGTAAAAACCGCCGGAATTCCCGCATTTAACAGTCAAGACCACCGGCGCAGCCGGTGGTCTTGACGCAGCCTGTCGAGAAACCCGGCTGCCGCTTAATGCACAGCCGGGTTATTCGACAGACTCAGACGGCTGTTCTTTTGAAGATCAGCCGTCTGAGCTTTTCGCTTGATGTGTATGCACCTGAAATCATTTCTCAAACAGATCCAGCAGGTATCCGTACCCCTCGGCCTCCATCTTCGCGTAGGGTACGAAGCGGAGAGAGGCGCTGTTGATGCAGTAGCGCACGCCGTTGGGGGATTCCGGGTCGCCGGTGAACACGTGGCCAAGGTGTGAATCCCCGGCACGGCTGCGAACCTCCGTGCGGCGCATGCCGTGGCTCAGATCCTCCAGCTCCACCACGGCAGGCTCCTCGATGGGCTTGGTAAAGGCGGGCCAGCCGCAGCCGCTCTCAAACTTGTCCGTGGAGGAAAAGAGCGGCTCGCCGGTGACGATGTCCACATAGATGCCCTTCTCGAACTGGTTCCAGAACTCATTGCTGAAGGGGCGCTCCGTGCCGCTCTCCTGAGTGACGCGGTACTGCTCCTCCGTCAGCTTGTCCCGGATGGATTCCGCGGCGGGCTTTTGGTAGTCGCCCGGATCGATGCGCAGTCTGGAGAAAAGCTCCATCTCGGCCTTGGGGATATGGCAGTAGCCTTTCGGATTCTTCTCCAGATAGTCCTGGTGGTACTCCTCGGCGGGATAGTAGTTCTTGAGCGGGCCGATCTCCACGAAGAACTTTTTGCTGCGTCCCCGCTCGATCTCCGCGATGCGTTCCACCGTCTCCTTCGCGCTTTCGTTGGTGTAGTA
>DPHR01000064.1:7124-18357 GCA_003522945.1 Clostridiales bacterium
TACTGGCTGCCCCGGTCGTTGCCCTGCCGGTTCTCCACCGTGGGGTCGATCACATAGAAATAGGCCAGCAGCAGGGCATCGAGACTCACCTGCCCGGGGTCATACTCCACCCGCACGGTCTCCCGGAAGCCGGTGTTCCCTTTGCAGACGGTCCGATAATCGGCGTCCGCCTCGCAGGTGCCGTTGGCATAGCCGCTCTGCGCATCAATGACGCCGGGGATGGACTGCATCAGGTGCTCCATGCCCCAGAAGCAGCCGCCCGCCAGATATATGACGTTTTCCGTGGTATCCATATACATGATTCCTTCACCGGACATATCAGAGGACTGTCCGGTCATTTCCTTCTCGTCCGTTTTCTTCGGCATATTCTTCTGCCCGGCAGCGCAGCCGCTCAGCAGCAGCACCGCGGTGAGCAGAAGGGGCAATGCTCTCCGATACATGGTGAAGTCCTCCTTTCTGAGGAGATAAATCCGTTTGTCAGCCCATATCGGCGGCCAGAGTCTGGTCGATGAGCTTCTGCAGCGTTTCCATCTGCGCCTTGCTGGTGACGGCGCCCACGATGGGATCGCCCACGATGTTGCCGCTGCGGTCAACCACATAGGTGGTGGGATAAGCGAAGATGTTTGCGGTGAACATGCCGGCCTCGCTGTCGGAAGCGAAGTACACATTCTGATAGGTCGCGCCCTTCTTCATCAGCACATCCTTTGCATCAGAGATCGCCGCTTCGTCGCCATCCAATGTGAAGGAGTTGATGCCGATGAGAGAGCCGCCCTTTTCGGCGAGCTCCTTGCTCAGCGCTTCCAGTTCGCCCAGCTCACCCACGCACGGGCCGCAGGTGGTGAACCAGAAGTTGACAACCGTAACGGCGCTGCCGGAAAAAAGCTCGTCGCTCGTCACATCGTTCCCGTCCAGATCCTTGCCCACAAAGGAGGGGAATTTCTGCATGCTGCTGTTATCGGGGAGCATGCTGGTGTCGCCGGAGATGTTCATGCTGCCGTCCGCGGGCACGCTCATGGCGCCGTCAAGGGATTCCTGCGCCGCCTCGGGGTACTTTTTCTCGATCATGGTGAGCTTGCTTTCAATGTCGCGGATCTTTTCCGCCTCGCCGCGGATCAGCTTCAGCTCGTCCGCCGTAAACTGGTCCTTGGCGGATTCGATGGTGTCCAGCAGGAAGTCACCGTAGTTTTTGCCGTCCTCCTGCATGGTCATGCTCTTGTCGGCCGCCATGAAAACCTTTTCCCAAAGCGCGGTGTTTTCCGAAAGGATCGCGTTTTCCTGCGCCATCAGCTCCTTGTGCATGGCGACAGCTTCCTCGGCGTTTTTGGGCTCTCCGGTCATGGCGTCGCCGCTGCCTGTCTCACCCTTTGCGCCGCACGCGGCCAGAGACAGCACCATCATCACTGCCAGCAGCAGCGCAATACTTTTCTTGACGTTCATTTTGTTTCCTCCGTTTTTTGTTTTATTTGATTTATTGTACCCGATATATTCTGCTCGCCCGTTCCGAAGCCAAAGCGGAAGCTCACGGCGTTTGTGGGACAGGCGCGGACACACATTCCGCAGCGGATGCACTCGGTATGGTTGGGCGTCTTCGTCACATCCACATCCATCTTGCAGGCTCTGGCGCATTTCCCGCAGGAGACGCATTTGTTCCCATCTACCTTCATCTGGAAAAGCGATACCTTGTTCAGCAAGGCGTAGAACGCGCCCAGCGGGCAGAGCCATTTGCAGAACGGGCGGTAAAAGAGCACGCTCAGCACGACTACCGAAACCAGCACGCAGAGCTTCCATGTGAACAGCTTTCCCAGCGCCGCCCGAATGCCGGCATTGGCAAGAGACAGCGGGATCGCCCCCTCCAGCACGCCCTGCGGGCAGAGATACTTGCAGAAGTAAGGATCGCCCATTCCCACGTCGTTCACAAGGAACGCCGGCAGCAGAACGACCATGACCAGCAAAACGGCGTATTTGAGATATGTCAGCGGCTTGAGCTTTTTTGTGGAGAGCTTTTTCGTCGGGATCTTGTGCAGCAGCTCCTGAAACCATCCGAAGGGACACAAAAAGCCGCAGATCAATCTGCCGAGCAAAACGCCGAGCAGGATGAGGATTCCTGTGATATAATAAGAAAAGCCGAACTTTGACGACCCCACCACCGCCTGAAACGCCCCGACGGGGCACGCACCGGAGGCGGCCGGGCAGGAGTAGCAATTCAGCCCCGGCACGCAGACGGTTTTCCCCGCGCCCTGATACAGGCTGCCCTTGAGGAAGTTGGGCAGGTGCAGGTTGGTCAGCAGCGTTGCCCCCGCCTGTATCCAGCCCCGGAAGCGCGCCAGAAGCTGCGAGACGCTCAAATTCTTTTTACCCAATACCTACACACTCCAGACATAGTTTGATTGCTTTGCTCAGCACCGCCGCCGATTCGCCCCGCCAGACGCCGAAGCACACCATGGCAACGCCGGCAAGCAGCAGGAAAACCTGCAAGGCCGCTTTTTCTCTGTGGCTCATGAACAACTCTCCTTCCGTTTTCTGCCACTATCATAGCGCAGGGCAGTTAAATTCCCCGTTAAGAATCAAAACTTAACACAAATCTTATCCATTCCTGATATTATTAGATCAAACGAAAAAGAAACAGGAGGCTTTTGATGCACCTTTTGGTAATTGAGGATGAGCGCGCGCTGTGCGAAACCATTGTGCGCAGCCTGCGGCGGCTGGCGTACAGCGTGGATTACTGCTTTGACGGAGAAAAAGCGCTGGAGCTGCTCGGCACGGAGCGGTACGATCTGGTGCTGCTGGATCTGAATCTGCCGGGGAAGGACGGCATGACGGTGCTGCGCACCCTGCGGCAGGCAGACCGGGAGACGAAGGTGCTGATCCTCTCCGCCCGCGGGGAGGTGGAGGATAAGGTCGAGGGGCTGGACGCGGGGGCCAACGACTATCTGGCAAAGCCCTTTCATCTCGCGGAGCTGGAGGCGCGCATCCGCAGTCTTACGCTGCGGCAGTTTACGCAGCGGGATGTGATATTGACCTGCGGGGCGCTGACCTTTGATACGCGCTCGCGCACCGCCGCCGTCAACGGGCAGACCTTGACGCTCACCCGCAAGGAGACGGGGATTTTGGAATATCTGATGGTGCATCAGGGCCGGCCGGTGAGTCAGGAGGAGCTGATGGATCACGTCTGGGACAACAGCGTGGACAATTTCAGCAACTCCATCCGGGTGCATATCTCCGCTCTGCGCAAAAAGCTGCGCGCCGCGCTGGGCTGCGACCCCATCCGCAACCGCATCGGCGAGGGGTATCTGATGGGAGGGGAGGACGCATGAAGCGGCTTTCTTTGCAGTGGCGCATCACGCTGCTGACCGTGCTGCTCATCGGCGCGGCCTGCGTTTCCATGAAGCTGCTGCTCTGCGCCTCCGGGCTGCACTATATGGACTCCATCGGCAGCTTCATTCAGGATTACGGCAGCGCCGCCGTGGAAGGCGATCCGGCGTTTTTCGATCCGGAGCTTGCCGGAATGAACGAGGATGTGACCATTGTCATACACGGCGCGAAGACGTCCTTCTGCACAACGAACTGGTATATCACGGCGGCGGTTACGGTGCTGAGCGGCGTTTTGGCGTATTTCGTCAGCGGCCGCGCGCTCAAGCCCCTGCGTAGCTTTGCCTCGCAGGTGGAGAAGGTGCAGCTGAACAATCTCGCGGATATGAAGATCGACGAGGACGTGCTGCCGGAGTTCCGGCAGTTCAGCCGCTCCTTCAACCAGATGCTGGAGCGGCTGAACAATGCCTTTGCCGCGCAGCGGCAGTTTACCGGCAACGCCGCCCACGAGCTGCGCACGCCGCTGGCGCTGATGCAGGCGCAGCTGGAGCTCTTTTCCGCCGAGCATCCCGATATACTGCCGGAGACGGCGGAGTTTCTCTCTCTGCTGCGGGAGCAGACGGAGCGGCTGACGCAAATGACCAAGACGCTGCTGGAGATGAGCAATTTGCAGCAGGTGGCGCGGAACGAGAAGATCCAGCTCGCGCCGATGATCGAGGAGATCTTCACGGATCTCGCGCCGCTGGCGGAGAAGAAAGGCATCGCGCTCGAACGGGAGGGCGACGGCGTTATGATCGGGAGCGACGCGCTGATCTACCGAATGCTTTTCAATCTGACGGAAAACGCCGTCAAGTACAACCGCCCCGATGGGTCGGTGCGCATTTCCGTGGCACAGGAGGACAAAATGCTGCACATCCGCGTGGCGGATACCGGCAGCGGCATCCCGGAGGAATTCCGGCAGAGCATCTTCCAGCCCTTCTTCCGCGTGGACAAATCCCGCAGCCGTGAATACGGCGGCGCAGGTCTCGGGCTTTCGCTGGTGTGGGAAATTGCCGGTCTGCACGGCGGCTCCGTTCGGGTGGAGGAAAGCTCGGAGCGCGGCACCGTCTTTGCCGTGGAGCTTCCGGCACAATAAAAAACGCAAACCGGCGGCGAGGAGAGTTCGTTCTCCCGCCGCCGGTTTTCTTTTTTGCCGCGGTTTACGGCGTTTTTGTCTTTTCTTCGGCCTTTTTTCTGTTTATGAGTCTGTCGCAGCAAACCGTCATGCCGGGCAGAACCAGAAGGATCAGCAGCATGGCGACAAGCGCGCCAATGGACAGCGTGGTGCTCACATCGGAGATCATCGGCGAGGATACAAGGATCCCGAGCGCGGCAAGCACCAACACAAGGATGGAGCCGGAGGTCATGATGGTGTGGATGGAGCCTTCGTACGCCGCGCGCAGCGCGTCGGTCACGTCCATGGTTTTTCGACTGTCCATATAGAAATTACAGAACACAATGCCGTAGTCGATCGTTGCGCCCATGAGAATGCTCTGTACGATCAGCAGCGCAAGGTAATAGATCGAGCCGCTGTAGGCTCCGATGACCGTTACGGTGATAAATACGCCGCACTGCACGAGAAGCGTGAGGATCAGCGGAAGGATCGGATGGCGGAACGCGATGAGCACAACAAGAAATACGGAGATCGCGGTGATCAGGGAGATCATCCGGTATTCGCTGTCAAAGGCGCGGTCCATCTCACTGACCATAACGGAGTTGCCCACCAGATAGTATTCACTGAGATTTTCCCGGCAGAGCGTATCGATACGGGTTACATAGTCCGACGTTTCCGGAGACTCGTCCGGGTAATCGGAGGTGACGACCATTCTTGCGTAGGCTTTGCCTCTCATCTGCGCGACGGCGTCCTCCAGCTCCGCCTTGCTGTCGAGGATCTCCTTTTTTGTTTCTCCGTCGAAATACTCCGCAAAGCGCCCGTCGTTCATCATTTTGTCGCAGAGTAGATCAAAGAGCTCCACAATCGTCATTTTTTCCGTGGGATCGGCGTCATTCACGCCTCCGTAAAGGAGATAAAGGATCTCCGTCTCGTTTTCGGTCACCTTGTCCGTCAGAGAGGAAAGGAGCGCGGTCATTTCGCCGGCGGTGTAAGCTTTTTCCGAAACGACGGCCTCAATCAGCGTATGACCCTGCCGAAGCTCCTCCGCGGTTTTTTCATCGATCTGCTTTGCAAGCTCTGCGTCGCCGAGCACGTCCGTTGCGGCAAAGGCTACAAACGAGCGCGGAGAGATCGTCCACGAGTCCGTACCGCCGTTTTCCCCCATACGGAGGATATACAGCTTTTCCGTCTGTGCCGGATCCATGCCCAGGAATGAGGCAAGTCTTGCGGAGGTGAACGCCGTTCCGTTTATCGCGGCGTTCAGAATCGCCTGCAAAAACTGAATGCGGCCGAGCGTAGAGGCGTCCATCATTCCGCTCACAAGAGGATCGGACAGAGCAAAGTCGGTAAACGACTTCAACGACATTGTTTTTTGGCTGATATCCCTGCCGAAGTACAGGCGGAATGCCATCGTGATCGTATCCGTGTCCGTGTCGAACAGCTGTGCCAGCGTCCCGGCGTCAAGCGGTGTGCCGGAAACCGCGAGCTGCGCGATAGAATCCAGCCGGCGAAGCTGCGCCGCCTGTTCCTCGGAAAAAGCTCCGGCGTAGGCCGTGTCCGTCAGCACGGAGTTGACGAGAAAAGCGGAGAAATCGGCAAGAGCCACCGTTTTCTGCCCTGCCAGCACAAGCGCGAATATTTGGCAGACCTGCGCGGTATCCACCCCGAACACGGAGGCAAGGGAAGAAGCGTCCAGCGCCTGCCCGGAAACCGCGAGCTGTACGAGCTGGTTCATCTGCTGCAAGCCGGCGTTGTCGGGTGCCTGTGTCAGCGCGGCGGAAAGAAAGTCCGGAAGCGTCATTGCCTCCGTGCCGCTCATCAGATAAAGCCCCGCGACATTCTCCGTGGTCATCCCCGTCACGCCCGCCATGGTTTCCGCGTCCAACGCCTGCCCGGAAACGGCAAGATTCACAAGCTGCTCCGTTTGGGCGAGCTGCGCCTGCTGCTCGGCGGGGGCGTTGGCCTTCAGCAGCGGGAGAAAGTCGGTAAGCGTCATCGTCATGGCGGCCGCCTCCTTCTGGAACGCGGGATCGGCGGAAAAGTAGAGGCTGTACAGCTTGGAAACGCTTTCCGCGTCCATCCCCAGCGTCTGCGCCATCTGGTCGGGGGTCAGCCCCTGCCCGGACACGGCAAGCTGCACCAGCGCGTCCATCGTCTGCGCCTGCGCCTTGGCGGCATCGTCAAAATATGTGCTGAACAGCGCATCCTGCAGCAGGCTGCCGCACAAAAACGAACTGAATTCGGGCAGACTCATAGTTTGCGCGCTGACGTCGCCCGCGTTATCGAGAATAAACACGGTATTCACCGTGCTCTCGTCCGCCTCGATCAGCGCGGCCAGATCGGCCGCGCTGCGCGCCGCCAGAACGGTATTGGTATTCGTATAGGTTTGCAGCTGCCGGAGGGAAGCAATTGCCGAGGCGCTCACCATCGAGCCGTAGGTTTCGTTTGCCGCCACGGAATTAAGCACATAATCCACAAAGACCGGCAGCGTCATTGTGCCGCTGTCCGCAACGCCGTTTTGGATCGTATAGTAGAGATAGAGCTTCTCGACACGCTCCCGGTCTATGCCGAAGAGCTCCGCCATTTCGTCAACGGAAATCGCGGTGGTCAGGCGCGTGCGGTCGGCAAGCGTTCGGAACTGCTCCGCGTTGTCCCGCAGCGCGGCGTCAAGGTGCTTGCCGATGGTTTTGTCCGGAAGAACGGTGTCGGTTATAAAATTAATAAAGTCAGACGCCGTTATCACGGGCATTTTCCCGTCCTCCGCGATGAAATAGAGCATACGGAGGAGGTTATCGCCGATGGGCTCCGCATCGTCGCTCAATTCGGCGACGGCCTTGCCCATGTCCTCGGCGGTCATCTCCTTGCCGAGCGTGTTGGCATAGCCGAGAATATCGGAAACCCGCTCATCCTTTTCCAGTTCGGAGATGACGCTGTCGATTTTCGCTTCGTCCTCGTTGCGGTAAACCACCGCAACGGTGTTCTTCTTCGGGAACACATTCGCCAGCGGGTCGTCGTTTTCCTCCGTGAAGACGATCTGCGTATAGCCCTGCAATATAAAGGAAGCGATAAAAAGCGCGGCAAAAACGGCGGGCATGGCGTATCTCGTCTTATAGCTGAGCTTTGAGAAGCGCGCCATCGGAACATGCGGCGATTTTTTTCTCGTCTTTTCCAGCAGCGGGTCCATTGCAAGGATCATCGCGGGGAGGACGGTGAAGGCGCAGAGCATGCTGATGAATACGCCCTTGGCCAGCACGATGCCGAGCTCCGGCCCAAGCTTGAAGCTCAAAAACACGAGCGCCAGCAATCCCACGACCGTGGTAAGCGAGCTGGAGGCGATGGAGGAAACCGAACCGGCGAGCGCCGTTTTCATGGCAGAAACCTTGTCGCTGTGCGTGACCTTTTCCTGCCGGTAGCGATTCATCAAAATGATGGAATAGTCCATGGAGAGCACGAGCTGCAAAATGGGCCCGACCGTTGCGGTCATCTCATCGACGTACGGGAGCAGGATGTTCGTTCCCATGTTGAGCACAACGGCGACGCCGATGGTGACGAGAAACAGCACGGGGTCCAGCCATGAATCGGACATGACCAGCAAAATGATACCGGCGAGCGTCAGCGCAAGAACGACAACCCAGAGCGGAAGCTCCGTTGCCGGGACATCGTTGTTCTCATACGCCATCGTATAGCCGGAGAAGCCCTCTTCGATAGCGGCTTCGATCGCGTGCTCCTCGTCGGTGTCGTAATCGTACCGGCTGTTCACAACGAAGAGCGTGTGATTGTCCTTATTGTATTCCTCGCTGCCGGCTTCGTACGCGACGCCGCTTACGTTCGGTATAGCTTCCAGCTGCGCTTTGATTTCGGATATCTGATCGGCGGTCAGATCATCGAACATCACGCGGATCGACGCCGTCTCGTCGGACTCGGGGAAGACGTCCTCCATAATGGAAAGCCCCTGCTTCATTTCGGAGCTGTCCGCAAGATATTTTGTCCGATCCCGGTTGATCGGAACGCGCAGCGCGAGAACGGCACAAACTGCCGTCAGCGCAAGCATGACGGCAGTGAGAACGCGGCGGCGGTTTATAAGAAACTCTGCAAGCTTTTTCATGGCGCATTACCCTTCTTGACTTTTTCCGTTTGTTTCATTATGATGAACACATGTTGATTATTCAACCGACAGTTCTTTCGGTATGGAATAAAAATCAACACACCGTTGGGAAATGTTGAGGGTTTAAAAAAAATTCATTTTTAGGAGGCTGCCATGGAGAAAAAAGAGGATCGCCGCATTGCGATGACAAAGCGCCTGCTGAAGGCCGCGCTGATCGAGCTGCTGAAGGAACAGGACATATACCACATTTCCATTCGGGAGCTTTGTGAAAGAGCCGACGTGAACCGAACGACATTTTATAAGTATTACGGAAGTCAGTTCGATCTGCTGACCGATATGGAAAAGGATATGCTGGACTTTATCGCAAAAGCCATCGAGCGCCATGAAACCGAACCGGAGAAAATCATCACCGCCGCCTGCCGGTATCTGGAGGAGAATCTGGAATTTGCCCGCCTGATCATCAACAACAACGTTGACCCGGCATTCGCCCACAAGCTGTTTGCCATGGACAGTCTGAAGGAAAGCGCGCGCAAAATGCTCTCCGGCAGCAACAGTGAAGCGGAGCTTGCGTATGTCTATAACTTTCTGACCTTCGGCGCCTTCCGCATGGTGTGCGTCTGGCTGAACAAGGAGGAGCGGGAGCCGCCCGATCTTTTTGCCGCGTTTCTCTACCGGGTGCTGTACAGCAAATTCTGATTCTTCCGCTTTTGAAAGCTATACCGTCCCGCTGGATGTGGCTCACCATCGTGCTGAGCTTCGGCTTTTATATCCCGGTGGTGCTGTGGGCGGACGCCGTCCCGCTGATCGGGATGCCGATGATCCCCAAGACCTGCGCCTATGTATGGACGGTGCTGATCGGATATTCCGCCATGAAAAAAGAGTGCGGCTGACCGAGCCCGGATCTTCTGCCGGCGGGCGCGGGCTCTGCGAGGCTTTTTGAAAAAAATGAGCCGCCGCGTCATGCTTTGTATGACGCGGCGGCTCGTTCCCAACAATTTAACTATATAGTGCCCGGCGGCAACAGTCAAGAGAAATTGCGTGATCGCCGGCAATTTCATTGTGATGCACAACGCGGGTTCCGCTTTTTCTCCGATCCCGTCACTTGTTTCCATCGGCGGTCTCTGGTATCATAAAAGTACAAAAAGGAGGCTAAATGATGCCCCCCGGACCGCTGGAGTCTGGGGAAAATGACACCGAAAAACGCGTGAAAGGATCTCCGACAGCATCCGCCGTATGCGGAAAGCCTCCGGCGAAGCGGGGCAGAAAAGCGAAGAAGGGAGAAGATTTGCACGGGGAAGCAGCGGTGTCATGAATTTGAAGAAAGGAGGTAACCAGGATGTTAGATATTAAGAGTGAAAGATAGCCCTTGACTGCGAATCTTCTGTAACGCAGTCAGGGGCTATCTTTTTTTGCGCTGAACCGTGAGTCTGCGCCGATGCGGAAAAATCACGGGAAGGCTGCCGATACCGGATGCACGGTCTCTCACCGCGGAACGCGGGAATACACCAGCGCGCCGGTCACGTTAACGCTCTCGGCGCTTTCGTCTGCCGACAGGGCGTTGAATGTCTCAGGATTTTTTACATACAAGCGATACGTTCCCGCCGGAATTTCCTCAATCAGCAGCAGGGATGCGCCCCCTTGCTTCTCCTGAAAAAACGCCGTGCCGTCCTCGGAACGGATACCGTACTCCAATGCCTGCCCGTTTCTCGCCCATGTGATGGAGAGCCATAAGGACGAGTCGTTTTCCTCCATAACGATCTCAAACGGGGATACGATCTCCCCGCCCGGGGCAAGATCGGAAAACGAAATGCCGTCCTGCCATTCCATATCGTCCGGAGCGTTTTCCCGCTCTCTGACGTTTCCGCCGCTCTCATAGGCTCGGGGATTGACCGGCTCTTGCGCAATACGGATGCGATAGACCGTATGGATCCGCCCCGGATCGGTTTCAAGGATTCTGCCGTCGTATGTGATCTCGATCACGTCTCCCACCTGCAGCGCGGGGGATGGCTCCATGTTCTCCATGGGGACCTCCAGCAGAGCCGCGCTGTTGATCGCCCAGCCGGCTTCCGGTTTTACAAGGAAATACCCGTCGCGGATCTCAAGGATCTCCGCTTCAAAGGTGATGCTGTCCGGGGAATTTTCGTCGGAACTACGGCCGCGAATCTCCGCATTTTCCACTGTCAAATATGCGGTAATGTCCTCGTCGGTCGTGTTCTGCGCTTTCACGCCCACCCTGAGCCAGATTCTCTTATCCGCGTCAAATTCCGCGGGCATTCCTTGGGTGAGATAAACCGCCGTATAGCCGGTCTCCATGGTTTCCTCCACTGGGGTTAAAAGGACTTCCGTGTCCCCCAGCCCGCCGTTGAGCCATATTCTGACCGTATTTTTTGTCGCACGAAACTCTTCCTCGGAGTATACGAACCTCCCCTGGGTTCCCGCCGGAATAGTGATTCGGAACGTATATCGTTCCGGCTTCGGCCTTGTCAGGAGGCAGACCGCAGCAATTCCGCAGACGATGACGATCAACAGGATTCCCCGCAAAACGAGCTTTTTACCGCTTGTCATGGCTTTCACACACTCCTTTTTCTTTTTTGGGATAAACAAGCGTCGATTAACAAGGGCACGCACGTCGGACAGCCAGCCTTTTCGGTGCTTTTTGCCCTTTT
>DPHR01000064.1:18667-22314 GCA_003522945.1 Clostridiales bacterium
TGTGCCCTTGTCAATCGACGCAAGTCTCCTTTCTCACAAAACAGACGAGCGCGACATTCTGCCGGAAAGCTCCGCACGCTTTCCCGCATCAGGTTTTTGCCGCATAGGGATCCAGAAACGGCGACGGGGATTTCTTATATGTGGCGTGGCTCACGATGACCAGCGCCGCAGCGCAGGCGATGGCGCCCGGTACCGTCGCGCCGAGACCGAAGGGCAGCCCGGCGAGCTTCCAGCCGATGCAGACCGTAAAGCCCGCGATCATGCCGGAGAGGATCCCCGCCGTAGTCGCCTTCTTCCAGTAGAGCGCGGCGAACGCGGGAAGCCCCGCCGCCGCGGCGTAGAAGCTCCAGGCAAACATGAGTATCTGATAGGCGTTCTTCATGTACAGCGCGATCGCCAGCGCGCCCAGCGGCATGATGACGGCAAAGGCACGGGTCAGGATCAGTTCCTTTTTCTCGGACATGTCCGGATCGAACGTTTTATAGACATCGTGCACGCAGCTTTGCACGGATACGATCAGATAGCTGTCCGCCGTGGACATGATGACGGAGAGGATCCCGGCGAGAGCAAGCCCCGTGAGACCTACAGGCAGGATCTCAATGGCAAGCGCCGGAACGACGGCGTCGGTGGTTCCGTACATGGCGATCTTTTCCGCGCCGATGAGCTGGTGCGCGACAACGCCCATGAACCACACGAGAGGGATCGTAAGCCCGTATGCCACAGTCCCGAGAAACAGCCCGTTCTTTGCCGCCTTCTGGCTTTTCGCCGCAAAGGCGCGCTGCCACATCTCCGCGCCCGCGAGCGTGAACACGAAGTAGGTGATGATATCCCCTATGATCGTGCCGTCGACATAGGGCGTCGCCAGCTCCGGCGCAAGATTGCGGAAAAAGGCGGCCGGCCCGCCGAGCTTTACAAGGGAGGCGCCGGGGATGAGGATGTACACGAACAAAATCAGCATGACGAACTGAAACACGTCCGTGTAGATCACGCCGAACAGACCGGAGGTGGCGGTGTAAATGATGAACACCGCGCAGGCGATTAAAGCGCCCATCTCATAGGAGACGCCGATCTCCCCGCCGAGCATGTTGATGATGGTCGCCATCGCCGTGACCTGGGCCGCGACGGTCCCCATCATGGTGAAGGCGATCAGCGCGCCGAGCGTGACCTTGGTGGCTTTGCCGAAGCGCCGTTCAAAAAGGTCGGGGATGGAGGTGATGTTAAAGCTCGTGCCGACGGCGGATATACGTCCGGCAAAGCCGGAAAAAATCAGCATCCCCAGAAGATAGGGAACCGCCGTCATAATGGCCTTGAAGCCGCTGGAATAGGCGACGCCCGCCCGTCCCATCAGACCGCTGCCGCCGATGATGGTGGCGCAGACGGTCGCCATGAGCACCAGTGGACCGAAGGAACGTCCGCCGAGATAATAGTCATCCGTGTTCTTGATTTTTTTGACGACAACAAGGCCGATCACGATCATTGCAATAAGATATGCGCCGATAATGGCAAGGTCGATTGCGTGCAGTTAGCTATGGTTCATTCTGCGTACTCCTTTCCTGACCGGCGCTCGCGCCGGCTTTTATTCTGTGTTGCGGAAGAAGCGGGAAACTGCTTCCCGCGCGTTGTCCGTGCCGACAAAAATGACCTCGTCGCAGCCGTACAGCTCCGCGTCGGGGCCGGGGGACACGATACGGGAGGTGCCGCGCCGGATGGCGACGATCGTCGCGCCGGTCGCCTGCCAGAAATGAAGATTGCTGAGATTTTTGCCGATGCCGCTCCAGTTCTTCGGGATGCGGCAGGCATAGTTGGGCAGGGTATCGTCCGCCTGTACCGGGAACGAGGCGTAGTCAAGGATGCTGCGGCACAGCTCCGCAAGCTGCCTTGAAACGCGCTCCTGCTGCTCCAGAAGCTCCTTCATCTGCTGACGCTTGGCAAAAACGTCGATTTTAGCCCCGGCATTGTGCAGATAGCGTATGGCATTGTCCGCAGAAAGCACATACACGCCGCTCTTCTCCCGCACGTCTACAACGCGCATATCGCTCAGCAGCCGCACGGCCTTCCGAATTGTCTCCGGCGAAACGTTGTACTCGGAGGACAGCTTGGAGCGCCCGGAAATTTTTGCCCCCTCCGGAACGTCTCCGCCCGCGATCCGCCCGGCAATGGAGAGCGCGATCTGCATATATTGGGGAAGCGAGTCATTTTCCATCGTTTCTCCCTCCCTTTCATCGGATTTCTGTACGTATAGCATAACATCTGACAACTCTTTACGCAATACAAGTTTTTAGATTTTTTCTCTGTTTTTCGCTGTACAGGGGTAGAAATCCCCGCCCGATTTTGATATGATTTTTATATAAAAAGACAGTTTCCATTCAGGAACGCAATCAAACGGACGAAAGGAGAGTTTCCATGGTGCGTATCATAACCATCGGCCGCGAATACGGCAGCGGCGGCCGCGAAATCGGCCGGCGGCTTGCGGAAAAGCTGCAGTTCGCCTTTTTTGACTACCAGATCGTGACGGAGCTGGCAAAACGAACCGCCTTCGCTGAGGAGTACATCCTGAGCATTCAGGAAAAGCGCCCGTATCCCGTGCTCCCCGTTCCCACCGTCCGCATGTGGGCGCCGCCGAACCCGATGCTGGATCAGCATCTTGAGGTTTTTCTGAAGGAGAGTGAGGTCATCCGCGACATGGCCGACAAGGCCCCCTGCGTGATCGTCGGCCGCTGCGCCGACTATGTTCTGCGGCACCGGAATCCCCTCCGGCTGTTCTTTTACGCCGACATTGCCGACCGGATGGAGCGCTGCCGGAAAAGAAACGAGGAGCAGAAGTCCTTGAACCATGACGTGCTCCGCAAGATAATCACGCAGACGGACAAAAACCGTTCGCGCTACTATGAGTTTCTCAGCGGTCAGAAGTGGGGCGCGAAGGAAAACTACGATCTTTGCATCAACACCTCCTCCGCCGATACGGAAAAGATTATCCAATGCGTGATCTCGCTTCTGTGAAGCGTTGATGGACATGCGATCGCGGTGGGGAGCTTTCCCAAACGCAGCAAAAACGCAGCCCAGATCCTCCGCAGTTTGCATCTGCGAAGGGTCTGGGCTGCGCTTTTTTCGGCTTGCCGCCGGGCGACGGGCTCCCTGCCCGCTTTCTATCCTGCGGCCTGCATCAGCACACACGCCGTCGTGCTTTGCGACATAAACGGCAGACAGAGGCCGTTTTCACCGGCGCCGATCAGCAGCTCCTCGCCGCTCGGGCTGATCAGGAGCGGATAGGTTTCGCACAGATAGTACGGTCCGTCCGTGACGCCGTAGCTGACGCCGCCGACGAGAGACATACTGACCGTCACATAGCTCGGCCCATCGAGAACCGTTTCCATCGTCCAGAAGCCGCTCCACATCTCTTCAAAATCATCCGCCGCCTCATACGTCCAGTTCAGCTCAACCGCGCCGCCCGTTTCACCCCCGGGATAGAAGCGCAGCGAGAAATCGGCGTAAGTGCCGGTCTCCCCCGCCATCGTATGCGTATACCACCCCGTGCCCGTGCTCTCTGATCCCGCCAGACCAAGCGCCGTTATGCCCGACCAGCCGTCGGCGAGCCACGGGGCTAAATACTGCGGGGCGTTCTGCCAGGCATATTCCGTAAAGTCAAA
>DPHR01000064.1:22490-22868 GCA_003522945.1 Clostridiales bacterium
CAGGCATATTCCGTAAAGTCAAACAATACATTGTCTCCGGCTTCCGATAGGCACGGCCGGATCTGACCGCAGCTTATCGCGCCGTCATAGCTCGCCGCATCCACCGCCGGATACCATTCACAGGTATTTCCGCTGTTGTCGGTGATAAGGACCTGTGTGTCGGACACATATGCCATGCCGTCAAGATTGGCAAAGAGCAGCACCGGCTCGCCTGTCTCCGAGCGGTACAGAACCTCGGAAATTTCGTTGATCTGTTTTTCATCGTTCCACAGCATACGGTTGATCGAAACCGTTGCGTTTTCATCGACCGGAACGATGCAGTAAAGATGTCCTGCGCCGCCTGCGATGTGGTTTTCGTCGATCTCCGCAATAAAGGGG
>DPHR01000064.1:23022-23680 GCA_003522945.1 Clostridiales bacterium
TCGATCTCCGCAATAAAGGGGTATCGGCCCAGCATCGCCTCGTTCGTTTCCCGGAGCCATGCGGGAAAGCCCGCCGCAAAGCCCTCTTCAAACAGCCCTCCGACGCAGCCGAGGTACGCAGCGCCGAACATCGTTGCCGGAAAGTCGATCCTGTCGCGCAGAAATCCAAGCGCGGTCTCTGCCTCCGGTGAAAAGGCCTGCCGGGCCGGCTGCGCGCTCCATTCCTCACCGCGCGGCGCAGGCTCCTCCGGCAGCTTATCCGGCGTTCTTCCGCCGGTCTTTGTTTGCGGCACGTCACCGGCGGCGTTGTTTATGGCTTTCTCCGGTTCGGTTTGCCGCTCCTGCGCGCATGCGCAGAGCGTCAGCAGCAGAACCAGTGTCAGCATTAGGACGATCGTTTGCTTGCAGGAAATTCTCATAGCCGCTCCCTTCCGTTAATTCTGCTTCGGCGGGAAAGCAATCTTCCGTTTCTGCGCGCTATAATGCTTTTTTTCCCTCGCTCTGCCAGCCATATGAACTACGGCACACCCGCCGCCCCGGCCGCAGGCGGCAAGAGCGAGAAGGCTCGGGCGGAGACGTATTGCGGCGAATGTCCGGTTCATTTTTCAGCCCCGTTTTTCATGCATAGCCGTATAGCTCCCGCCCCAAATGGGGCGGG
>DPHR01000064.1:23855-23991 GCA_003522945.1 Clostridiales bacterium
GGGGCGGGAGCCTGTTTTTGCTTGGCGTCAGCCATCCCCCTTGATATGAGATATGAGGGGGCGGCGGCATGGAGCTTTGTCCCGCGGTCTGCGGTGTACGGAATTATTTAATCGTCATGTTGTTGAGAATGATGTC
>DPHR01000084.1:0-2454 GCA_003522945.1 Clostridiales bacterium
GCCACGCGCTGCTGCTGGCCGCCGGAGAGCTGGTCGGCGCGCATATACGCCTTATCGAGAATGCCGACCTTGTCGAGCGATTCGAGCGCCTTGATCTTGTCCGATTTCCGGAACGCGCCGAGCAGCACGCGCCAGAACGGCATATCCGGCACGCACGCGGCCAGAACGTTCTGGATAACGCTCGTGCGCGTCACGAGATTGAACGACTGGAACACCATGCCGATGCCGCGGCGGAAACGCCGCAGGCTCTTGCCGGAGAGCGAGCTCACATCCGTGCCGTTCACCGTCAGCGTGCCGGAGGTGATCCGGTGCATCCGGTTCACCGAGCGCAGCAGCGTGGACTTGCCCGCACCGGAGCGGCCGATGATCGCAGCGAATTCGCCGTCGGCGATCGTGAGATCTACATCGTCCAGCCCGACTGTGCCGTTGGGATATACCTTGGAAACGTGGTCAAATACAATCATACGGACTCCTCTTTCTTATATAGCGCGCGGGGAGGACGGCACAGCGGAAGGTTTGATGCTGTACCGTCCTCCCCGCAGTTGGGAAAGTGTCTCAGTTGGCGGCGGAGAGCTCCTGGATGAGCTTCTGCGCGGCGCGCTCGTTGTCATAGTCGGAGGACTGCGCGATCTGGTAGCCGTTGTGGCTGTAGATGGCGATGACCTGCTTGCCGGCATCGGTATTGCCGATGTTGATGAACGCCTGCTGCAGCGCGGCGATCAGATCGGCATCCATGATGGGCGAGTTCTTGCTCACGGAGATGGTGTCGTTGTAGATGGGCGCGGTGACGCCGATGACGCCGGTCTCCTCCCAGATGGAGCCTTCACGGCCGAACTCGCTGTTCCAGCGCTCGGCATAGTCGCGGCGGGCGTCGGCATAGGTCACGAGAACATCGACCTGGCCGGAGGCGAGACGCGCGAACGCGCTGGCGTAGGAGTCAGACTGCACGGCGCTGGAGAGATCCGAGATGCCCTTGCCGTAGTGGTCCTGCAGCCAGAGAGCGGGGTAAATGTAGCCCGCGGGAGAGGACGTGCCCATGACGCTCCAGTTGGCGCCGTCGAGGTCTTCCCAGGTGAGCTCTTCCCCGGCGTTGACCTTGTCCTGCAGCTCCTTGCCCTTTTCGGACGGGCCGGCGATGAACAGAGCGCGGTAGGAAACCGCCTGGCGGTCGGAAGCCTCGGTGGGCTGGCCGTCGTTCCAATCCTTCGCGTTGTCGGAATCCTTGCTCAGACCGTCGCGGGTGGCGGTGAGAATGACCTCGGCGCCGTCGTCATAGAGAACGTAGGTGCCGCCGGGAATGAGGCCGACGTCGATCGTGCCGGCTTCAAGACCTTCGCCGACCGCTTCATACGTCGTGCCGACGGTGATCTCCACCTCGCCGACTTCGTAGCCGAGAGTGGCAAGCTGTTCCTTGAGCATCTCCTTGAGAGGCTCGGTGACGGTGATGATCTCCTGCGGCTCGCGGGACGGGACGAACGCGACCTTCAAGGTGTCGATCTTCTTCGCGGTGGGTTCGGCGGCGGGCTCTTCCGCAGCGGGAGCCTCGGTAGCCGGGGCTTCGGTGTCCGGGGTCTCGGCGGCGGTGCCGCAGCCGGCCAGCAGGCCGAGCGTCATGACGACCGCGAGCAGGAGCGCAAAAATCTTTTTCATCCTTTTTCCTCCGATAATACTCTTCTTATTTTTTTCCGGCGCATACGCAAAAAGCAAGGTGCGCCGTTCCTCAAAGCGAGTATAGCACACCCCGATAAAGAAAAAATTTCCGATTCAGTAAAAATGTTAGTTCTTTGTGTCCCGCTCGAAATAGTAGGCCACGAGCTCTTCAAACGCAAGGATCACATGGCCGAAAAAGGGGTTCGGCAGGCTCCCGGCGAGCGTCTGCTTCGAGCCGTCCACCACGATGACGAGATCCGCGAGCCGCGCGAGCGCGGAATCGGCGCGCTTGGTGAACGTCACGATCTTGTGGCCGTTCTGGCGGGCGTGGCGCACGTCGTTGAGCACCGGCTCGGTCTCCCCGCTCTGGCTCACGGCGAACATGACGCTCGGCGCAGTCTCCTCGTCGGTGAGATCGTGCGCCGAGCAGAAGAGCATGTGGTCATAGAAATGGACGTTATTATAGACCATAAAGCCGCAGATGGAGAGCCGCTGCGCGATATACTCGCCCACGATGCTGGAAAAGCCCTCACCGGTCGTGAACATTTTCGCCTGGCGCGAAGCGTCGAGCAGCGCGCAGAAGCCGTTCACCAGTTCGTCCGAATAGTTGTCCACGAGCGTTTTGAGATTTTCCGCGCTGCGCTCGCCGCGCCGGTCCATCTGGCGGCTGAGATAGTAATAGAGCTCGCTGTAGCCGTCAAAGCCGAGACGCTTGCACATTTTCACGATCGACGCGGCGGAGAGGAAATTCTCGCTCGCGATCTGCTGGATGCCGACGCGCTTCTCGCCGCGCTCGATGTGCGC
>DPHR01000084.1:2622-2938 GCA_003522945.1 Clostridiales bacterium
CTTCTCGCCGCGCTCGATGTGCGCGGCAATGCCCGTGATGACGCGTTTTTCGTCCTCGGACAGGAGGTTGGTCAAAAGAAAATAACTGCCGTTCATAGCGTATCAAGAAATCCTTCCCCACACCGTTTTATCCACTATACCAGACCCGCCGCCAAAGCGCAACGCCCCTCTTCGTAGAGCGAAACGGCCCTCTCGCAAAAGTCCATCTTTGCCGGCAGGGAGGGGCTCGGCCCCTCCCCTGCTTTTTATCTGCCGCTCTTCACTGCCTCGCGGATCTCGCCCATGAGATAGAGCGAGCCGCAGGCGACGACGGGCG
>DPHR01000084.1:3205-3978 GCA_003522945.1 Clostridiales bacterium
GAGCCGCAGGCGACGACGGGCGTTTCCCCGCCGCTTTCCTCCAGCGCGCGGCGCACGCCCTCCGCTGCCGTATCGCACGAAACCGCGGGCGCGCCCTTCGCGCGAAGATACGCGCAAAGCTCGTCCGCACCCAGCGCGCGGGGCGAGTCCGGCGTCAGGCAGATAAACTCCTTCCCGTACGGCAGCAGCCGGGCAAGCATTGTTTCATAGTCCTTGTCCGCGAGCACGCCGAGCAGAAAGACGACCTTCTGCCCCGGCAGATACACGTCCAGACTGCGCGCGAGCGCTTCAACGCACTGCGGGTTGTGCGCGCCGTCGGCGATGACGGGCGGATCGGAGCGCAGCAGCTCGAACCGCGCTTCCCAGCGCGCCGCGGAAAGTCCCTCGCGCAGCGCGCTCTCCGGGATGCTCCACCCCTTTTCGCGCAGCACGTTCACCGTTTCAATGGCGAGCGCCGCGTTGCGGAGCTGATGCTCTCCGAGCAGATGCAGCGTCAGGTCTTTTTCGCCCTTATAGTCGAACCGCTGCCCGGCGAGCGAGTGGGCGCGCTCCTGCAGCGTGTCAAACGCCGCGCCGCGCCACACCGCGCCGCGTTCGGCGCATATCTCCCGGTACACCGCGTCCACGGCGGCGTTTACCGGGTACGTCACGGCCGTCGTGCCGGGCTTGATGATCCCGGCCTTCTCGCGCGCGATCTCCGGAAGCGTATGGCCGAGAATGGCGGTGTGCTCGAGGCCGATGTTCGTGATAACGGCGGCCTCGGGCGAGGGTAT
>DPHR01000084.1:4164-4493 GCA_003522945.1 Clostridiales bacterium
GAGGGTATCACGTTCGTTGCGTCGAGCCGCCCGCCGAGACCGACTTCGAGCACCACGGCATCGCATTTCTCCGCCGTGAAATGCCGGAAGCCCATCGCGGTGAGGATCTCAAACTCCGTGGGAGCGTCGGACATGCCATCGGCGGCCTCCTTCACGGCTTCGGCGGCGCGGCAGAGCGCCGCGTCGGGGATGTCCGCGCCGTTGATGCGGAACCGTTCGTTCACGCGCACAAGGTGCGGGGAGGTGTAAAGCCCCGTCTTATACCCCGCCGCCGTCAGGATCGAGGCAAGCATCGTGCTCGTCGAGCCCTTGCCGTTCGTCCCGGCGAC
>DPHR01000084.1:4663-5957 GCA_003522945.1 Clostridiales bacterium
GCCCTTGCCGTTCGTCCCGGCGACGTGGATAAATTTCAGGCTGTCCTGCGGGTTTCCCAGCCGGTGCATCAGCTCGCGCATCCGCTCCAGACCGAGGCGGCTTCCCTTCCAGTCGGTGGCGTGGATAAAAGCGAGCGCTTCGTTAAGCTCCATGTGTTTTCTCCCCCTCTCCGGGCAGCGCGCGGCGCACGCGTGCGCACAGCTTCGGCAGTACAAAGCCGAACACAACGGCTTTCACAACGCACACCGCGCCGCGCGGCAGCAGCATGGCCGAGATGAAGCCCGGAAACCAGTAGCCGTAGAGCGTTGCGTCGATGTACATGACGAGCGTGTTGAGCGCCGTGACGAGCACCTCGGCGGCCACGACGATGCCGACCGTCTGTCCGGTCGTGAGCGAAAAGCCGCGGCGCTTGGCGTAAAAGCCGGTCACGAGCCCCGCAAGCGCGTAGGGCAGGATCCAGAGCAGCGTCGTGGCCGAAACGCCGTAGCGCAGAAGCTGGTACAAAAGCGTCCCCACGAACCCGACGGCAAGGCCGTCCAGCGGGCCGAAGAGCAGCGCGCCGAGCAGGATGGGGAAGCTCTCAAAGGTGATCTTGATGCTGTTGAGATCGAGCGCGAGCGCGCCGAGCGCGGCGCACATTGCCGCCAGCACGGCGTTCAGGGCGAGTTTTCTTGTTTTCATGGCGTAAAAAGACTCCTTTCGTGACAGTTGCCACGGAAGGAGCGGTATCCTCGGGTGGCAGCGGATGCGGAGCAAAACCGCGCGGCTCTCGCCGCTTCGTCCACGGACAACATCCCATCCCGCGGCACTTTACGCTTTGCACCTACTCTGTCATGTGTTTTCTGAATTGAATTTATTTTATCCGGCGCGCCGCGGCTTTTGCCGTGTGCGCGGCCAGTACCGCCGTGGTGAGCGCGCCGACGCCGCCCGGCACGGGCGTAACGGCGCGAACGACGCCATCCGCTTCGGCGAGAGCAACGTCGCCGCAGAGCTTCTGCGTCTCTTCGTTATAGTGTATGCCGACGTCGATGACCGTCTGTCCGGCGCGGAAATACGCCGCGCCGACGCTCTCGCGCCGCCCGGCCGCGGCGATGAGGATATCCGCTTCGCGCGCAAGGCCCGCCGCGTTTTCGGTCTTTGAGTGGCAGAGCGTCACCGTTGCGCCGCGGTGCAGCAGCAGCATTGCCGCCGGACGTCCGACGACGAGGCTCCGCCCGAGCACGACGGCGCGCTTCCCCTCGATGGGAATTTCATAATAGTCCAGCAGCTCCAGCACCGCCTGCGCCGTGCAGG
>DPHR01000058.1:0-707 GCA_003522945.1 Clostridiales bacterium
GCTACGGCGGGCGTCTACACGCTTTCCGGCGCTGTCAAACGCCGCTTCGGCAGGGCGGCGAAAAAGTAATAAAGAGCAATAAAATGGCCGGATGCAAACGCATCCGGCCGTTTTTGTAAGCCAAAGAATTTTGCTTGGTCAGGCTTCAACGCCCTCCTGCCGCAGCAGCTCTTCCATCCGCGCTTCCAGCGCATCGTCGGTGCGGAACAGGCGGACGTATGCTTCAAAATCCGCGTTCAGCGCCGCCGGGGATCTCCCATATACCTGCTCCATGACGGCGGCGGGGTTCGGCTGGGAGTACATTTCCTCATACCGCTCTCTGCCGTAGACCGTGAGCAGCCAGTCGGTGAAAGCGCCCGCGATGGGGTAGGTGAAGGCGCAGTCGTGCGCGAAGAAAGCCTCCCGGTCCAGCAGCTTGTCCATCGGCAGATACCGCCCGGTCTTGAGATAATAGCCCGTCCAGTCCAGATTCTGGATGCCCCACCATTTGCGGTCAAAGTACATGGCCAGCCCCTCTGTCACGGCGGGACAGACCGGACGGTTCCGGACAAAGCTGATGAGGTGCGCATCCTCGTGGAAGCCGACGCATTGGACAGCGTCGTTATACACGGCGTAGATGCGGCTCGGCAGGTCGGCAAAGCCGTTGCAGGGCTCGTCGTCGCCGCAGATGCGTCCTACCTCCTCCGGCGAATCGCAGAGGAAGTACT
>DPHR01000058.1:811-5643 GCA_003522945.1 Clostridiales bacterium
CACTATGGTGCAGGCACCCCGGCGAATCGCAGAGGAAGTACTCGATCTTGAAGTCCGGCGTCAGACCCAGCACGGCGCAGATGTGGGAGAAGCAGCCCTCCTGCAGCGCGGCGATCTTCTCGATATCGCGCTCCGCCGGGGTGCCTGCACCATAGTGAAGAAGGTAGTGTTCCGTTTCAAATGTCTGCATGGCATACCTCCAGGACGTAATTTAAACGGTTTAAGGGAGCTCCGAGGTGCAGTGCGGGCAGCGTGTGGCGTCGATGGCAATCTCGCTCTTGCAGTAGGGGCAGACCTTCGTTTTCGGCGCTTCCGGAGCGGGCGCTTCCTTTTTCCGGCCAAGCGTCATGATCTTCTTTACAAAAATAAAGATCACAAACGACACGATCAGAAAATCGAGCACCTGCGAGAGGAAGGAGCCGTATTTGAGCACCGCTGCGCCCGCGGCCTCCGCTTCGGCGAGCGTGGCGTAGGTGTTCCCGTCGAGCGGGAGAAAAAGATTGCTGAAGTCGATCCCGCCGGTCAGCACGCCGACGAGCGGCATGATGACGTCGTTGACGAGCGATGTGACGATCTTCCCGAACGCGCCGCCGACAATGACGCCGACCGCCATATCGACCACGTTCCCCTTTACGGCAAATTCCTTGAATTCCTTGAGTAACGTTTTCATAGTATCGCCTCCGCGATGCATGATAGCAGTCCGCCATTTCAAAGTCAATGAGTTAATTATGACTAACTCAAGGAAGCCTGCGCTAATATTTTGCTGAAAAATGCAAATATTAACAGAAAATCTATTGACAATGCCGGAACATAAAGATAAAATGCGGGCGAAATCCCAAAAAGATAAGGAGGATACTTTCATGAATTGGGGTAAAGTTGGTCTTTTCGCGGGCGGCGTGCTGTTCGGCACGGCAGGCATCAAGATCCTCACCAGCCGCGACGCGAAGAAGGTCTACGCTTTCACGACCGCGGCGGCGCTGCGCGCCAAGGAAGCCGTCATGACAACCGCGACGAATATCCGCGAGGGCGCGGACGACATTCTCGCCGACGCGAAGGCGCTCAACGAGAAGTATGCCGCGGAGGACGCGCCCGAGACGATTGAGGACGCCGCGGAGTAATTCGCCATGAAATGCACGATCCTGCACGATACGGCAGGACGCATCCGTGTCCATCTGGAGCAGCCGCGCATGTCGCTGCTCCAAGCGGACATTCTGGAGGCGTATCTGCGAAATACTCCCGGCGTTGCCGATGTGACGGTCCACGACCGCACCGGCAACGCTACGATTCTTTATACCGGTCAGCGCGCGCCCATCGTCGCGGCGCTCGCCGCGTTTTCCTATGAGAAGTCGGCGGCGCTCGCGCCGGAGCACAGCGTCCGCGTGCTCAACCGCGAGTACGAGGGAAAGCTCATTTTCCGCATCGTCCGCCGGTATACATTGAAGCTCATCCTGCCCGCGCCATTGCGCGCGATCCGTACCGTGATCCGCTCGCTCCGTTTCCTGCGCGATGGCATCCGCTGTCTAATGCACGGGAAGATCGAAGTGCCGGTGCTCGACGCGACAGCCATTGCCGTATCGATCCTGCGCGGAGACTTTGAAACGGCGGGTTCGGTCATCTTCCTGCTCGGCATCGGCGAGCTGCTCGACGAATGGACGCACAAAAAGTCCGTCGCCGACCTTGCCGGGACGATGGCGCTGCAGGTGGACAAGGTCTGGCTCGAAACGACGGACGGCAGCGTGGCCGTGCCGGTCGGCGACGTGCGCCCCGGCGACCGGATCATCGTCCGCACCGGCGGCATGATCCCGCTCGACGGCCATGTCGTCGCGGGGGAAGCGATGGTGAATCAGGCGTCCATCACCGGCGAGGGGCTGGCCGTGCGCCGCACGGCGGGCAGCTACGTCTATGCCGGGACGGTCGTGGAAGAGGGCGAATGCACGATCCGCGTCGATAAGAGCATGGGCTCGGGACGCTACGACCGCATCGTCCATATGATCGAGGAATCCGAAAAGCTCAAGTCCGACACCGAGGCGCAGGCCTCGCATCTGGCGGACAGGCTCGTGCCGTACAGTCTCGGCGCGACGGGGCTTATCTGGCTGCTGACGCGCAACGTCAACCGCGCGCTCGCCGTGCTGATGGTCGATTTCTCGTGCGCGCTCAAGCTCTCCATGCCGATCGCGGTGCTCTCCGGCATGAAGGAAGCCGGCATCCATCATATCTCCGTCAAAGGCGGCCGCTTCATGGAGGCGGTGGCGCAGGCGGACACCATCGTCTTTGATAAGACCGGCACGCTGACCCATGCCGCGCCGCGCGTGGCGGCGGTCGTGCCGTTCGGCGGCAAGGAAGAAAACGACATGCTCGCGCTCGCTGCGTGTCTCGAGGAGCATTACCCGCACTCCATGGCCAAGGCCGTCGTGGCCGAGGCGGAAAACCGCCATATCTCCCATGAGGAACGCCATTCGAGCGTGAGCTATATCGTCGCGCACGGCATCGCAAGCAGCGTGGACGGCGAAAAGGTCATCATCGGCAGCCACCACTTCGTGTTTGAGGACGAGAAGTGCGTCATCCCCGCGGGGGAAGAGGAAAAGTTTGAATCGCTCCCGGCGGAGTATTCGCATCTCTATCTCGCCGCGGGCGGTGTGCTCGCGGCGGTCATCTGCATTGAGGATCCGCTGCGCGCGGAAGCTGCCGACGTTGTCCGCGGTCTGCGCTCTCTCGGCTTTACGAAGCTTGTTATGATGACCGGCGACAGCGACCGCACGGCGAAGTCCGTAGCGGCGGCGGTCGGCGTGGACGAGTACTACTCCGAGGTCCTTCCGGAAGATAAGGCCAACTTCATCCGCCGCGAGCACGAGGCCGGACGGCGCGTAATCATGCTCGGCGACGGCGTGAACGATTCTCCGGCGCTCTCCGAGGCGGACGCCGGCATCGCCATCCGCGACGGCGCGGCCATCGCCCGCGAGGTGGCGGACATCACCATCGGCGCGAACGACCTCCATTCGCTTTTGACACTGCGGCGGCTCAGCTGCGCGCTCATGGACCGGATCCACACGAATTACCGAAACATCATCGGCTTCAACTTTATGCTGATCTGTCTCGGCGTGGCGGGCATCCTGCCCCCGGCAACCTCGGCGCTGCTGCACAATGCGTATACGCTCACCGTGAGTCTCCGGAGCATGACGCGCCTGCTGCCTCCGGCGGAAATCGAATAAGCGCGAAAATCGGCTGTTTCGAAGAAAAACAGCCGATTTTTTACCTGTTCTGGCACGCAGACCAAAATGTCTTGCAAAGCGTGCGCTGTTCCTGCATAATACAAAGTAAATACAGGGAGACCCGCCCGAGAGACAGAAACAGGGAGGAACAAAACCATGAAGCATCGTATTCTTGCCGCCATGATCTGCGTCTGCGTTGCGCTGACGAGCCTCTGTGTTCCGGCGTTGGCCGACGATACGGAAGCGGAAACACCCGTACCCGTGGAAGCAACACCCGCGCCGGCGGAAACAACGCCCGCGCCGGTCATGGAGCCTGTGGAAGAGACGGTTGGAGCGTCGGTCGAAGAGATGACCGCTCAGCCGCTGGGAGCGGCGAACGTTCCGAGTGTTCGGGCGAACTGGAACGATCCGAAGATCAACGGCGTGTTCCTCGAAGTTGGTACCTATTATAAAAACGATCCGTCGGATAACCGCGGCTTTTCCGAAGCAACGGCGGATGATTACAATTTCTATTTTGACGGCACGACGCTGTTTTTGCGAAACGCCGATCTTAAGGGAACGGGAAATCAGCCGATGGGCTCCGCTTTACTCTCGGTCTTTATCCCGCTTGTTATAGATCTGACGGGAGAAAACCGCTTCAGCGTGAACACCTCATACTATCCGATCATCGCTCAGAACATTACCATTCGAGGCAGCGGTTCACTCACGTTGGTTGGCGGAACAGCGAACATCACCAGATTGACGATGGAAAGCGGAACGTTCATCACCGACGATCTCCGGCCGTCAAGCACCTCTGCGGAGGGAAAAGGGCTTTATTTTAACGGCGGGAGCTTTACTGCCAATCAGCATTTTGGCGGCCAGATGGGGCTGTATATCGGCGCGGAGTTCTACCGCTGGAAAACAGATCTCAGCAGGGATTATATGCCGTCTATCTTTGAGACGTGTCCCTATCCGGGCGGAATGCCGCTGAGCCTTGTCCAGATGGACGACCCATTCCGCTCGAAGCTGCGCGTCAATCCTGCTACGAACGAGTGGGAGGTATCCTACGACAGCGGGACTACGTGGAAATCTCTCGGTGTGAAAGCCACCGGAGAGGACGGAAAGGACGGGCGGGACGGCCGGACGCCCTCCGTCGGTCCGAACGGCAACTGGTGGATCGGCATTATGGACACCGGCGTGAAAGCCGAAGGGACGGACGGACGGGACGGCGTCGACGGTAAGAATGGCGCGGACGGTCTGACGCCCGTCATCGGCGAGAATGGAAACTGGTGGATCGGTGATACCGACACCGGCGTAAAGGCCGGAGGTGCGGACGGCAAGAATGGCGCAGACGGCAAGGATGGCACGGACGGTCTGACGCCGACCATCGGTGAAAACGGGAACTGGTGGATCGGTGACACGGACACCGGCGTAAAAGCCGCCGCTGCGGACGGCAGAGACGGCGCTGACGGTAAAGACGGTGTCGATGGGAAGGACGGAGCAAACGGAAAAGACGGCATCGACGGCAAGGATGGCGTTGACGGAAAAGACGGCGCGGACGGCGCGCAGGGCGCGCCCGGCCTGACGCCCTCCATCGGCGGCAACGGCAACTGGTGGCTGGGCAATACGGACACCGGTGTGCGG
>DPHR01000024.1:0-1415 GCA_003522945.1 Clostridiales bacterium
GCCGCCGTGCCAGGTGAACTGCTGCCCGGCGGCGTTCTCGCCGCCGAAGAGCCCTTCGCCCTCGGGGCCGGCGCTCTCAAGCGGGCCGGTGTAGGTCCCGGAAAAGCGGCTGCCGCCGTGCAGCAGTGTCCACGGCAGATCGGCTGCCTCGCCGCGTACCGCCGTGCCGCCGGAAAATTCGCCGGTGAACGAAGCGCCCGAGGCGAGCGTGAACACGCCCTCGCCGTCCGGCATGCCGGAGACGAGCGAGCCGGTGTACGTTCCGTCCTCCACGCTCCCAAAGAGCGCGGCGCGGCAGGGAACATTTTCCCCCTCGCCGGTGAGAAGGCACTCGGCGGTGAGCGTTCCCTCAAACTGCCAGCCGTCGCCCAGCACGGTGCCGGTATAAGTGCCCTTGGAAAGCGTGCCGGTGAATACTGCGGTTTCCTCAGAGAAGGAGAGTGTGAGAGGCTTATCCGTCAGCTGCTTCGTGCAGCCGGTGAGCAGGAGAAGCGAGAGCAGCGCCGAAAAGAGAAGAAATCGTTTTTTCATGTGCTCTCCTTTCAGCCCGGCAGCAGTTCACCCGCGAGAGAGCGGGGCAGCATGTCGTCCGTGGCGGAAAACTCCTGATATCCGTGGCGCTGCCGCGCCGAATCGTCCATTTCATAGAGATCGGACGCGCCGCGGTCGCGCCGCACCGCCATTTCGATCTCCACATCGTAGGTATACCGCTCGCCGCTGCGCAATATTTCCACCCAGCCGTGCGGCGCTTCTTCCTCGCCGTAGGTGCCGCTGACGATCTTTGCATCAAAGCCGAGCGCGCGCGCCGCGGCCCAGAACGCCGAGGCGTAGCAGTAGCAGTTGCCGCGGCCGGTCGAGTACATCGTGAGCGCTTCCTGCGTTGCCCAGCCGACGTCGCCGGTCTTGTAGTAATGGCGGCGCAGATAGGTGAAGCTGTCGCGGACATAAAGATACATCGCGCGCAGCATCTCGTCGCGCGTCATGGAATCGTCGGTTGCCTCGCGCAGTGCGGCGAGAACGTAGCCGTCAAGCTCGGCGTTGCCGGAGGTATAGCGTCCGGCACTGTCAAAAAAGAGCGAGCCGGAATAGGCGTTTTTGAGAAAATAGCCGTCCGCTCCGGCATAATAGAGCTGCGAATCGATCAAAACCGGCCCCTCGGCGGGGCGGCCTTCCGGCCCGTCCCATACGGCCGCGCCGTCCGCGGCGGTGTAAATGTCACCGCTGCCCCATTCGCCGGGAATAACGTCCGGATAAAACGCCGTCTCCGTATCGGCAGCGGGCAGAGAGAAGAGCTGGTCAAAAAATACCGCGGCCTCGGCGCGCGTAACGGTCTCACCGCCGTGCATCGCGATGGCCGTCATGGCGTTTTCTATGGCGTCGGTCGGAAAAGCGCCGTTCCACAAGGCGCTGCTCGC
>DPHR01000024.1:1648-2394 GCA_003522945.1 Clostridiales bacterium
CCGGCGGCGCGCTGCACGGCGTCCGCGGCCTCTCCGGCGGTCAGCGTATCCGCGCCGCGGAAAAGGCCGTTTTCACAGCGCATATACCCCGCGGCGTACACCGGCGCGGCAGTGGTCTCCGGCGTCGGTTCAGCGGTCGCTTCCGGTACGGGCGGCGTGACAGCCGCCGGAGCGGGCGTGCGGAGAAGGCTGACGCCGGGATAGAAGAGCGCGAGCGCCGCGAGCAGCATGACAGCAAGCACCGCGCCCGCGACGATGAGCCAGACGGTCTTTTTCCGGTTTTTCACCGGTTTTTTTGTTTCGTTTACCTCGGCCATGGGATGCCTCCGAAAAGAAAGTGTGCAGGGGATGGGGATAAGAATGAGCGGCGCGCGGAGCGCCGCTCAAAAAAGCCTCGCGGAGTTTGCGCCTGCAGGTGCAAAAAAGTTTAAAACATTTTTGCCGGCGGCGTGAACGCTGGTAAAACTGCTTCCCGGCTCGCAAACGTGCGAGCAAAGCGAATACGCTGCGGTGCGCTGCCGTCCCCGTCAAACGAGAGCCATGCAGCGCAAGGCTCTCGTTTGCGTGTTTACAGTAGATGGACGCCGCGCCCCTTGCAAAGGTTCACCGTTTCTTCATCCCAAATTCCGGATTGTACCTCGCCGATGTGCGCGCAGCCGATGAGCAGCATGCAGAGCCGCGACTGGCCGACGCCGCCGCCCATCGTGAACGGCATTTCGCCCGCGAGCAGCGCCTTGTGGAACGGC
>DPHR01000024.1:2624-5955 GCA_003522945.1 Clostridiales bacterium
GTGAGCTGGCGGTCCATGCTCTCGGGGCTGACGCGGATGCCCATGGAGGAAACCTCAAACGCGCGGTCGAGCACGGTGTTGCGGAAGATAATATCGCCGTTCAGGTCCCAGTCATCGTAGTCGGGGGCGCGCCCGTCGTGCTTCTTGCCGGATCGGAGCGTTTTGCCGATCTGCATGATAAAGCAGGTCGGGTGCGTTTTGGTGTACTCGTTCTCGCGCTCGGAGGGCGTGAGATCGGGATACATATCCTCCAGCTCCTGGCTCGTGATGAAGGATACGTCGCGGCTCAGATGGGCGCGCAGCTGCGGGAATTCCCATTCCAGCTCGTCGCCGGTCATGCAGATGGCCGTTACGATGCGCCGCACGGCGTCCTTGAGATAGTCGAGATTGCGGTCCTCCTCGCGGATGACCTTTTCCCAGTCCCACTGGTCTACATAGACCGAGTGGATATTGTCGAGCACCGGCTCGTCGCGCCGGATGGCGTTCATATCGGTGTAAAGGCCCTTGCCCTCATAGAAGTTATACTCGCGCAGCGCCCAGCGCTTCCACTTCGCCAGAGACTGTACGACCTGGCACTCCGCGCCGTCCACGGCGGGGACATCGAAGGAGACCGGACGCTCGATGCCGTTCAGGTCATCGTTCAGGCCGGTATCGGTGCGCACGAACAGCGGCGCGGATACGCGCTTGAGATTCAGCGCCGAGCCCAAATTCTTCTGAAAGCTCCTCTTGATAAATTCGATGGCTCTCTGCGTCTCGTAGACGTTCAGCCGGGGCGTGTACCCCTCGGGAATGATGCAGCCGCTCATGTTTACCCCTCCTTGTAAGAAATTTTTTATGAGATATGCGCGGCAAAAAACTAAATCTGATACGCTTCGGCGAACTTCCGGAGATGCTCCCGCAGTGCGTCCACGGCGCTCTCCGGCGCGAGGAGCTTTATGTCCCCGCCGAACGAGCACAGCCAGCCGAAAAACGGCGCGCTCACTGCCACCGGCACGGTCACGGTGAAATATCCCTCGCGCGAGGGGATGAGCATGGTGTCCGTGCCGAACCGGTCGATCACGGCACCGGCGAGCGTATCGCAGCATTCGAGCCGGATGTTCTCCGGCGTACCCGAAAACATGCCGAAATGGGCGCTTGTATACGCGCTCATATCGAGCGCGGCGAAGGCCTTGCCCCCTTCGCGCCCGTCTCCGGCGGTACACAGATCGGAGATCTTGTCCACGCGGAAGTGGCGGATCTCGGAAAAGGCGCTGTCGTAGCCGATGAGGTAGTAATTCTCGTCGTCCCAGAGCAGGGCATAGGGGCTCACGTCGTACCACGCGCCGCCGCGGCGCAGAACGCGCCGGCCGTGCCCGTCGTATCCCGTGTAGTGGAACCGGATGCGCTTGTCGCCGTTGATGGCGGTGTGCAGCTCGTCCACCAGATAATATATGGATTCGTTCATCGCCTTGATGCGGTTTTTGACGACGACCTGCCGCCGCAGCTCCTTGGCCTGATGCACGCTGGTCAGCCCTTCAAGCTTTGCGATCAGCTCCAGCGACTTTTTGCGCGTAATGAACCGCGAGGACTGCACGCTGTCGGCCAGCAGCCGCAGCTCCGGCAGCTGGAACACCCGCTCGCCGATGTACCAGCAGGTGATGTTCCCGTCGCGGACACGGATCAGATCCAGTCCGAAGGACTGCAGGGCCTCCAGATCGCTGTAAATGCTCTTGCGCTCGGCGCTGATGCCCTCCGAGGCGAGATACTCCAAGAGCTGCGCTGTGGTGACAGGGTGTGCTTCGTCGGAATTGCGCTCGAGATACTGCCGGAGAAGCAGCAGCTTGAGCTTCTGATTGGCAGAGCGTGCCACGGCGGTCTCCTCCCAAAGGTTTTGTTATGGAAAATGTTTTTGCCATTATAATACCAAATCTTTCACAATGCAATGGGTAAAAGACATTGAATCCGGGCCGGGAAAAGACTATAATAAAGAAAAATGACGAAACCTTCGCGCGGCGCCGCTGAAAAAAGCATTCCCCGCGGAAAAGAGAAAACCGGAGCAATTTATGGAAAACCATCGTTTTTATCTTTCGACGATCGCCGCCGACGCTGCCGGTACCGCGCGGCAGTACGCCCTCGGGCTGGAGATCGCGGAATACTGCACCGCCTGCAACATGGACGAGCATTTTCCGGAAACGGACGCGGCGGTGCGCGGAAAGCTCGCGGGGATCGCGCGCGTGACGCTGCACGCACCGTTCAACGAGCTTTTCCCCTGCGCCATTGATCCGCGCGCGAGAGCGCTTGCCGCGGACCGCTTCCGCGAGGCGATCGCCCTTGCAAAAGGCTACGGCGCGGAAAAGATCGTCATCCACGGCGGCTATAATCCTCAAATGTACTATCCCTGCTGGTATACGGAGCAGTCGGCCCTTTTCTGGAAGGACTTTCTGCGCGAAGACCCCGGCGTGGACATTGTGCTCGAAAACGTGCTCGAGGAAGAGCCCGAGTATTTGCCGGACATTGTCCGCTCGGCGGATCATCCGCGGCTGGGGCTCTGCCTGGACATCGGCCACGTGAACGCCTATTCTGCCGTTCCGGTGATTGAATGGCTGAAGCACTTTGCGCCGTATCTCCGGCATTTTCATCTGCACAACAACGACGGCTCGTTCGATGCCCACGCGCCGCTCGACGAGGGAAGTATACCAATGAAGGAATTTTTGCAGAGAGCGCTTGCGCTCTGCCCGGCGGCGACCTTTACGCTCGAACTGCAGGAGGACACGGCGCGCGGCGCGCGCTGGCTTTTAGAAAACGGATTTATCACCAAGGAGACAAACGCATGACACTCAGAGAATGGACAGCAAAGATCACGCCGCCGGACGCTGCGGCCATGGAAGAGGCGCGCCGCCGTCAGGCGCAGCTTGCCAAGCCCCCCGGCAGTCTCGGGCGGCTCGAAGACCTCTCCGTGCAGCTCGCGGGGATCACCGGGCGCGTGCATAACAAGATCGAAAAAAAGCATCTTCTCGTTTTTGCCGCCGACAACGGCGTTGTGGACGAGGGCGTTTCGAGCGCGCCGCGCTCCGTGACACTCTCGCAGACGATCAACCTTACGCGCGGCAAGACCGGCGCGGCGACGCTCTGCAAGCATTTTGGCTGCGCGATCACCGTCTGCGACGTCGGCGTCGCAGCGGACATCCGCGAAAAGGCGGTGCTATGCCGCAAGATCGCCTACGGCACGAAGAATATCGCCCGCGGCAGCGCCATGACGCGCGAGGAGTGCGAGCGCGCGGTGCTCACCGGCATCGAGCTTGCCGCGGAAACGGACGCGGACGTGCTCGGCGTCGGCGAGATGGGCATCGGC
>DPHR01000024.1:6076-6449 GCA_003522945.1 Clostridiales bacterium
CGGCGAGATGGGCATCGGCAACACAACAACGTCCTCCGCCGTGCTCGCGGTGCTGCTGGACGCGCCTGTGGAGACCGTGACGGGTCGCGGCGGCGGCGTAACGGATGAAGCGTTCGCCAGGAAAAAGGCCGTCATTCAAAAAGCCATTGCGATCAATGCGCCGGACAGAAACGACACTATCGACGTGCTCGCAAAGGTCGGCGGCTTTGATCTCGCCGCCATGTGCGGCGCATTTCTCGGCGCGGCGGCGACGCGCCGCCCGGTCGTGATCGACGGGCTCATTTCCGCCGTGGCGGCGCTCTGCGCCTGCCGGATCTGCCCGGACGTGCGCGCGTATCTTGTGCCGAGCCACGCCTCCTATGAGATCGGCTAC
>DPHR01000024.1:6702-20813 GCA_003522945.1 Clostridiales bacterium
AGATGGACGAGATGGGGCTGGAGCCGATGCTGCTGCTCGGCATGCGTCTCGGCGAGGGCAGCGGCTGCCCGCTCGCCTTCGAGGTGCTGGACGCCGCCTGCGCCATTATCAACGATATGGCGACGTTTGACGAGGCCGGCATCGACGACGGCTATCTCGACGAGATCCGCGAGGGCGATAAGTTCGCCGTGGAGGGCGCACAATGAAGGCATTCATCTCCGGCGGCGCGAAAAACGGAAAGACGACGCTTGGACAGGATCTCGCTGTTTACCTCGCCGCGGGGGAAAAGCATTACTACGTTGCCACGATGATCTCCGCCGACGCCGAGGACGATGAGCGCATCCGCCGCCACATTGCCGATCGCGCGGGGCTGGAATTTGAAACGATCGAGTGCCCGCGGCGCATCCTCTCGTGTCTGGATACCGCCGACAGAAACGGCGTGTTCCTGCTCGACAGCGTTACGGCACTGCTGCAAAACGAAATTTTCCCGCCCGAGAAAAACTACGCGCTCGATCTCCCGGCGGCGGAGCGGTGCGCGCGGGAGCTGCTGGAATTTGTCCGCTCGGTGCGAAGCGTCGTGCTCGTGAGCGACTATATCTTCTCGGACGCCGGGGAGTATGACCCCATGACCGAGCAGTACCGCCGCGCCCTGGCCGGGATCGACCGGATGCTCGCGCGCGAATGCGATACGGTCGTGGAGCTTGCCGCCGGGCGGCGCATCGTCCATAAGGGGGTGCTCCCGTTTTGAAAAAGTATCTGCACGCTCTGGCCATGTGCCGGAGCATGTTCTGCGCGATCCCGTGCTTTTGGCGCGTGTGGGACGAGGAAGCGCGCGATAAAATGCTTCTGTTCCTGCCCGTTGTCGGGCTGGAGACCGGCGCGATCTGGGCGCTTCTCGCGTGGCTCTGCCGGTATCTGGCGCTCCCGGCGCTTGTGCAGGGCGCGGTACTCGGCGCATACCCCTTCGTTGTGACGGGCTTCATCCATCTCGACGGCTTCATGGACGTGACCGACGCCGTGCGCTCCTGCCGCGATCTTGCGCGGCGGCGCGAAATTTTGAAGGACTCCCGCGTCGGCAGCTTCGCCGTCATCGGCGTCGTGCTGCTTGCGCTGTGTCAGACGGCGCTCTTCGCTTCGGCAAAGGCGGCGAGCCTTTGGACGCTTGTGCTTCTTCCGGCGGTCAGCCGGTGCGGTTCGGCGCTCGCCGTAACGGCGCTGCGCCCGATGTCCACGAGCCAGTACGCCGCGCAGAAAAAGCCGAAGTCACACATCATCGTTCTCTGCGCCCAGCTCGCGGTATATCTCGCGGCGGGCTTTCTTGCCGGGTGGCGTACGGGGGCGGCGCTCTGCGGCTGTCTTGCCGGGTACGCGCTCGCGCTCCGGAAAGCGTTCCGCTCGCTCGACGGCATGAACGGCGACATTTCCGGCTATGCGCTCACGCTCTCCGAGCTCTGCGGCGCGGCGGTATGGGCGCTCATCTGAAAGAAAAGGGGAAACACCATGGTTTTTATTTTCGGCGGCGCCTATCAGGGCAAGACCGATTTTGCCAAAGAAGCCTTCTCTCTTGCGGAGGGGGACATCTTTTCCTGCTCCGGCACGGAGATCGATTTCTCCCGCCGGTGCGTGGATAATATCGAAAACTTCACGCTTGCCTGTACCCGCGCGGGGATCGATCCGGTCGAGTATTTCCGCGTGCACCGCGGCGAGTGGGAAGAGAGCATCCTTATCTGCCGGGACATGTTCTGCGGCGTTGTGCCCATGGGCGCGGAAACGCGTGCGTGGCGGCAGGATACCGGACGGCTTACGCAATATCTGAGCCGCGAGGCCGAGCATGTGAGCCGCATTTTCTGCGGTCTGGAGCAGCGGCTGAAATGAGGATCCTTCTGCTGCGCCACGGCATCACCGAGGCAAACGAAAAGCACCTCTACTGCGGCAGCACCGATCTGCCGCTCTCTCCGGCGGGCTGCGCCGCGCTTCGGCGGCAGGAAATGCCCGCGCCGGGCACGCGGTTTATTACAAGCGGCATGCGCCGCTGCAATGAAACGCTGGAAGCGCTCTTCGGTACCGTGCCTTATGAGATCGAGCCGGACTTCCGCGAGATCAACTTCGGCGATTTTGAAATGAAGAGCTACGAAATGCTGAAGGATGATCCCGCTTATCAGGCGTGGCTCACCGGCGATAACGAGAAGAACGTCCCGCCGAACGGCGAGAGCGGGGAGCATATGACAAGGCGCGCTCTTGCCGCCTTCGCGCGTGTGCAGGAAGCCGGGCGCGACGCCGTGATCGTGACGCACGGCGGCGTGATCGCGGCGATCATGGCGCACCTTTTCCCCGAGGGGAAAAACCGCTACGAGTGGCAAAGTCCGAACGGCGGAGGGTATGTGATCGAAGACGGGGAATATACGCCGTTTTCTCCGCGCTGACAGGCAAAAAGCCGTTGAAAGAGCGGCCTTTTGCCTGTATAATAAAACCGTTATGAACGTTTATGTGCTGGACATTGCGCCGCTGCGCGGCCGCGAGCAGGAGGCGCTCGCACTGCTGCCGGAAGAGCGCCGGGAAAAGGCGCTGCGCATCCGGAGAGAGGAAGCGCGTCTGCGGAGCATCGGCGCTTCACTGCTGCTTCGCGCCGCGGGGATCGAACCGCCGTTTGCCTGCGGCGAACACGGAAAGCCGTATATCCCCGGCGGGCCGCATTTCTCGCTCACGCACAGCGGCACGCTCGCCGCGCTTGCCGTGAGCGATACTCCGGTTGGGCTGGACATTGAGAAGATCGCCCCTGTGCGCCGCGCCGCGGCACGCGCTCTCACGATCGAGGAGCGAAAATATATGGAAGCCGATCCGGAACGGCGGTTTGCCTATCTCTGGACACGCAAGGAGGCCGTGCTCAAATGCACCGGCGCGGGACTCTCGCAGCCGATGAACGCCTTCTCCGTGCTGGGGGATACGGCGTCGGCCGAGGGCGCACTACTCTCGCTTTACACCGTGGAATACGGAAACTATATGCTGTCGGCGGCTGCGGCGCGCTCGGCGGTATTTACGCCGCAGCGCGTCGATGCTCTGGAGCTTCTGTAAGGAGGATACGCTATGGAACTGAGAGAAACCGGAAAAGCGGGCGCGGCAGCCGTGCTGCTCTGGCCGGATGACGGCCTGGACGCCGCCGTATTTGCCTCGGTCGTCCGCTCGCTGGGAAAATCCTGCCGCGTGCTTGTTCCCGTGTTTGCGCCGGAGGAACCGCCGGATGCGCGTGTTGCCGCGGTGGAGAGCGCTCTGCTCGCCGGCTACGACGGGCGCATCTGGGGCGCTTACGGGCTGCGCGGCGGAGGAAGTGCGCTTCTCTCGCTTCTTGCAGAGGGCAAGGTGCGCGTGCGCACCTGTGTCGTGGAAGGCGCGGTGGAAGTCCCCGCGCAGGGGCTGCGGGAATTTTCCGGTACGCTCTTCCACTGGAAAGGCAGCAAGGATAAGGGTGCGGGAAAATCGTGGGAGGCGCTGCACAAGGCGTTTCCGGCGCTGCGCTCGCTCACGCTGCGAAAGCTCAAGGCGGGGCAGGATGTCGCATCCATCCGGCCGGATATTATGACAAAGCGGCTTTTGAAAGCCTTCGGCAGCGCGGGCACGGTCCGCGTGAGCACGCTCGTGCCGCACAGCGCCTCGTGCGTCTGGCGGCAGCTCAACCGCCGCCCGGCGGGAAAGGCGCTCGGATGGCTCCAAACGATGCAGCCGCTCCGCCGCACCGACGAGGATCGGACGCAGATCATCGAGGGCGCGGCAAAGGGCGTTCCGCTCTGGAGCCACATGACCCGCGTGGAGCCCTGCGGGGAGTACGGCGCGGTGTGCGTCGATCAGGTGGAGATCTCCGCCGGAGCGCTTACTCCGGCTGTGATGCGCGCTGCGGAAATCTATCTGAAAGCGGTACAGAAGAGCAGAAACCGCCAAATGAGAAAAGAGTGACGGATTATAAAAAAATCGGAAACAGATGCACTGTTTCCGATTTTTTTGCGAAATTTGTTCATTTACCTATTGAATGTTCGGCTCTTGTGGATTATAATCACCAGTGTATGATAAATAACAAACACACATAGGAGGAAATAGATAAATGGCAGAACGGGAAACCGAGGACCGTCGGGTACGGAAAACAAAAAAACAGCTTCGCGGCGCGCTTACGTCGCTGCTTCTCGAAAAGGACATCAGCCGCGTCACGGTGCGCGACGTGGCCGATCTCGCGGACGTGAACCGCGGCACATTTTACGCGCACTACAGCGACGTGTACGATCTTCTCCATCAGCTTGAGGACGATCTCCTGCGCCGTCTGGACGATGTCGGCAGCCGCCACAACGCCCGCCAGTCGGACGGGAAGACGTTCCGGTATCTGACCGATCTCTTCACGCTCGCGAGCGAGTATTCGGACATTTTCTACACGCTTTACTGCCGCAGCGGAGATTCCGAATTTCAGGACAAGATATTCAACAAGCTCAAGTACCAGTACCTTTATGAGTTCCTGTCCATCTTCGGCGGGAGCGAGTCCGAAAAGCTGGATTACTGCGCCTCGTTCATCGTGGCCGGCATGTGCACGCTCGCCAAGGTGTGGATCGAAAACGGCATGCGCGAAACGCCGGAGGAAATGGCGCGTCTCGGCGGCGCGTTCGTGATGCACGGCGTCGAAATGCTCCAGTGATATGAACATCGTCCATGTTCTGGAAGCGGGCATGCTCGTCTGCTTCGGCATCTCATGGCCGTTCAATATTGCCAAGTCCCTCCGCTCCCGCACCGCGAAGGGCAAGAGCGTTGCGTTCGAGCTTCTCATCATCGCAGGGTATCTCTGCGGCCTGGTCGGGAAACTCATCCTCGGCAATTTAAGCTATGTGGTTTTTTTCTACATTGCCGATATTCTCATGGTCGCAGCCGACCTCGTCCTGACGCTCCGCAACCGCCGTCTTGACCGCGAACGCGACGGCTGACATTTTCCCTGCTTCAAAATCAAAAAAACCGGAGGATCGCTATAAGAAAGGCGTTCTCCGGCTTTTTTATAATAATATTGTAAGAGAAAATACCGACTTATTGCAAAGTGCAAAATATCGTGGTATTCTTTTGTTGAACCTAAGCATCCCGGCGGGATAGCAAAAGGCCCCGCCGACCGGCGGGGCCTTTTGCTATCACACACTGTGAATCCGCAACTTAATGCGGTAAGGGCGCAGAACGCTTATTTGAACTTGTAGTGTAATCCCAAGTGGTAGTAGGGATCATCTATATTTTTAGCATAATTTTTGAATTTGTCAATAGAGGAGAGCCAAAAATGGAAGAGAAAAAAACGATCCGATCGCATTCTCCGTATTATATCGGCCTTGACATAGGCACAAATTCCGTCGGCTGGGCGGTGACCGATCCGGAATACAACGTTCTGCGCTTCAAAGGAAACTCCATGTGGGGCGCGAGATTGTTTGAGGAGGCAAAACCGGCGGCGGATCGGCGCGCGGCGCGCATTGCCCGCCGGCGTCTGGAGCGGAGAAAACAGAGACTTTTGTATCTGGAAGAATTCTTCTCTGCGGAGATCGGGAAGTCTGACCCGCTCTTTTTCCGACGGCTGCATGAAAGCGCGCTCTTTCCGGACGATAAGACAACCGGAACCGGGAAATACACGCTTTTCAATGACCCGGATTTTACGGATCGGGATTATCTGCGCCGGTACCCCACGGTGTACCACCTGCGCAGCGAACTGGTGCATTCCTCCGAGCCGCACGACCCGCGGCTCGTATTTCTGGCGCTGCACCATATCATCAAGCACCGCGGGCATTTCCTTTATGAAACATCGGAGAACGGCGACGAATGCCCGACGGTAGACGCTGCGATGCGGGAGCTGACAGAGTATCTCTCGGCGGAAATGAATGTGGAGCTGGGATTGGAGCCGGAGTACTTCACGATCCTTGTCGACCGCAATATGCGCATATCCCAGAAGAAGGCGGCTCTGCGCGCCGCTCTGGGGAGGTCGGTGCAGACGGAGGAGAGCGGCGCGGATATTCAGGCCCTGTCCGATCTTCTTGCGGGGGCCAAAGTCAAGCTGGCTGCGCTCTATGACGATGAGTCGCTCAAAAATGCCGAACCGGCGAGCGTCGCGCTGAGCGACGATCTGGACGCCGTGTTTGACGCTCTCTCGTCGGCGCTGGGCGAGCGGGTGGAGCTGCTTCTTGCGGCAAAAAAGGTGTTTGATGCGGCGCGGCTGTCGGAAATGCGCGGCGGCGAAGCGTATCTCTGCGATGCAAAGGTCCGTCAGTATGAGAAAAACCATGCCGACCTTCGTGAGCTGAAAGACTATGTGAGAGAAGCGGCGCCGGACAAATACCGGAGCATATTCTATAAAAACGCGAAGTTCCCGAATAACTATGCCGCCTACAGCCGCTACCGTTCGGAGAGCGGGGATAAGACCTGCAAGCAGGAAGACTTTTGCGCGTTTCTCAAGTCTGTGCTGCCGAAACCGGCGGCGGAGCATCCGTTTGCGCCGCAGTATGCGCAGATCGAAGAGAAGACGTTTCTTCCGCGGCTGACCGGCAGCGAAAACGGCATCATCCCGTATCAGCTCCACCGGCTGGAGCTGCGGAAAATTCTGGATAACGCATCGGCGTATCTGCCGTTCCTGCTCGAAGAGGACGAGGACGGCATCTCCGTGCGCGAGAAGATCGAAGCGGTGTTTTCCTTCCGTGTGCCGTATTATGTCGGGCCGCTGAAAGGCCGTTGGGCAGAGCGGACTGAGGAAGCAAAGAGAACCGGCGAGAAAGCCTACCCTTGGAATTTTGAAAAAGTTGTGGATCTCGACGCGAGCGCGGCGGCCTTTCTGAAAGACCTGATCGGAAAATGCACCTATACCGGCGCGCCGCTGCTGCCGAAGGACTCTCTGCTGTACAGCGAATTTATGCTTCTCAACGAGCTGAACCCGCTGCGTCTCAACGGAAACGAGCTCCCGGTCAGCGTAAAGCAGCAGCTGATCGAAGACCTGTTCAAAAAAGAAAACCGCCGTGTGACGAAAAAACGCATTCTGGACTATCTGGTCATGCACGGCTATGCCGCAAAAACCGATGAGATCAGCGGCATTGACGACCCGGTGAAGACCAGACTGCGTTCGTACCACGATTTTGCGCCGCTCATCCCCGTGCTCGGCGAGGAAGCGGTGGAAAAGATCATCGAAGGAACGCTGGTATACAGCGACGACAAGCGTATGCTGCGCCGCTGGCTGAAAAAGAATTTCCCTGCGCTGAACGAGGACGATGTGCGGAAGATCTGCCGTCTGAAATATGCCGACTGGGGACGCCTTTCCAAAGAGTTTCTGACGGAACTCTATTCCGGCGCGGATGAGCAGGGCGAGGCGCAGAACATTCTGTATTTTCTGCGAAACACCAATCTCAATCTCATGCAGCTGCTCAACGATCCGGAGCACGCCAATCTTCCGGCCGCGGCGGAGGAGCGGCGGCGCGCTCGTTTCGGAAGCAACAGTCTCCGCTCACAGCTGGACGAAATGTACATTTCTCCCGCCGTGCGCCGCAGCATATGGCAGACGCTGAAGATCACCGAAGAGATCGCCCATATCCGCGGCGGCGCGCCGGCGAAGATCTTTGTCGAGGTGGCGCGCGGCGAGGATAAGGAGAAGAAGGGAACGCGAACCAAATCCAGAAAAGAACAGCTTCTGGAGCTCTATAAGGCCTGCGAGCGGGACAGCGGCGAGCTGTACGAAAAGCTTGCGGCGACGGAGGAGAGCGCACTGCGGAGAGACAAGCTCTTCCTGTACTATACGCAGTTCGGAAAATGCATGTATTCCGGCGAGCCCATCGATCTGGAAACGGCTCTGCGCGATGATACAACGTATGATATCGACCATATTTTCCCGCGCTCCCGCATCAAGGACGACAGCATTGAGAACCGCGTGCTCGTAAAGAGCGTTCTCAACCGCGAAAAAACGAACACCTATCCGATCTCGCAGGATATCCGCAGCCGGATGCTCCCGTTCTGGTCGATGCTGCACGATAAGAAAATGATCGGCGATAAAAAGTACGACCGCCTGAAACGAAACACGGAGCTGACGGATGACGAGCTGGCGGCCTTCGTACAGCGCCAGCTTACCGAAACGCAGCAGTCCACCAAGGCGCTCGCGCAGCTTCTGCAGGAGATCTATCCGGAAGCGGAGATCGTATACTCCAAAGCGGGCAACGTTTCCGAGTTCCGGCAGGAGTTCGGTCTTCTCAAATGCCGCGAGGTGAACGACCTGCACCATGCCAAGGACGCCTACCTGAACATCGTAGTCGGAAATGTGTACAAGACAAAGTTCACCGACCGGTTTTTCCTGAACATCCGGAAGGAAAACTACAGTCTCAAAAAAGTCTTTGACTGGGATACGCCGGGCGCGTGGAAAGCGGACGGAACGAGCATCGCCACGGTGAAAAAGTACATGGCGAAGAATAACCCCATCATCACCCGCATGCCGAGAGAGGAGAAGGGTTTGCTTTTTAAGCAAACCATTATGCCTGCCGGACTGGGCCAGCTTCCGATCAAAGCCGGAAAACCCATTGAGAAATACGGCGGATACAACAAGCTGACCGGTTCGTATTACTGCGTTGTGGAGCATACGGAAAAGAAGAAACGTGTTCGTTCTATCGAAACGGTACTGCTTTACGCACGGGGACTGTATGAGAGCGATCCGGTAAAATACTGCCGTGAGATACTTGGCCTTGTTGACCCGGTCGTTGTTGCACCGAAGATCCGTATAGATGCGCTTTTGGAATTGGATGGTTTCCGGCTGTATCCGTCCGGAAGAACCGGGAATGAGATCGTTTATAAGCATGGGTATCCGCTTGCAATTGACGCGGGAAGAGAAAAATACATTCGCAATCTGACAAAATATATAGAGCGCTGTGCCAAAATCGAATATCCTGCAACAGCCTTTGACGGGATCAGCGCGGAAGAGAATGTGGCGCTGTACAACTGGTTTGTCGAAAGACTGGAAAGCAGCGTATACGGAAAACTTATGCCGGCTCTTCTTGCCAACCTGAAGTCGAGCGCCGAGGCGTTTGAAAAGATGGGTATTCTCTCTCAGGCAAAAACACTGATGGAGATATTGAAAGCATTCAAGTGCGATGCGCAGAACCCCAATCTGAAAGAGCTTTGCGGTAAGGGACTTGTCGGGAGAATTCAGAAAAAGGCGGCGCTGCAAGGCTTCCAATCGGCCTATCTTATCAACCAGTCGCCGACCGGCCTGTATGAGTATCGTACCGATCTTCTGCACTGAAAAACCATGAGCTGGCGGGTCGTAACGGTGTCCAGCCTGTCCAAGCTGGATTACAAAATGGATTATCTTGTTGTGCGCAATACCGACGGCGTAAAGCGCATTCACCTGAGCGAAATATCCGTTCTGATGATCGAATCCACGGCGGTCTCGCTGACGGCTTATCTGCTGTGTGAGCTGAATAAGCGGAAAATCGACATCATTTTCTGCGATGAGCGCCGCCTGCCTTACGGAATGCTTCTGCCGCTTTACGGCAGCCATAATGCCAGCTTGAAGCTCCGTGAACAGATCCAGTGGAAAGACCCGGTCAAGGCGGTGTTGTGGGCGGAGATCGTCCGGGAGAAGATCGTCGGCCAGATCGCCGTGCTGGAATCGGAAGACTGCACAGAGGCGGCTCGCTTCTGTGCGGTTATCTGGAGGAAGTGCAGCCGGGCGACGCGACGAACCGCGAGGGTCACGCCGCGAAGGTCTATTTCAATGCGCTTTTCGGAAAGGCGTTTTCCAGAGAGCAGGAAAACGCGTGGAACGCCGCGCTTGATTACGGCTACAGCATCGTGCTTTCCGCCGTAGCGCGGGAGATCACGGCCTGCGGCTATTCTACGCAGCTCGGCGTGTTCCACGATAATATGTTCAACAAGCTGAATCTGGCGTGCGATCTTGTGGAGCCGTTCCGACCGCTGGTCGATCATGCCGTGCGGCAGATGGCGCCAGAAAAGCTGGAGCATGATGAGAAAATGCAGCTGGTGCAGATATTGAATCGCCAGATCCTGATCGACGGCAGCCGCCAGTATATGCTCAACGCGATCCGTATATTTGTAAAAAGCGCTCTGGATGCAATGCGGGAGGAAAACATCTCTTCCGTTCGGTGGCCGGTGTATGAGCTACAGATTTATGCGAATGATGATCTTCTTTGACCTTCCTACCGATACGATCAAGGATCGGCGGGAGTATGCCCGCTTTCGCAAATATCTCATAAAAAGCGGCTTCGTCATGATGCAGGAGTCGGTATACTGCAAGCTGATATTGAACCAGAGCGCAGTGCGCCCGGCGGCGGACGGCATACGCAAAAACCGTCCGCCCAAGGGCCTTGTGCAGATGCTTTGCGTCACGGAAAAGCAGTATGCCGGTATGGAATACATTGTGGGCGTCGGCGAGAGCGACGTGCTCACAACGGACGAAAGGTTTGTGGAACTATGATGCTGGCGCACCCGCTCCTGCGAAGCCCGATCGAGTTCAAGGAGAACCGTGTGCCGGTTCTTATTGTGGAAAACGGACAGCTGTTTCGCCGGCTCATTGGCGATCTTCTGGCACAGGAAAACGGCGAGCCGGGAGAGTTTGCGCTTTCCGAAAACGCCGGTTTGACAGAGATCGGGAAAAACGTGCAGATGACGCTGAATCCCCTTTTTCCGGAACTGGACGGACGGCGTATTCTGACTAAAATTCAGCAGATGGCGGTGACAGCGGCGGAGGATCAGCCGGCGAAAACGGCGGAATGCCTTGCCGCATTGAATGACTACGGCGCGGTGCTCACCGCGGCCATTCCGTTCAATGTCACGTTTTCCGAAATGGAGAGCGCCGATGATGTGGTAAAAGCGCTCGCTTTCCGCATGGATACCGAAGAGATGTCCGTCCCGGAACAGCTGCTGGAAATGATGCGGCTGCATCGAGAGTGCTTTCGGAAACGGCTTTTTGTGTTCGTGAATCTCAAGTCATTCTTTTCGGAGAATGAAATAACGCTTTTTTATCAATCGGTGTTTTATGAAAAACTGTCCGTTCTCCTGCTGGAGAGCGGACAGAAAGAGCCTGTCAGACCCTGTGAGGAGGTGCGGATCATCGACAAAGACCTTTGCGAATTTTGATTCATGTGCTATAATCGTCTTGCTGCCGCCGGATACTCTGTTGTAGTGTCGGAGTGCTGCTCCAAACCGTAGGAAAACGGCGAGTTTTCCAATTTTTCCGAACGAAATACCTGCCGTTTTGAAATTTGAGTTTGAGAGTAGTGCAATCCTAAGTGGTAGTAAAACGCGGCGGCACGGTGACGAAGATGCTGAACAGTTTGAGAGTAGTGCAATCCTAAGTGGTAGTAAAACTGGACGATTTCGGCGCAGAACGAAACACGGGTTTGAGAGTAGTGCAATCCTAAGTGGTAGTAAAACCCGCCGTTGATGTTGACAAAATATCAGACGGTTTGAGAGTAGTGCAATCCTAAGTGGTAGTAAAACAACAATAACCTCTGCCAACACAAATAGCTGGTTTGAGAGTAGTGCAATCCTAAGTGGTAGTAAAACTGGCAGGGTGTTTTTCCGCTCAAGGACGAGGTTTGAGAGTAGTGCAATCCTAAGTGGTAGTAAAACAACATATACGAGGTTTTACGGGCGCGAGGAGTTTGAGAGTAGTGCAATCCTAAGTGGTAGTAAAACGTATGCATTATGACGTGGCGCATGAGACGTGTTTGAGAGTAGTGCAATCCTAAGTGGTAGTAAAACTTATGTTTGCCGGTGACTGGTCGGAGCTGGGTTTGAGAGTAGTGCAATCCTAAGTGGTAGTAAAACGGCGATGAACGACGCGAACTCGTCAGGAGAGTTTGAGAGTAGTGCAATCCTAAGTGGTAGTAAAACTTCCGCAGCGCGCGTCCCTGCTGCAAAAATGTTTGAGAGTAGTGCAATCCTAAGTGGTAGTAAAACGCAGCAGCTCGCTCTTCGTTTTGCCGTAGAGTTTGAGAGTAGTGCAATCCTAAGTGGTAGTAAAACCATCATTTCCTGTAGAGTCTCCGGAGCCTCGTTTGAGAGTAGTGCAATCCTAAGTGGTAGTAAAACCCCGCCCTGCATTTGTGTCGCAGACGTTGTGTTTGAGAGTAGTGCAATCCTAAGTGGTAGTAAAACACCAAGTCCGTCTCTTCCCACCGCCCATGTGTTTGAGAGTAGTGCAATCCTAAGTGGTAGTAAAACCTGTGGAATGACGCCGAACTTTTGCGTTCGGTTTGAGAGTAGTGCAATCCTAAGTGGTAGTAAAACAATTTTTTTCGCGCCGTTTCCGCCGGACTCGTTTGAGAGTAGTGCAATCCTAAGTGGTAGTAAAACTCGTCCCGCCCTTCATCGGGACAAGTGTATGTTTGAGAGTAGTGCAATCCTAAGTGGTAGTAAAACCAGAAAGGGAAAGACCAAAAACTATCATATGTTTGAGAGTAGTGCAATCCTAAGTGGTAGTAAAACTTAGAATAAAAACGGAGAGGCGTAGAACCGGTTTGAGAGTAGTGCAATCCTAAGTGGTAGTAAAACAGATTTCCGCACATCAAAGTGAACGTCAGCGTTTGAGAGTAGTGCAATCCTAAGTGGTAGTAAAACAGCACTGGCGAGAGCCGCGGCAGCGGACTGGTTTGAGAGTAGTGCAATCCTAAGTGGTAGTAAAACAAAAAAGCTGTGTATCTCTTTTGTCAAGGGGTTTGAGAGTAGTGCAATCCTAAGTGGTAGTAAAACGCGAGCATCACGAACAGCAAAAACAGGACGGTTTGAGAGTAGTGCAATCCTAAGTGGTAGTAAAACCAGAACCGAGTGCTTTGGCATCAAACACCGGTTTGAGAGTAGTGCAATCCTAAGTGGTAGTAAAACTACACCAAGGCAGAAAAGATAACCGTGTTCGTTTGAGAGTAGTGCAATCCTAAGTGGTAGTAAAACGCTTATACCGATATTCAGCCCAAGCTTCCTGTTTGAGAGTAGTGCAATCCTAAGTGGTAGTAAAACCGGTAAGATCGTGCGCGTCGTCGGTCTGCTGTTTGAGAGTAGTGCAATCCTAAGTGGTAGTAAAACTTTTAATTCCCCGTGATATGTCCGCTTTATGTTTGAGAGTAGTGCAATCCTAAGTGGTAGTAAAACAAGGTTTGCCACCATTCACAACATCAACAAGTTTGAGAGTAGTGCAATCCTAAGTGGTAGTAAAACGGTTCTTCCGGCGAAGGTTATCAAATGGGTGTTTGAGAGTAGTGCAATCCTAAGTGGTAGTAAAACTTCGCTCAAGATACTCTTGGGCAGCAAAAGGTTTGAGAGTAGTGCAATCCTAAGTGGTAGTAAAACGGGAAGAATGCGATTTTTTATGCCGAGCACGTTTGAGAGTAGTGCAATCCTAAGTGGTAGTAAAACGATAGTGAAAGGCTGGGAAATGTCCGGCAGGTTTGAGAGTAGTGCAATCCTAAGTGGTAGTAAAACGAAGAATTATCAGAACCTCTGGTGAGTGCAGTTTGAGAGTAGTGCAATCCTAAGTGGTAGTAAAACTGGCGTTATTTCTCCTGATGCCCGACTGCAGTTTGAGAGTAGTGCAATCCTAAGTGGTAGTAAAACTCATTAAAATCTGGTGAGTTCGCTATCTTGGTTTGAGAGTAGTGCAATCCTAAGTGGTAGTAAAACAATAACGAGAGCCGCCACGGGCAAGCTTTTGTTTGAGAGTAGTGCAATCCTAAGTGGTAGTAAAACGTGCAGCGTCTGGAGACGAACAAGTTTACTGTTTGAGAGTAGTGCAATCCCAAGTGGTAGTAAAACAGTGCGGGAGACTGTTCAGGGCGCTGCTTGGTTTGAGAGTAGTGTAATCCCAAGTGGTAGTAAAACCGCCCATAACACCGGCAACATCGCAGCGGTGTTTGAGAGTAGTGTAATCCCAAGTGGTAGTAAAACAGCGGGAGCACAAAGACGTATTATTTCACCGTTTGAGAGTAGTGTAATCCCAAGTGGTAGTAAAACATTATTTTCTCTATGGCCTCTTCTATTGGGGGTTTGAGAGTAGTGTAATCCCAAGTGGTAGTAAAACGTGTCGGGCGACAGCCCCAAACGTCTTTGTGTTTGAGAGTAGTGTAATCCCA
>DPHR01000010.1 GCA_003522945.1 Clostridiales bacterium
TCCCGCGCAGAGACCCGCCGCGCCCCGGCCGGAACAGCGGGATATCCCGACGCCGTCTCCGGCGCCGCCGGTACAGGAAACGCCGGCTCCGGCGAAGAACGATCCCGTATATGCGCCGCCAATCACGGCGAGTGAGCCTGTCCCGGCGGAAGAAGCAAAACCGGCGCCTCCGGCGACGGAAAGCGTCCCGGTGACGGAAGCGGCGGACAGTGTCCCCGCGGGCGGCGTCAGCTGGGAATACGCGCTCTCGCAGCTTGAAAACGAGCTGCCCATCGGCGTTCGCATCGTTCTGACGGACGCTACGCAGTCCTCGGGCGAGATCCGCGGGAGCGAACTTATCCTGCATCTGCTCCCAGGCTTTGCGAAAAACGCTGTCAACGTCCCGGACGTGCTCAACAAGATACGGCAGAAGGTGTCTGCGCTCTGCGGCGCACCGATGCAGATCCGGCTGGAGGAGCTGCAAAGCGGCGGCGCACAGGGAGAGGATAAACTTGATTTTCTCGGCAAATTCGGCAATGTAACCATCCAATAAAAAGGAGACAGGAAACTATGGCAAAAGGATACAGAGGCGGCAGCTTCGGCGGCGGTATGAGCATGGGCGGCGGCATGAGACAGAGCGATCTTATGAAGCAGGCACAGAAGATGCAGCAGGACATGCTGAAAATGCAGGAGGAGCTGGACTCCAAAACATACTCCGCTTCGGCGGGCGGCGGCGTTGTCACGGCGGAGGTCAACGGCAAGCGTGAGCTCATCACGCTCACGATCGACCCCGAGGCCGTCGATCCCGATGATGTGGAAATGCTGCAGGACATGGTCATCGCGGCGGTCAATTCCGCGCTCAAGGCGGCGGAGACCTCCCGCGAGGAGAGCATGGCGAAGGTCACCGGCGGGCTGAACTTCGGCTTCTGATTTTAAATTTTAAATTTTATCATGCAGAAACGGCGCGGACAGGGGAACTGTCTGCGCCGTTTTGTGCTGTAAGCGGTATTAGAGATGCTTTACCATCTGTATTTCACGGTAAAGATGGCCGGAATAGGAGTATTCTGTTTCTTTAATCTCCCGAAAGCCGAGATCCGAGTACATTTTCCGCGCGGCGGCGTTATCGAGAGATACGCTGATATAAATTCTGTCTGCGCCGTGTTTCGTTTTGAAATAATCAAGAAACTCCCGGACGGCCCGCTTGCCGTAACCTTTGCCCTGAAACTGACGGCCGATCATAAACCGGCTCATCGACCAGCCGGGATAGGTGTCGTCGTAGTCGTACAGAACAAACCCGACCATGGTATCGCCGTCGTATACCCCGAGCGTGTACAGCCCGTCCTCATAGGCGGCTTCAACGAGGGAGCGCGTATTGTCTGCGACAAAGTATTTCTGACTTTCCTCGACCTGCAGTTCCATGCATTCCCGGTAGTTTGACTTATCGATCGTTTTAAAATCCATGCCCTAGCTCCTATACATTTTCCAGCGGCAGATGCACGATCTGGATATCGCGCTCGATGGCGTAGCGCAGCGTGTTGAGCGTGCCGCCGGATTTGCCGTCGTAGCAGACAGATTCGTTGCAACTTTACCACAAAACATGCTAAATGTACAGATTAATGGGTTGACTTACGTTCGTGCTATGATAGACTGTATATAGATAATAAAATCTATGGGAAAAGGGGTTATTCTTATGGAATTGAAATCTTTATATTGTCCCAACTGCGGCGCTGCGGTCAAGCCGGTAGATGATTTGGATACATTCTATTGTCCGTATTGCGGGTACCAGATTCATCTGGAGGGCATGAGCGATGAGGCATATAAGGCCCGCACGAAAGTGAAGCAGATGGAGCACGAGGAGCGCATGCAGGATAAGAAGGATGCGTATGTACGTTTTGAAAAGGGCTATGAAGAGCGAATACTTGATAAAAAAATTGCGCATGAGCAATTTAAAAAGAAAGTGACAGCAGGTGAAGATAAGTTAGCCTGTATTGTGATAGCTATAATTTTTCCGATAGCAGCTGCGCTAACAATATTTTTTATGTTTTGGGCGAAGTCGTTTGTTTAAATCCCAGAAGAGGGAGTCATATACGGTCTCTGCTCTTTTTCATTTGTCCACAAAGCAAAATTTCGCTTGATTCTCCCTTTTCCCTATGATACATTCACAGAGGAAGGGAGGTGCGAAAAAATGTCGGAAGAATACGAAGCAAAGTGCCCTTGGTATTTTAAGGCTTATAAGCGTTCTTTATCACGAGGGCAATCTGTGTTGCCGAGTGTAGCCCGTGTTATACCAGATGCATACAAGAATCCAGCCAATATCATGATATTCTGTCATTCCTGTGAATGTTACATGATATATCGTAACGATCCTGGGACACAGTTAGACGGATATTATGAGTGCCCGAAATGCGGAAAGCACATACGGGAGAAAACACCGTATCGTCAGTTGTATCGGGATGACTTGGAAGATGACGAACGAGAACGTAGAAGACAAGAAAAGCGGGATTGGGAAAACGATAACGATTGGGATTAATTTAATTTGATATTACTTGCGATTATATGAGTTGAATTTAAATTTTCATAGAGCTCAGTAATTAAAATGAAATTGAATATATAGTTTTTGAAAGAGTCTGTAAAAGGAAATTGCAGGCTCTTTTTGTTTAAGAAAATTATTAAGGCAGCACCGCATAATTCGGCGAGAGCGGGCAGCGAGGGATTTTGCGATTAAAAATAGGCGCTTTCCCGCAGCAATACTTTGCGTATTGCAAGGGGAAGCAACGACCTTTCAGCGCAAAAGCGCCGCCGGACGCCGATGACGATATTGTGCGGTGCTGCCTTAAGAGTTTAACAATGACCTAAAGCGCCTTTTGAAAAATTGAATACGGTTATTCTGCAAGATTAACATACTAATACTGAACTACAAGATTTCCGACGGCAGATGCACGATCTGGATATCGCGCTCAATGGCGTAGCGCAGCGTGTTGAGCGTGCCGCCGGATTTGCCGTCGTAGCAGGCAATGATGAGATCGGCGTGATCGACCATGTACCGGTTGCGCTTCATCATGCAGCCGGGGGAGTAGTGCTCCTGCAATACGGTGACGGTATCGCAGCGCGCGAGAAGCGATTCGTACCGCTGCCGCTGCGCCGCGCCCCAGTGCTCCGCCTGTCCTGCAAACGGGACGGCGGCTTCGAGCGTGACGTCTGCATGATCCTCGCGCAGCGCGAGAACGGCCTCGCAGAAATAGAGGTCGCACCCCTCCGCCATGCCGCAGATGAACCGGTGAAAGCCGGATTCGTATACCGCTTCCAGTGTATCGAACAGCGTCCGTTTCAGTCTCCGGCAGCGCGGATCGTTTTCATTGTAGCCCCACGGCAGCTTTTCGGCGCGGTGGCCGGTAAAGGTGCAGGTCGGCTCGCCCATGCGCATCACATCCTTCTGCCGCTATTGTAAGGTTTTTCGGACGGATTGTCAAAGCTCTTGATTTTTTTGCGGGGCGTGCTATAATACGGCTATCTGAATATGGAACTATTCTTCAGGGCAGGGTGAAATTCCCGACCGGCGGTAAAGTCCGCGAGCCGTAAGGCAGATTCGGTGCAACTCCGAGACCGACAGTATAGTCTGGATGGAAGAAGAAGCGGTAAGGCTCTCCTTACATTCTTGTGCTGCGCCCGGAGAATGGCTTTCTTCGGACGAATTTTTTTTAAGGGGGCCTTTCCCATGACAAACACCCGTAAACTGACGACGATGGCGATCCTGACGGCGCTCTCCGTCTGCTTCGTTGCGCTGATCCATTTTCCAATCTTTCCGGCGGTCGCGTTCCTTGAATACGACCCGGCGGATATTCCCATTCTGATCTGCGGCTTTGCGTTCGGCCCGGCTGCGGGATTCATCGTCACGCTGATCGCCGCATTCATTCAGGGCTTTACCGTGAGCGCCCAGAGCGGGATCTACGGCATCATCATGCACATTGTCGCAACGGGCGCGTATGTGCTCTCGTCGAGTCTTTTCTACCGGAAACACAAAACGAAGAAAATGGCCGCGGTCGCCATCGGCATCGGCACGCTGACGATGGTCGTGTGCATGTTCTTTGCCAATCTCGTCATCACGCCGTATTTTCTGATGGGCGCGGTGAACAGCGGCACGGTGTCCGCCGTGCTCTCGCTCATGCCGTTCATCCTGCTTTTCAATCTTATCAAAGCGGGCGCCAACGGCGCGATCACGTTCTTTATCTATAAGCGCGTCAAGCACCTGTTCTTCAAAGACTAAGAAACCGAGGATATCTCTCCATGACCGAGGACTTTTCCTGCCGGTTTGCCGCCGCGCGGCGGCAGATCATTGAAAAAGAATATGCCAATCTGAACCCGGAACAGCGCGAAGCTGTTCTGACGACGGAAGGCCCGCTGCTTCTGCTCGCGGGCGCCGGCAGCGGGAAAACGACGGTCTTGATCCACCGCGTGGCCAACATCCTGCAGTTTGGCCGCGGCGCGGACACGAGAGAGCTTCCGCCCGATGCGGACGAGACGATGCTCGCCGCGCTCGAGGACGCCGCAGCCGGACGCACGGACGTGACGGACAATATCCGCCGCCTGTGCGCCGTCGATCCCGCGGCGCCGTGGCAGGTGCTCGCGATCACGTTTACGAACAAGGCTGCGGACGAGCTGAAAAACCGTCTGGAAGCCAAGCTCGGAGAGATCGGGCGCGATGTCTGGGCGCTCACGTTCCACGGCACGTGCGTGCGTATTCTGCGGCGCTGCGCCGACCGTATCGGCTTTCCGAACAGCTTCACGATCTACGATCAGGCGGACAGCCTCTCCGTTATGAAGCGCATTCTGCGCGACATGAACATGGACGACAAGGTGTTCCCGCCGAAGGCCATGCTTGCCGCGGCGGGCCGGTACAAGGGATCGCTCGTCTCGCCGGAGGAGGCCGTCGCCGCCGAGGAGCGCTCCGGTGATATCCGCCGCATCCGCACGGCGAAGATCTATGCAGCCTATGCCAAACACCTGCAGGACGCCGGAGCTATGGACTTCGACGATCTCATATACTATACCGTCCGCCTTCTGCAGGACGAGCCGGATGTGCTCGCGTATTATCAGAAAAAATTCCGATACGTCCTCATCGACGAGTATCAGGACACGAACCATCTGCAATATCTCTTTGCCGCGCTCATGGCGAGCGGCAGCCGGAACATCTGCGTTGTCGGCGACGACGACCAGAGCATCTATAAATTCCGCGGCGCGACGATCGAAAATATCCTCTCCTTTGAAAAGCAGTACCCGGACGCACGTGTCATCCGACTCGAACAGAATTACCGCTCGACCGGCAACATTCTCGCCGCGGCGAACGCCGTCATCGCAAACAACCGCGAGCGCAAGGGAAAAACGCTCTGGACGGCGCAGTCCGGCGGCGACCCCGTCACGCTCTTCGAGGCGCGGAATGAGGATGACGAGGCCGACTTTGTCGCGCGTACCATCGCCTCCGCGCGCCGGCCCATGCGTGATTTCGCCGTGCTCTACCGGACGAACGCGCAGTCGCGCAGTATCGAGCTTGCGCTCAAGCGCCGCTCCATCCCGTACCGTATTTTCGGCGGCACGCGCTTTTTTGATCGCGCCGAGGTCAAGGATATTCTGGCATATCTCAGCGTGATCGCGAACCCCACGGATGAAACGCGGCTTCTGCGCATTGTGAACGAGCCGCCGCGCGGCATCGGGGCGACAAGTCTGGAAAAGATCCGCGAGATCGCCGCGGCGGAGAACATTTCCGTTTTTGAAGCGATGACCACGGCATCTCACCGCACCGGCATCGCCGCCGGAAAGCGGATGGAGGAGTTCTGCCGCATGATCGCGGAGCTGCAGGAAGCGGTTTCTGCGCTGCCGCTTGATGAGTTTTACGACGCTGTGGTCGAGCGCACCGGCTACGCGCTGGCGCTCGAGACGAAAGGCGGCGACGAAAATGTCACCCGCCTTGAAAACATCGCCGAGCTCAAGTCCAGCATTGTGAAGAGCGTGGAAGCCAACCCTGATCTCGATCTCTATTCGTATCTGGACGAGGTAGCGCTCTATACCGATCTGGACAATTACGACCGCGCCGAGGATGCCGCCGTCATGATGACGATGCACGCGGCAAAGGGTCTGGAATTTCCGGTCGTGTTCATTATCGGCGCGGAGGAGGGCCTGTTCCCGAGCATGCAGGCCATCGGCCAGAGCGAGGATATGGAAGAGGAGCGCCGTCTCTGCTATGTGGCGATCACCCGCGCGCGGGAAAAGCTCTATATCACCTGCGCCGCGCAGCGTATGCTCTATGGCCGCACATCGGCCAACCTTCCGTCCCGCTTCACCGAGGAGATACCCCAGACGCTGCTCGACCGGCAGGGGCTTGCGAAAAAGAAAGCGAATCTCTGGGATGACGACGGCACATTCATCTCCGGAAGAAGCGGAACATGGGGCGGAGGCTCCTCCGGCTATTCCGGCGGAGGGGTGTCCTACCGGCCCGGCAGCTTTGGCACGAGTTATGCTGCACGCACCGGACGGACCGGCGCGGCAAAGCGCGCGGCTCCGGAAAAGCCGAAGACCGTCCTGTCCGCGCCGAAAGCGCCGGACTTCCAAAAGGGCGACCGCGTGGTACATAAGGCGTTCGGTAAGGGCGTGATCGAAAAGATGACGCCGATGGGCGGCGACGCGCTGGTCGAGGTAAAGTTTGATTCCGGGGAAACGAAACGAATGATGCTGCGCGTTGCCGCGCAGCACATGACGAAGGACGAGTGAAGCTATGGAACATACGGAATCCATGCAAACCGCGGAGGAGCACGTTCACGTCCATGCCGACGGAACGGTGCATTCTCACTCCCACGCGCATACGCACCAGAATACCAAAACCGTAAAGAACCGTCTGGCGCGCGTGATCGGACATCTGCACGCCGTTGAGCGCATGATCGACGACGGGCGCGACTGCGCCGAGGTGCTCGTACAGCTTGCCGCCGTGCGCAGCGCGATCAACAACATCTGCAAAATAATTTTGCGCGACCATATGAACCATTGCGTCATCGACGCCGTCCAAAAAGGGGATACCGAAACGCTTTCTGAACTGGACAAGGCGATCGATCTCCTGATGAAATAATGATAGGGAGGTATTCTCCATGAAAAAATCCGCGGCTCCCATTCTGATCCTCGTTTTCCTGCTTGTCGCTGTCGGCATTTTTGTTGTGTTCCGTATATCGAAAAACAATGATTCGGATACGCAAAATCCCGGGACGACGGCGACCGCAACACCCGAACCGACGGCCACGACGCCCCCCACGGCGACGCCGGAGCCGACCGGGACACCTGTTCCGACAGCCGTCCCGACCGCTGTTCCTACAGCAACGCCTGTTCCGACCGAAACGCCGGTACCCACTGTGCAGCCGACAGTGGTGCCCGCCCAGGACCAGAGCGGCGAGTTCCGCTCGGACACGGGGACGTACATCAACATCGTCGTCAAGTGGACGGTGACCGGCAGCGGCGGCACGAAAACGCTCAAGCTCGACACTTACGTCGAGTCGTACGCGCTCGTAACGGGTGACCGCACCAGCGACGTTGTGTTTACCGTCGGCGGCAATGTGTCGTACGCGTCCTCCAAGGCCATCCGCCTTGACAATGTCCCCCTGACGCAGACCTTCCTCGGCAGCACGAGCGTGGATGTCACGTCCGGCACGGACGTGCCGGTAAACGTGACATGGCACTTCAACGGCACCTACAGCAACCAGAACATCGCCACCATCGTGGCGGAGGACACCCTTCACATCAATTAAGGAACAGTAAAAGAATGCGGCGCGGTTTGAAGAACCGCGCCGCATTCTTATGTCTATATGTCGGATAGTTCGGGGACGCCGCATTTACGAAACCGGGGAATTCCCGGCGGATCGCCTTGTCAGCAGAAGCGCCAAAGCCGTACCCATAAGACCGCCGGTCAGCTTGGTGATAAGCAGCGGAAAGATCAGGCTCCGCTCGACGGCCACGGTAAAGCCGAGATGCGAGGCCAGCGCGGAAGCGCCGCAGACAAGAAAAGCGGCATTCATAACTTTGCCCCGCGGATCCATTCCCTTGATCATACTGATGGCCGGAGTGGCGCTGACAAAGCCGACGAGCAGGGCGGCAAAGCTGCGGTCATCCATATGCAGCTTTCTGCCCAAAGCAGAAAACGGCCGGGAAAGGCCGCGCCGGAGAAGCTCCGCCGCAGGGAGACTCCCCAGCATGACGATCCCGATGGACGCGACCACCTGCATTGCCTCTTCCAGCGGCATCAGGGAAGGCAGCAGCTTTATATTGCCGATATACTGCACCGCGCCGAGCGTCAGCCCGATCAGAGAAAAAGCCCGAAGAAACTTGGCAAAGCCGCCGAATACTTTCAGACTTTTCTGCGGGGCAAAATGGAGACAGAGCATCAGCGCCGCGGAGAAAAGCAGGATCGGAATGGTCTCTTTCAGAAGAGGGAGAAACTGCATCCCTCCGGCAAGACCGCCGAGTATCTGCGCCGCGGGCATGGGAATGAGACCGATCAATATCCCTCGGGAAAAAGCGTTCGTGTCCTCCGGAGAGAGAAGCCCCATGCCCATCGGAATGGTAAATGCCAGCGTGCATCCCGTTGTGGCAGAGACCAGAATGCCCGCGTAAAGCCCGACGGTCGGATCGGAGGCAAGATCGACTGCCGCCTGGTAGCCTCCCATATCGATGGGAATAAAACCGCCCAGCATTCCGGGGTCCAAACCGATCCTTTGCCAGAGCGGAGAGAGCGTCAGGGAAAGTACCCGGACAATGAGGGGAGAAAGACAGAGAATGCCCGCCATGGAGAGAGCCGTGGGGCCCAGCAGACGGAAACCCTCCTCAAATCGTTCTCCCAATCCCAGCCGGTTGCCGAGGAGAGAGTCGATCCCGCCGATAAGCGCTCCGGCGGCCAGAAGCCAAAGCAATATCCGCTCCATAGATCAGATGCGGCCGATCTCCGCTTCGATATCGGCAATGGTGCGCGGAATACCGGCCGAAATGTTTTCGCAGCCGGTTTCCGTCACGAGGCAGTTATCCTCCAACCGGAAGCCGATGCCCCATTCCTCGTGGTACACACCGACATCCACACAGAAGACCATGTTGGGCGCGAGGACGGCAGGACGCTCTACCACATCGTGCACATCGTAGCCGATGTGATGCGAGCCGCCGTGCCACATGAGCTTCCCGATCTCATCCGCGCTCCGGAGAACCCCTGCTTCCACCAGACGCTCCGCGTTGTAGCGGCGGATCGTGGCATCTACCTCTTCCATGGGCATACCGGGGCGAATGATCGAAAACATATAGTCCGAGGTAGCCAGCACGCACTCGTACAAAAGCCGCTGACGAGGCGAGAACCGTCCGTTGCACGGCCAGCCGCGGGATACGTCAGTGATCATGTTGTCGTACTGCGCGCCGACGTCGTTGAGGATCATGTCACCGTCCTGCGCCTGCCCGGTGTAGCTGTAATAATGGATGCAGAAGTTGTTTTTTCCAGCGGAAATGATGGAAGGAAATCCGGGACCGTCCGGGCCGAACTGCGCCAGCGCATAATCAAAATCCGCTTTGTACTGGTACTCATATTTTCCGGGGCGGGAAGCGTGCATCATGGCCAGAATGCCCGCCTTGGTGATCTTCTCGGCTTCACGCAGCGCCTCGATCTCGCAGGGCTGCTTTATAAGCCGCAGCCGGCGGATCAGTATGTTGGCGTTTTCCAGACGCAGGAACGGATATTCCCGCTGGATCACGTTTCGCCAGCTGTGCGCCGGGCGGTCAATGTCAGCGGGGGAGATGCGGTAGAGGTCGAGATACACGGCTCCGTAGTTTCCGCTGTTCGCCAGAGCGGAAAAATCCGTTTCCAGCGCGCCGACGAAGCGCACGTCCTTAACGCCGGAAACGCTTTCCGCTTCCTGCGGCTTGATCCGAGTGCCGGTCCAGCGCTCGGCAATAGCGTCCGGCGGCAGCAGATACAGCCGCTCCGCGACACTGCCCTCGGCGTCCTTCAGCGCGAGCAGCACCGCCTGCCTGCACTTCAGCCCCGTAAAGTAGACAAAGCTCCGATCCGCGAAAAACGGGTAATATTCGTCGTTCGTTTTCCGAACCTCTTCGCCGGAAAAAAGCATCAAAAGCGAACCAGGCTGCATCATGGCATAGAGCTGTTCCCGGTTTCCCTGATAGTATGCGGTATTCATGGTTTATTCCTCCTTATTCAGACGTTCTTATTATAATGACTTGGTGAAGGTTTGAAAAGAAGAAAAACACAGGATATCTATACGGCATACGCAGCCCCATTGACAAATTTTTTATAAGCGGCTACAATGCCGCCTACCCGCGAAAAACGCGGGATATCAAACGAGAAAAACGAGGGATACCAAAGTGGAACACAGCGAACTGTTCCGAACGGAAAAAATCAGCAGAGTTCTGTTGCGTCTGGCGCCGCCGGTGATGCTCGCGCAGCTCATTCAGGCGCTTTATAATATCGTGGACAGTCTGTTTGTGGGCCGGTATTCGGAATCCGGCCTGACAGCTTTGTCCATCATCTATCCGATCCAGCTTTTGATGATCGCTCTCGCCGTCGGAACGGGCGTAGGGATCAACACGGTGATGGCGGCAAAGCTCGGCGTGGGCGAGGCGAAAAAGGCGGATGAGTATGCCGGTGTGGGAACACCGCTCGCTGCCGCGCTGTGGCTTTTGTTCGCTGCGGTCTGCTGGGCGGTCATGCCCGCCTATGCGAGAATATCCACCGCGTCTGACGCGGTGATACGCGATGTGACGGTATATGGCCGGATCGTATGCGTATTCAGCTTCGGGCTGTTCTTCGAGAGCATCTGGACAAAGGTGCTGCAATCGATCGGCGATATGAAAACGCCAATGATCGCCCAGATCCTCGGCGCGGTCACGAACATCGTTCTCGACCCGCTTTTGATCTTCGGCCTTTTCGGCCTTCCGGAAATGGGGATCGCCGGCGCTGCCGTTGCTACTGTTGCGGGGCAGATCGTGGCGGCGCTCGTCGTGATGAGAAAGGGCTTTCGCCGCTCGCCCGCGGCAAAGGCGTATCCGCACCACGTCGCAAAGATCTTCCGTCTCGGCATACCGAATATCCTGATGCAGTCGGCGTACACTTTTTATATTTTCGGCCTTAATCTGATTTTGGCGAGCTTCTGCGACGAGGCTGTCACCGCTCTCGGCATTTACTATAAGTGGCAGACGTTCTTCTTTATCCCGCTCGGCGCGATGCAGACGTGTATCGTTCCGGTCATCAGCTACAATTACGCCGCGCGAAACATCGACCGCTGCAAAAAGACGCTTTCGGCCTCTGTCCTGTTCGGCGCGGCGCTGATGGCCGTCGGCACGCTTATCTTCGTTTCTCTGCCGTCACAGCTGCTGCGGACATTTACCTCCGATGCGTTCGTGATCGAGATCGGCACGGTCGGCTTCCGCATCATCGGCCTCGGCTTTATCCCGATGGTCACATCGCTGATCTTTCCGGTGTTCTTTCAGGCGGTGGGCTCAAGTTTGAAAAGCTCGGCGCTCACGGTGATCCGGACAGTCGTGCTGTTCGTTCCGCTCGGCTATCTTTTCTCCCGCTTCGGGCTGAGCCGGTTCTGGCTGACGTATCCGGTTACGGAGATCCTGACGAGCATCGTGGGGTTTGTATTCTACCGGCAGTTCCTCAAAAAGGACTATGTCAGCGAGCCGAAGCCGCTGCGCGCGGATGACGGAGACGCCGTGGCGCTCAAACCCTCGAAGCCGGGCGTCATCATCACCATCGCCCGCGAGCACGGCTCCTCCGGCAAGCAGATCGGAAAGCTCGTTGCGCAGAAGCTCGGCATCCCGTTTTACTACAAGGAGATGGTGGCGCTGGCCGCGCATGAGAGCGGACTCGACCGCGAATTCATTTCCGATATCCACAAAAACGCTCCGGACGCGATGCGCGATCTCTATCTCAGCTCGCAGGTGGTCCAGCGGGCCATCGCGGCGCAGGACCGGATCATCCGCCGCATCGCCGACAACGGTTCGTGCGTTATCGTAGGGCGCGCCGCGGATTATGTTCTGCGGGAGCATAAAAATGTTGTCCGTGTGTTCGTTCACGCGCCGCTCGACTACCGAATCCGTCGTGTTATGGAGGTATACGGGGACACGCTGCGGGAGGCAAAACGCAATATCCGCCGCTCCGACAAGGCGCGGGCGTCGTATTACCGGCACATCTCCGGGCGCCGATGGGGCGATGCCGAAAACTATGAGCTGACGGTGGATTCCTCCGCCGGACTGGAAGAAACGGCGGCGATCATCGTCGCCTACGCCCGCGCCGCAGCGGGGGAAAAGTGATCTTCCGTTTATACCCGATAACAGATATAGATTATGACGCCGTATCCGGTATTTCCGGATACGGCGTCATCTTATGCGCTTATGCAGTTATCGGATCAGATGTACTGCGCGAGGTCGTAGGCGGCTTTGGTAGCGCCCCAGACGAGGCCGGCCTGGAAGGAGTCGCCGATGTTGTAGATCTCCTTGGCGACATGCTGCTTCACGCCCTCAAGATACTGGCTCTCGTCGGCACGGCGGCCGAGCGCGTTGACGAACAGCTCCGCGTGGTGCTCTTCGACGACCGTTTCGGGACCCATCTTCGGCGCAAGCGGGTTGACGACGTTCTTCGGCAGAACCGGCGTCCAGGTGCAGTAAACGTCCGGCGCGCCCTTGGAGATGTTGCGGCTGACGAGCACCCTGCCCGGCTCGAACGACTTGATCGTCGCGCAGTTGACGAGCTTCGCGCCGTTATCCTCAAGATAGTGGATGATGTGGCCGCGGTTGGCGGTGCAGGCGCCGTCCATGAAGTTGCCGAGCATGTCGATCACGGTGATCCTGCAGCCGTGCTCGTAGCTCAGCCAGTAGGCGGTCTCCATGCCGACCGCGCCGCCGCCGAGAACGACGACCTTCTTCGCGCCGCCGAGCTTTTCGGGATTGCGCAGAAGCTCGGTCGCTTCGACCATGTTCACGGTGTCGATGCCGGGAATGCGCGGGCTGATGCGCTTGGCGCCGACGGCATAGATCACGGCGTCGTAGTTCTGCGCCTTGAGATATTCCGGCGTGGCCTCTACGCCGAACTTCACCGCAACGCCCTTCTGCCCGAGCGTCTGGCGCTTGAGCCATTCGACATAGTTGTGCATGTCGTACTTATTTTTGGGAACGGCAGCAGCGTTCGCAATGCCGCCGAGCTCGCTCGTTTTCTCAAGGATCTCGACGGTGTGGCCGCGCTGCGCGGCGTAGATGGCAAAGTTCATGCCGGCGGGGCCGCCGCCGACGACGCCGATCTTCTTCGCCGTTACAGCGGGCGCGGACTGCTTGGGCAGCACATCCTCATGGCCGGTGCGCGGGTTGACGGCGCACTGCGGGTGACCGCCCTCGACGAACTCGTTGACGCAGGCTTCCTGACAGCCGATGCACGGACGGATCTGGTCCACGTCGCCCGCGTAGGCTTTCCTGCACCAGTCGGGATCGGCGAGCACCGGGCGGCCGAGCATGATCATGTCGCACTTGCCGTCGCGCAGGGCCTTCTCGTCCATATCGGGATAGTTGAGCTTGCCGACAGCGACGATGGGAACCTCAAATCCGGCATTGGACTTCACGCCGCGCTCCTTGAAGTATTCCTTGGCCACCTTCGCCACGTCAAGGAAGCAGCCGGCGGGCATGTACGCGGGCGGATGCGGGAGCCACCAGTTGTCGTAGCAGCCAAGGTCCACGTCGAACATATCGACGCCCGCCTTGACGAGGTTTTCCATATAGTCGAGCGTTTCATAAATGGAACGGCCGTTCTTGAAGCCCTTGAGGGAGGAAACGGTGTCCATACGCTCACCGTAGGTCTCTTCGAGAGCGCAGCTCAGATCGATGCGGTACATGATCGGGAACCACGGACCGGTGCGCTTGCGCATCTCCTTGACGATGTTGATGCCGAAGAGCTGCCAGTCGGTATATTTGCCGAGCTTGCGGTGGTTGAACGCGGTGTTGGTGAGCTGATCGATGAGATAGCCCTCGTGGCCGTGCAGATACACGCCGTCGATGCCCATCGTCTTGGCGTCTGCTGCGCCCTGACCAAAGTTACGGACGATCTGGTCCAGCTCAAGGTCGGTAAGGGGACGGCAGGGAATGCTCGGAATATAGAAGTTCGGATTCCAAGAGGCGGACACGGGCAGCGCGTACTTCGTCATAAGGCACTGCGGGTTGCCGACACGGCCGAGGCCGGCGGTGAGCTGGATGAAAATGCGGCTGTTGCGCGCGTGGACGCCCTGCGCCAGATCGCGCCAGCCCATGAAGTTGGTGCGGGTGTTGTCGATGCGGGGGAAGTAGGAGAAGTTGCCCTTTTCCGTCACGGACGAGTCGATGTGGTGGCTGATGGGGATGAGGCCCGTGGTGAGAAGGCCGACGCCGCCTTCGGCGCGGGCAAAAAAGTACTCGCGCATTTTGTCGTTCGGGCGGCCGGTCTCTTCCGCCATCTGGCAGTTGCCCATCGGCGCCATCACAAGACGATTCTTGATCGTCAGACGGTTGACCTGGATGGGGGAGAACATCGTGTCATACGGCCAGAGCTCCCTGGTATAGCGTCCGGTACCGCCTTCGGTATTTTCGCAGTCCTTCTGCACCCAGCTGCCGTAGCTGTTGACGAGTCTTTCAACCAATGCATCGGTTTTCAAATCCAAATCCCTCTTTCAAACTTTATTTGTAATTGTTCTCAATTTCTTAATGATTTGTTCACAGCCGTTGTGAATCCTACACCAACATCATGTTCAATTTAACACAGCCGGAACAGATAATCAACAAAAAATAATAAGAAATTCTTGATTCTTTTAGTAAAAAGTGATACAATAAATATGTAGTGAAAATCAATAAAAGTGTCTAAAAACGCACACAAATTTATAAAACTGCGTGAAAGGAAACTTGCGATGGAAACAACTGCAAAAGTGATTGCCGTATCCGGAAAGGGCGGAGTGGGAAAAACGACGCTGGCGGCGGCCATGGTGCGCCACCTGACGGAGTGCAAACCGGACGCGAGGATCCTCGCGATCGACGCCGATCCCGCCGTCGGTCTTTCAACGTGCCTCGGCGTGGAGGTCACGCTCACGCTTGACGAGATCCGCAAGCAGATCATTGATAACGTGGAAGAGGGCCGCACGAAGGAAGCGATGGATCTCGTGGAGGAATCCCGTTACCGCATCTTCGATGCACTGGTGGAAAAGAACGGCTTCGCCTTTCTCGCCATCGGCCGCCCGGAGGCGGAGGGCTGCTACTGCCGCATCAACGCCTATCTGAAGGACGTTATCACGATGCTCTCCCGCGAGTTTGATTATGTTGTTATCGACGGCGAAGCCGGTATCGAGCAGATCAACCGCCGCGTGCTCGAGAAGGTCACGCACCTTCTGCTCGTTTCCGACCAGAGCCGCAAGGGCATTCAGGTCGTCGGAACGATCAAGCAGGTCGCCGACGAACTTGTCATGTACGACCGCATCGGCGCGGTGATCAACCGCGTGACAAACCCGGATCTCAACAAGTTCATCACGATTCCGGGCGTTGAGATTCTTTCCTATATCGAGTCGGACGATTACCACGCCGCCAACGATATCCAGGGCAAAACGGTGTACGATCTTCCGCCGGAGTCGAGCGTGTACCGCGGAACGAAGGAAGTTCTGGAAAAGTTCGGCATTCTCTGAAAGGCGCGCAATTAAACTTATAAATAAAGGGCAAACAACAAGAGAAAGAAATCAAAAAGGGGTGTGACATTTGAAGGATCTCAAGCATCTGATCTACTTTGAGCAGCTTCTGGATAATGCCGACAACGAGCTTGTGCGAAAGGCAGCCGCGGAAGGGAATCTGGCCATGGGGTACACCTGCTACCATGTCCCCGAACCGCTCCTCAACGTTGGCAACTGCTTCTCCGTCCGTCTCCGCGCTCCGCACACCGGCTCCATCGACATTGCAACGTACTACATGTCGAACTACACATGCGAGTTCGCCAGAGCGCTCACCGAGCGCGCCATCGAGGGCGGCTACCAGTTTCTGGACGCCATGATCGGCGTGGACGCCTGCTCCATGATGAACCGTGCTATGGAGCACTTTGAAATCCTGCAGGTAAACGACAAGCCCAACTTTTTCGTGACCCACGCGGACATTCCCTTCAAGATCACCGACTACACGCTCGAGTCTTATGTGAAGCAGATGCGCTACCGTGTGCTCGATGTTATGAAGGAAAAGCTCGGCGCGGACACGTCGGACGAGGCGCTGCGCAAGGCCGTGGAGGTGCACAACGAAGTCTGCCGCATCCTTACCGAGATCGGCGAGATGCGCAAGATGGAAAATCCGCCCATCACCGGCTACGAGTACCACGTTCTCAATCTGGTCTCCTACACCTGCCCGAAGGCGCTTATCCTGCCGTACCTGCGCGAGACGCTTGCCGAGATCAAAAAGCGCAAGGTCGATGCGAAGCCCTGGTACCGCGCCCGTGTTTCCATCGTCGGCAGCGAGATCGACGATCCCATGCTCACCAAGCTCATTGAAAACTGCGGCGCGTTCGTAGTTTCCGACCGCTACTGCTTCGGCTCCACGCCGGGCCGCGAGGTCATTGAGCTCAACGACACCGACGACGTACTTACGCAGCTCTGCCTGCACTACATGCAGCATTCCGAATGCGCCCGCTACATCTCCGATGAAAAGGTCCAGCAGCGCCGTGACACCGCCGACCGTCTTGCCCGCGAGTTCGGCGCCGAGGGCATCATCTATGAACAGATGAAGTACTGCGACTACTGGGGCTTTGAGCGCGCGCTCGTCAGCCACATTATGGCGGAAGAGAAGAACTGGCCGGTCCTTTCGGTCGACCGTCTGTACAACAACGGCAATTCCGGACAGCTCCGCACCCGCGTGCAGGCGTTCGTTGAATCGCTGGAGATCAAGCGCATCCGCAAAGAGGGAGGGGAGAACTGATGGCGAAAACTCCGAAATACCCCAATCCGGCGTTCTTCCGCACAAAGAACAACATGGATTGGAAGGCGCAGGGCGAAAACCTGAAGGAAGTCTTTGATATCGCCAAGGATATGCTCCTTGCCACCGACTGGAAAGCCTTCGGCGCGCGCCAGAAACAGGGCTGGATCGATTTCGGCAAGCGCGTTGCCGAGGAAGCCGCCGAGATCGCCGCCATGTCCTGCTCCGAGCGCCGCGAGCTTTTGCTCAAGGGCGAAAAGAAGCTCGGCCGTCTCTACAAGAAGGGCGCTATGGCTACCGTTCGCCGCGAATGGCGCGGCGTCGCCGACACGGCGTACGATTTCTATGAGTGGCTGCGCATTTGGGGTATGCTGCTCGGCACGTTCTCCAAGGATCTCATTCCGGCGCTCAACTCCGTGCTGCACTATCGCTGGATGATGTCCTATCTCTGCTGTGTCGGCTTCATGGATAAGAACACCATGGGTCAGCACGGCGCGGCTCTCAAGATGAGCCACCTTATGATCTATGACATTTTCCGCTACGTTGCCGAAAACCTCGTCCTTCAGGCGAAGGGCGACGCGAAGAACGGCAACAGCGCCGAGCTGAACAAGAAGGTCGTTCTCTTCGACGAGATGACGATGGGCCAGATCATGGCGGGCTTCCCCGACCTGATCGGTATTCCGTATCAGCTCTTCGCGGTGTTCCTGGTCTCCGAGATCGACCAGCTCACCTGCGTGCCGTACATCGACGCGGTCGAGAGCTTCGGCCTGCCGGCGGACTGCTGCCCGGTGCCCTCCTCCGAGTGCGGCGCTCTGGTGCTGGATGCGCTGCCGCATATGGGCAAGTGCTTCATCTCCAGCTCCATGCCGTGCGACGGCTCGACCATGGCGTCCTCCTACATGTCCCGCCGCTTCCCGGATCTCCCGGTGTTCCATCTGTGCTTCCCCGTCCGCTACGAGGACGAGGAGACCGTGCAGTGCGCCGCCGAGGATATCAAGGCCTGCATCAAGTTCATTGAGGAGCAGACCGGCGCAAAGTGGAGCTGGGATGCTTACTTCTCCGCCATGAAGCGCTTCAACACAGAGACGAGCTACGAGCTCGAAAAGTGGGCGGTCAACCAGACGGCGTATCCGCAGATCATCGGCCCGTGCTACGAGCTGTTCCGCAAGTGGAACTACGAGATGGACGGCGGCATCGACCCGCGCATCTTGAAGACCTTCAAGAAGGTCAACAAGATCATGCTCAAGGCCTACGAGCGCAAGGAAGAGGCGTGGCCCGGCAAGATGAAGTACCGCGCGATCGTGTGGTCCTGCCCGGCGCACTACTATGCCAACTTCTCCAACTGGCTGGCCAACTGCTGGGGCGTCAACGTTCTCGTTGAGATGGAGAGCCTTAACTTCACCAAACAGCTCGAGACCGAGGACAAGGAAGAGGCACTGCGCGATCTCGGCCGTCTGTACGAGCGCATGGTCATGCGCCGTCACACGAACGGCGGTTATCAGCACGTTGTTGACGAGCTGTGGAAGCAGTGTGAGATCTGGAACGTCGATCTCATCATCATGTATCAGAACGTTGCCTGCAAGAACATGGCCACCGTGCAGGGCATTCTGGACGATCAGGCGCGCGAGCAGAACCGCAAGATGATCTGGATCGAGCACGATCTGATGGATCCGCGTACCGTCTCCCGCCGCCAGATGCGCGACAAGGTGAGCGAGTATATGCGCACCGTTATGCATGCCGAGCCTTTGGATCCCACGCTGGTTGATTTTGAAGACGAGATCTGCCTGTAAAAAAAAGAAATAGAATCATTATTGGAGGGTATTTAACCATGGCCAAGAAGTATTTCGCCGGATGCGATGTCGGTTCCACTTACACCAAAGCAGTCATCCTTGACGAGCAGGGAAACATTGTCGCGCACACCACCATCCGCAGCAAGATCAACTCCGAGCAGTCCGCTCAGATCGCCATGCAGGAAGTCATCGATCAGGTCCCCGACCTGCATTCCTCCAAGGACCTTGAGTATCTCATCGGCACCGGCTACGGCCGCAACAAGGTCCCCTTTGCCGACGAGAACGTCTCCGAGATCAGCTGCCACGCCATGGGCGTCCACGTCACCGACCCGACCGTCAAGGCCATCATCGACATCGGCGGCCAGGACGTCAAGGGCATCAGCATCGACACCGACGGCACCGTCAAGAACTTTGCCATGAACGACAAGTGCGCTGCCGGTACCGGCCGTTTCTACGAAGCGATGGCGCGCTCCTTCGAGATGACGCTGCCGGAATTCTCCAACCTGTCTCTCGGCGCGAAGAACGTTATCCCCATCACCGCCCAGTGCACCGTCTTTGCCGAGTCCGAAGTCATCACGCTCGTCGGTGAAGGCAAGCCCATGGACGAGATCGCCGCCGGCATCCAGATGGCCGTTGCCAAGCGCTGCTTCGTTATGGCAAAGAAAGCGGGCGCGACCGACAGCATCACCCTGACGGGCGGCTGCGCGAAGAACGCCGGCCTGAAGCAGGCCATTGAGCACGTCCTCAAGCTCAAGGTCATCGACCTCAAGACCGACCCGCAGCTCATGGGCGCTCTCGGCGCGGCGGAATACGCCCGCCAGAAGGGACTTTCGAAAGGAGTATAATTCTCTATGAAAAAATTCTGGAAAGTGTTTGGTAAGATCGCCGGTATTCTGACGGCAGTCATCGGCGTATTGTTTGTGGTCTATTTCTGGAATCTTGACCAGAAGCTGCTCTCCTGGGCGTATGTACAGGTCAACCGGATCTTTGACCGCAAGAAAGCGGACATCAAGTTCTGATGGAGCTTTTTAACGGATGCATTCATGAAACGGAGGAGCTGCTCGGCGGCTCCTCCGCGAAAAAATGGGCGTATGACCCGGCGGCCTGCTGGGCGGAAACGTCCCGAAACGAGCTTGTCATGCTCCGCGAAGCGGCATATGAGCTCGGCGGCAGCGCCAAAAGCGCCGTGTCCTATAGCTGCTTTACGACCGACGAGCGTCTTGTCGGGCCGGACGAGGTCTGGCTGTACGGCCCCGATCTTTCGGAGATCCGCGGCGACTGCGCCTTTGCCCGCATCGTTCTGTTCTCCATTCAGGACGTGGGAGAAGAGGACGAAGCGTACCGCGCGCTGCAGGATATCGAATTTGTCAAATACCATGTCTTCCCGAAGGGATACATGATCCGCGCGCTCTCGGAGGATAACCGCGAGCAGGTGCGCGTCAGCCGCGACGCCATCCGCAGCGGCATCTCCTTCCGGAACGTCGGCTTTGACTATATCCGCAGATTCCGCGAGAAGGAAAATGTTCGCGGTGTGCGTGTGATCTTCGTCACGGCGCCGGAGGCGGATTATCCCGGCCTTCGTGCACAGGCACGCAAGGTCACCGACATTACCCGTTCGCTCAGCACCATTCTGGACGGTATACCCACCGACTGCGACTCGTGCGGACTGCGCGAGATCTGCGACGAGGTCGAAGGTATGCGTGAGCTTCACTTCCAGCAGGCGGGGAAAAAGTCTCCGTCGGAATAAGAAAGCATCAACGGAGGAAGCCCCATGCGCGATTTGAAAAATGTGATCTTCTTCGACGATCTGCTGCAGGAGTCCTATAACGCTCTTGTCCGGCAGGCGAAGGAAGAGGGAAAGTATGCTCTCGGCTACACCTGCTATTTCATGCCGGAGGTCCTTCTGGATCTGCCCGGCTGTTTCAGCGTTCGCCTCCGCGCCCCGCGCTGCACCTCCCCGGATATGGCCACCTATTATATGTCCAGCCGCGTCTGCCACTATGCCCGCAGTCTTCTCGAGCGTGCGCTCGAGGGCGGCTACAACTTCATCGACGCGCAGCTCGGCACGGAGACCTGCGCCGGCACCTGCCGGTTTCAGGAGCATCTTGCCGAGCTGCCTGACCTCATTCAGAACGAAAAATTCTTCGTCTCCTTCACGGATGTTCCGTTCAAAAAGAACGAGAACAGCATCGAACACTTTGCCGCCACGCTGCAGAAGCACGTTCTCGACGAGCTGCACGAACATTTCGGCATCGACACGTCCGACGAAGCTCTGCGCGCCACGATTGAGGCGCACAACGAGATCTGCGACATCATCACGCAGATCGGCGAATTTCGCAAGCTCGATAAGCCCACGATCACCGGCACGGAGTTCCACATCATCAATCTCGTCTCGATGGTCTGTCCAAAGTATCTGATCCTCCCGTATCTGCGTGAAACGCTCGAGGATCTCAAGACCCGCGAAGCCGATGCAAAGCCCAACTACCGCGTTAAGGTCGTTCTCGCCGGTTCGGAAAACGACGATCCCGATTTCACCAAGCTCATCGAGAGCTGCGGCGCGCTTGTCGTGGCCGACCGTTACTGCTATGGTTCTCTGCCCGGACGCGAGAAGATCGAGATCCGAAAAGGGGAGACGGCGCTTCGCGCTGTCGCCCGCCACTATCTTGAAACGAGCGTCTGCCCGCGCTCCATGGAGCAGAGCGCCATGCGTCAGCGCAAAAAGTACATCGCCGATGTCGCCAAAGAATACAAGGCGGACGGCGTGATCGTCGAATCCAACAAGTTCTGCGAGTACTGGAGCTACGAGCGTGTGGCGGATACGATCATCCTGCCGCGCGACTTCGGTCTGCCCGTGTGCTCGATCGAGAAAGAGTACATCAACTCCGCCTCCGGCCAGCTCCGCACGCGCTTCCAGGCGTTTGTGGAAAGTCTGGAGATCAAGAAGATCCAGGAGAAGGAGGGCGTGAAGAATGGATAAGGCGAAAATGAAAAAAGCCCTGAAGGATTTCTGGTACGGCAAGCCGCACGGCGAGCGTCGTCTCGGTGATATCCTGGAGGACAAGACCGGCCTTTACAAGCACCGTGAGTGGCGCGGCGTAAAGGACACGATGTACTACTTCAACAACATCTGGCTGTACAACTACGCGCAGATGGTGGCGGACATTCTCAAGAGCGAAGAGCCTCTGGCCTTCTTCAAGGGTGTGTGGCGCTATCGCTGGGTCGGTCAGACTTATCTTCCGGTTCTGCACTGGTTCGACCGCGGCCTGCAGGGACTCCGCGGCGAGGCGCTGCGTGCCTCCGCGTGGCACTACCGCGCCATGGTCAGCATGACCATTCAGCAGTTCCAGCGTATGTTCGCCGCCGACACGAAGCTGCACAACGGCAAGCAGAACGATTATTACGACCATACCATCGCCCACAAGGAAACGGTATGGGGCGGCGTGTTCTATCCGTGGGCGGATAAATTCAAACACGTTCCGCTCGAGATGATCCCGTATTTTGTCACCTGCCACGTCAACAGCCACACCGTTCTCCACTATATCGACGCCGTGCAGTCCATCGGTCTGCCGGGCGACCCGTGCCCGATGTGCCAGGCGGAAGCCGGTATCTTTGTGCAGGACGATGTGCCTGATTACTCCCCGATGTTCATCACGTCCAACGAAGCGTGCGACGCTTCCGTTGCAAGCACCGCTCTGCAGGACTGGTTCTTCAATAAGCCGCTTTACGCCATGCCGCAGCCGATGCAGTTTGACGATCCGCTCGTCAAGAAGCACTGCGCCAAGGAGATCGAGGGCGCGTGGAAATTCGTTGAGGAAATGACCGGCGTGCCGTTCAACTGGGATCAGCTCGTCAAAAATCTGGAAGCACAGAACGAGCTGCAGCGGTTCGAGTGGGAGAAATGGGATGTTGCCGCGAACACCAACTACTATCCCATCAACGGCGTTGCGCAGGCGCTCTACCGCATCTACCAGTCGCAGTACGGGGAAAACTTCATCTGGCATGAGGTCGATGCCCGCGTCCGCAGGATCATGGAGCGCTGCGTGCGGAACAAGACCGTGACCTTCCCCGAAACCCGCCACCGCATGATCGCGTGGTCGTGCGCGCCGCTGTATTACTCCAACTGGTGTACCTGGGCGTACAACTGCTGGGGTCTCAACGTCATCATCAACATGGACTCTCTCATGTTCGACATGACCATCCGCACCGACAGCTACGAGAACACGCTCGAGGATATGGCGCAGTACCACATGTGGGCCCCCATGCGCCGTATGGCCGTCGGCGGCATGCACCACTTCTTTGAGCTGTGGAAGTATATGGAGCAGTTCAACTGCGACATGGTCGCCATGTACGACCAGCTCCAGTGCAAGGGCGCGCAGGGCATGCATGGTGTGTTCGAGGATGAGTTCCGCAAGCGCAACATCCATGCCATCTGGATTCCTCACGCTCTGCCGGACAGCCGCACCGTTTCCCGTGCGGAGATCCGCCGCATCATCAACGATTACATGACCACCGTCATGCACGAAGAGCCGCTCGATCCGTCGCTGCTTGAGTTTGACGATTCCATGAGCTGGTAACAGGGAGGAAGAAAGAATGCGTAAACTGTTTAAGATCCTCGGCAAGATCGCCGGCATTCTGGCGGGGCTTTATGCGCTGCTGTTTGCGGTGTTCTATTTCGACCTCGACGGCAAGCTGCTGTACTACGTGGTTGAGCCGTTCCTCTGCAGGCATTACGATAAAATGCAACGCGAGGACGTCACCAAGCGCGCCTATAAGATCGACTGAGCAAAACGGACCCTCCGGGAAACTCCCGGAGGGTCAGCTTTTTAACAACCCAAAAGAGGGAGAAGCTGCGTGAGCTTCTCCCTCTTTTGGGAATCATACCGGCATTTCTCTTTTCAGTTTCCGCTGCATGGCGCTGCACCACTCCAGGACGGCGGTCGAATTTTCACGGAGAAACTTCTCCAGCTTTTCGCAGGCCTCGATTGCTTCCCTGTGCTGTAAGACGGTGATCGCGCCGCTTTGCAGCGCCTCGTCCAGTTCATCCCGGTCAACGACCTCGATCGAGCCGTCGGCGGATACGACGATATCGAGGTACATGTCCTCGAACGTCGGGTTTTCCGGATCGTCAAACCGGCTGCCGCCGGTGATGTCAAAATAGATCTGTATGAGCCGGTCACATTCGTCGAACATCGCCATCAGCCACCAGCGCGTGCCGGGGACCGCGGCCTGAAACCACGAATAACCGGCTTCAGCGATGAGAACGGCGCGGCTGTGATAGTGCACCGTGAGCGGGCCGGTCACCTCGTCGATCAAAGTAAGGGAAATTCGTCCGGCACTGCCGAAAATGTCAGCTTCCCCGCGGGAAACGTACCGCCGCTTCGTGATGCGCTTCCAGTCGGTGCGGCGCATATCGCGTTCCTTGCTCATGGGTTTACCTCCCGAGATACTCACCTTCGGCAACAACGATCGTCGGGCCGGTAAGAAAAATGTCGCAGACGGCATCCTCCTCTACAGAGAGCGAGACCTGCAGCTCGCCGCCGGGGAAATCCAGCCGTAGTGTTTCATCTCTGATCTCGCCGCGCAGCCGCATGGCGGCAGCGGTGGCTCCCGCGCCTGTACCGCAGGCGAGTGTGAAGTCCTCCACGCCGCGCTCATAGGTGACCGCCTTTACATGATCCCGACCAAGGCGTTTGCGGAACGTTACATTCGCGCCCTTCGGAAAGGCGGCGTAGCTGCGGATGTAAGCGCCGAGCGAGCGCAGCTCATCCTCCGGCATCAAGTCCCATTCCGGCAGCTCCAAAACGGCGTGCGGGATACCGGGATCGCCGAGTTCCATATACGATACCGAGAGGATCTGTCCGTCCCACGGTATGCCAATCTCGGTCTCCACAGCGGTGGGGTCGTTCAGCCGGACGCAATAGAGATCCTCTTCGATGCGCTGTCCGACGACGATCCCGGCGGTCGTTTCAATGCGCTGGATGTCCCCGGCGAGACCGCGGTCATAGCCGTAACGCGCGATGCACCGCGCGCCGTTGCCGCACATTTCGCCGAGTGAGCCGTCGGAATTGTAAAACCGCATGGCGTAATCGCCGATGCCCTGCGCGGGGAGGACGATCATCAGCCCGTCCGCGCCGATCGAGAGACGGCGGCGGCAGAGACGGGCGGCGAGAGCGGAGTATTCGTTCTCGCGTATTTCGCCGGACCGGTTGTCCAGAACGATGAAATCGTTCCCGGCCCCCTGCATTTTTGTGAATTTCATAGGATGCACCTCTTTGCCTGTCATTCGTCAAAGTCGTCCGCGTGGAGCGTCTGCACGATGCGTCCGGTCGGCGTGGCGCCGAAGAGCTTTCCGTAGGCGCGGGAAAAGGCGGAATAGCTGCGAAAGCCGCAGCGGAAGCAGGCGTCCGTGGCGGAAAGTCCGGACTGGATAAGATCGCGCGCCGCCAGAAGCCGCTTGTCGGAGAGATAGTTGTGGATGGATGTGCCGGTCTCCTCGCGGAAGCGGCGCATCATATGGTATTTGCTGATAAAAAACTGCGCGGCCAGATCGTCAATGGAGATGTCTTCGGCAAGATTGGCTTCCAGATAACGCAGAATGTCCAGGATCTTGCCGTCCCTCGGTACGACCGGCTGCGGGAGCTCGGAGCCGGTTTTCTGCATTGCACGCCCGATTTCCACGAGAAGGCGCAGCAGCGTACACCGCGAAAGGATCGCATTCTCGCCGCCGCTCGCGGCCATTTCGCTCTCGAGCTGCTCTGCCAGCGAGCGAAGCCGCCGCCGGACGTCCTCCGCCGGGCGAAGCACATGGCCCGGCTTACCGGAGAATACGTCTTCGAGCGAATAGTCCGGCACGGAATTTTCCGCGAGCAGGGAAGGGGAGATATAAAGGATCATGCGCTCATAGGAAATTCCCTCTTCAAATTCGGGCTTATGTACGCACCGGCTGCCGACGAGCACGATGTCGCCGGGCAGCAGAAGATAGCGCCGCCCCTCTACGGTATAGCTGCCGCTGCCCGAGAGAAGAAGCACGATCTTGCAGAATTCGTGATAGTGGTAATCAACCTTCGTGCCGCGGTCGTCTTTCAGGTGAAAGAGTCGGAAATCCTCCAGCAGGTATCCGCGCTTTTCATAGTTTTCGTCCATGACGGCCTCCATAAAAGCATCTTTTGCAAAGAGTATAGCATAGATTGCGTTTACTTCGCAAGGTGTGCGCAGTAAAATATAGCACGAAAATACTCAGTGGAGGTTGTGTGCAATGAAGAAGTTTATGAAGAAATACGGTTTCATTACACTGATGCTTCTCGGCATCGTCGCCGGCTGTATTGTCGGTGCGGCATGGCCGGGAGCTACGGCTCTCGAACCGTTCGGGACGCTGTTTATTAATATGATGTTCTGCGTCGTTGTGCCGATGGTGTTCTGCTCCATCGCCTCGGCGATCGCGAACATGAGCTCGGCAAAACGCGCCGGGCGCATCATGGGCATCACGGTCGGGACGTTCCTTTCCACCGCTGCCATCGCTGCGATTTTGATGTACGTCATCGTCCGTTTCGTTCCCGTGTTCACCGCTGCGCCCAGCTATGAGGAGTCCGGCGTCGGTACCGTGGATATCGGCACGCTCATCATCAACTTCTTCACGAAGCCGGACTTCACCGAGCTCTGGAGCCGCCGCGCCATCCTCCCGCTGATCGTTGCGGCGATCATCTTCGGCTTCGGTATCCAGATGTGCGGCGGCCGTGAGTCCCGCGTGGCGCTGCTGCTCAACGACCTTACGGACATTCTTCTGAAGGTCATCAAGCTCATCTCCTACTATGCGCCTGTCGGCTTCTTCGGCTTCTTCGCCTCCCTCGTCGCGACGCACGGCTCGGACTTCGTCTCCAACTACGCCCGCGCCATCGGCATTTACTACGTCGTTTCCGTGATCTATCTGCTCATTTCGTCTCCGCTGTACGCCCGCTTCGGCGGCGGCAAGGGCGCGGCTAAGGTCATGTTCCAGCACCTCTTCCGCCCGGCGGCGACCGCGTTCGGCACCTGCTCCTCGGTCGCAACGATCCCGGTGAACATGGAAGTCTCGGAGGACACCGGCATTTCCAAGGAAGTTTCCGATATTGTCATGCCCCTCGGCGCTACGATGCACATGGACGGCTCGGCCATGGGCGCCATCATCAAGGTCGCGTTCCTCTTCGGCATGTTCGGCAAGGACTTCGGTACGGGTGAGGCGATCCTGGCGATCGTTGTGGCGGTGTTCTCGTCGGTTGCCATGTCCGGCATTCCCGGCGGCGGCGGCACGGGCGAGCTGGTGCTCTGCTCGATGTTCTTCCCGGATCACCTCAACGTGGCGTTCCCGATCGCTCTTGCCATCGGCGAGCTGATCGACCCGCCCGCGACGATGGTCAACGCTGCCGGCGACTACGTGGTGAGCTTCATCGTCTCCCGCTTTGTAGACGGCAAGGACTGGCTGCAGAAAAAGCTGCATGGCGCGAAAATCGACGCTGTCAGCGAATAAAATATAGTTAGACAAAGGCTCCGGACGATCCGATCGTCCGGAGCCTTTTCTCATAATATGCCGGTTATCGCTTCGCGGCGCGCATCGCGCGGCCGCTCGTGCGCATGGCGTCGGTGTTGAGCGCTTCGCCGTCAAGAATGAGCTGGCCGTTGATAAAGACCTTTTCTATGCCGAAGGAATGTCCGCGATCCGCTTCTCCGGCTTTGAGCTTATCTTCGTTGAATACGGTAAGGTCGGCGAAATAGCCTTCGCGGACGTATCCCCGCTCCGGAATGGAGAACCGGTCGGCTACGCCGCCGGTCATTTTGCGGATCGTCCGCGGCATAGTGTCGCCGGTGCCGTTGAGGGAGTATTTGAGAAATTTGGGGAAGCAGTCGTAAATGGCAGGGTTCTGCACGCCGTGCGGCTCGACCCAGGCGTCAGTCATATAAAGGCACACATCGTCGCGGGAGAGATCGCTGACGATCTCCGGCGTGCTGTACGGCCCCATGTTGACACGGCCCTTGAAGTCGCTCATTTCGCAGAGATCGAGATAGGCGTCGATGTCGGTTTTTCCCATTTCCCTGGCAATTTGTGCCACGGTCTTTCCCTCGTATCGCTCGTTCCCCTCACCGACGTAACCAATGGTGATGTCATCCCACCCAAAGCCGAGAAGCGCGATGCTCATTTTGGCGAGCAGGGAAAAGCGGAGCTTGTTCACAGGACGGCGTTTTTCTTCCGCACTGAGCGCCTGATACCACGTCGGCATTACGACCGTGATGACAGATACGCCGAGCAGCTCGCTGTATATATCAAACTGCGCGTCTACGCCGTTTTCCCGCATCCGATAAATGATCTCCTTGAGCTCATCCTTACAGCGGAACGAGCGGCGTCCAACGAAGATCGCGTGGGAGTACTGGAGCTTCATGTGCGTGCCGCGCGTGATCTCTTCTAACTCGTCGAGCGCGCGGAGAAGGTGCGGCCGGCCAAGCAGGGGATAGGTCATGGAAACAGCGCTGCATGCTCTCGGATGCACGGTCATCGGAAGGTCATACCGCTCGGCGAGACGAGCGACCTTTTTCAGCTCTTCGATCGAAACATACAGTCCCGGTTCGTACATCAGCCCGAGCGACACGCCGCAGGCGCCTTCCTTCAGGCTCTTCTCTATGGCGCCGAGCATCTGCTCCTCTTCGGCGGGCGTCAGATCGCGGCCGTCAAAGCCGGTGATACCGGCGCGCGCGGAGCAATGGCCAGCGAGAACGGCAATATTGCAGGGGGAGCGGCCGTCTGCGGCGTCGAGCAGCGCGCCGGCCGACGGGTACACGCCGGTCTCATCCCCGCGGTAGCCGAAAAGCCCGCCGCCGATCTTATCAAGATACGGCGTATCCGGAGTGAACCCTGTGGCGGAAAGACCGCAGTTGCCGGTGATGAACGAGGTGATGCCCTGTCGGATGAACGGCTCAAAAAACGGCCGGGGATCCTTGCGGATAGCGAACCAGTCGTTGTGTGAGTGAGCGTCCATAAACCCGGAGGACACGGATAGACCCTGAAGATCGATCACCTGCGCTCCGTCGCAGATAAGTCCCTCGCCGATCTTTTCGATGCGGTCGCCGCGGACGAGTATATCGCCGAGAAAAGCGTCCGCACCTGTCCCGTCGTAGATCTTGCCATTTTTTAAAAGAATATCCATAAGTGCCTCCGTTTCCGGAATTAAGTTTTTACAATTCGGTAATTCCTCGTTAGAACAGACACAACTGCGTTTCATCGGATTTGTCTGTGAATGTGCGCAGGTAGGTGAATATTTCCGCATTATCATGCATCATGCCGTGCTCCTCGCAGAAGGCGTGATAGAGACGCATGAGCTTGGCATTGCGCGGGCTGGTGTTTTCATAGGAAAGACCAAAGGCGCGGATATACTGCTCCTTCATGCCGGGAAACAGCCGGTCGAGCTGCGCAAAGAAGTATTCGCGGTTCCCTTCGCGGAGCGTTACTCCCATGCCGAAGCAGATGACGCCCTTGACCTTCGCTTCGGCGCAATAGCGCAGAATGCCGAGAATGTTTTCCTCCGTGTCGTTGATAAACGGCAAAATGGGGGAGAGCCACATAACCGTGGGGATCCCGGCTTCATGGAGCCTTTGCAGCGCGGCGAAGCGGGCGGAGGTGGTGCAGACATTTGGTTCCAGCTTCCGGCAAAGTGCCTCGTCGTATGTGGTGAGCGTCATCTGCACCACGCATTTTGTTCGCTCGTTGATGGCCTGCAGGAGATCAATATCGCGCAGCACGCGGTCGGATTTTGTTTGCAGTGTGAAGCCAAAGCCGTACCGGAGTGCGAGCGAGAGCGCGCCGCGGACATAGCCGAGCTCCGATTCAAGCGGGATGTAGGGGTCAGTCATTGCGCCGGTGCCGAGCATGCAGGCGCTGCGCTTGCGTCGGAGCGCGTCTTCCAGAAGCGTGAGAGCATTTTCTTTGATTTCAATATCCTCGAAAGCGTGATCCATATGATAGCAGCGGCTTCTTGAATCGCAGTAAATGCAGCCGTGCGTGCAGCCGCGGTAGAGATTCATCCCGTTTCCGGCGGAGAGAATGCCTTTGGCCTGAACGTAATGCATCTGTCTCAGGCGTTGTTTTTCAGGGGGAGCACCATGTAATCGGAGGCAAAATCTTCTCCGTTGACCTTGAGAAATGCGGGGATCGTTCCGATCTTTGTAAATCCAAACCTTTCATACAGGCGAATGGCGCGGTTGTTATCGGAGCGCACCTCGAGCTCCAGCTGTTCTATGCCGTTTTTCCGGGCGAAAGCAAGGAGCGCCTCCATCAGCGCCGTGCCGACGCCGCTATGCCACGCGCACTGCCGGACACTGATGCCGATCGAGGCGCGATGGCTCATGCGCCGTTTCAGCCGGCTGACGTTGGCGATGCCGATGATCTCGTCATCCGCTTTTGCCGCGTACATCACGTCGTCGGACGAATCGAGCATGGAACGAAGAAACGCTTCTTCAACTTCCACGGCAATGGGGATACCTTCCGCACCCATGTTGAGATTGTCCGTCTCCCCGCCGACGATTTTCAGGTAGTCCAGTATTGCCGCGGCGTCCTCCGGACGGGCATTTTCTATGATAAAATCGTTCATGGCCATGCTCCGTTTCTGATTTACATTTAATTATTTATATTTATAGCATGTCCAACAGAAAAAACAAGAGAAAATGTGAAAAGCCGCCGCAATCCAAAACGAATTGCGGCGATCCAGGCGAAGAACACGGAAAAATATTCTTTGATGAAAGGCACCGAGTCAATTTATCGCGGAAAAAAACAAACCGGAAGTCCTCTCAAACTATGCCATACGGCATGGTTTGAGAGGGCTTCTTTTTGCTATACTTCGCGCATAAGGAAAACCGAACGCACTATGACGACAAAGGAGGACAACATGAAAAACACACTGAAAACTGAATTTCCCGGCATCGGGGACGCACAATTTCACATCCGCTTGACGGAAGGCCAGATTTCCCCCTACGTTCTGCTGCCGGGCGCGCCGGAACGGGTCGAGCTTGTCAAAAAGCAGTGGAAAAATGCGGTAGATCTGGAATTCAACCGGGAGTTTCGTTCCGCAAAGGGTACCTATGACGGCATGGATATTGCCTGCGTCTCCACCGGCATCGGCACGACGAGCGCCGAGATCTGCCTGCACGAGCTGAAGAACATCGGAGCGCACACCACCGTTCGCATCGGTACCACAGGCGCAATCTCGGAACGGTTTCAGCCGGGTGACCTTATCATCCCTGTGGCTGCCATCCGGGCAGATGGTACCAGCGATTGCTATGTGGACAAGTCATTCCCCGCTGTTGCCGATCGTATGGTCGTGAATGCCCTTTGCGAAGCCTGTGAGCGCCTTGGCTACCGTTATGGGACAGGAATCATGTACAGCCCGTCTTCGCTTTACATCGGGCAAGGGCGCAAAATCAGTGAAAATGGTTTCTGGCCTTCCCGTTCCGAGCACCTGATTGAAGATTTGCGGCAGGCCAGAGTGACCAATATCGACACGGATTCCGCCGGGCACTTCGTCGTAGGGTATCTGCATGAGATGCGCAGCGCCTCCATTCTGGCCGTTATAACCAACCGTATTACCGGGGAGTGGGCAACGGACAAAACCGGCGAAGACCGCGCATGCCGCGCCGCCTGCGAGGCGATGAAGATTCTGAAGGAGTGGGACGAGCATCCCGCCAAGTATTCCATTCGCTGAAACGGAACGGTGAAAGAAGACAGCAGCCGTGAGCACAGAAAGCGGAAAAGCCGTGATCGGATTTCTGGATTCGGCAAAGCTTGAACTGGAGCAAGCCGTGAATACGTCGGAATAATCCCTGTCTATGAGAGCATTTTTGCCGATGCGGTCCGGGCTGCTGACCGCAGGCGCGATCATATAGTTCTTTCTCAAACACAGCTCTGGCTTTACGAGATCACCTGAAATGAAACCACCGTCACTCTTAAAAAAGAACGGCTCCTCACCGATATTTCCGCCGCGCAGCACCGTTGCCATTTTGTCCGCCTTGATGATATGAGATGAGAGCGTCCTTTTTGTATGCCGGCTCTGACATATTTGAGAATAGCTCACCCACACGGCGCCATTCCCAAGATGAAGACACCTCAAAAGGGGCTGAATCCGCCGGCGACCGCACTTCATCGCCGATTTTCTCATAAGAAGCATTATCAGAATTTGGCTGTTTAACGAATACCCCGGTATAAAGCACGAAACCCCGCCGCAGAATCGCTCTGCAGCGGGGTTTGCTCATGTGTCGAAACGGCTGAAAAGCTTGTTTCAAGCGGATTTCGGGTATAAAAAAGCCCATCGTAATTTTGATAGAAACCAATTAAGGTGGGAACTTTTACCGATTGCACCACTATTGGGGAAAAGCATATGGCTGTGCTATGCCCGACAAACTGGAAGTTAGCGATTTCT